>JALXAX010000124.1 GCA_026991755.1 Thiotrichaceae bacterium | reverse complement strand
ACTGGAAGATATAATGCTAAAAAAAGATATTTTTTCAAAAAATTACAAATTTAAGGGTATTTGAAATATATTTTTTAGTTATTCAGAGATTCCTTAAGGCTACCTACTGAATTATATTCATGGGTGAAAAAAGAATCAGAGGCAGAAGGTGTCATATTAATCGTGAGTAATAGACACTATTGATCATGTTTGATGTCTAGTGCGTAAAAAATATAGCTAGCTAAGGTTTGTTTATTTTTTAACCTATCATTACTAATCCTAATGTGTTTTCTAAAAAGCCACTCCGTGAACTCGCTCCAACACTCGATCATAAGTTTATAGCTATATACTAATAATAAATAAAACTTATCACTATCTATAAGTATTTTTAAAAGTTGATGTTTGTCAAATCATTTATTTTGTTGCCATGGGTTGAGGGACTATGAGGGGTTGTGTATATTCAGCCTTGCTTTAGTGCGAATACTCCACAGTTTGCACTGACTAGAAGGAGTTTAGGAGATAAAATGGTAGCGGCGTACTTACCGATTCTTGTGTTTTTAGCAGTGGGCATTGGCATGTCAATTGTTCTGTTAGGGCTGGGTTTATTACTGGGTCCACGAAAACCTGATGCAGAAAAAGATTCTCCTTTTGAGTGTGGCTTCGATGCGTTCGAAGATGCGCGAATCAAATTTGATGTTCGCTATTATCTAGTGGCTATCCTCTTTATTATTTTTGACTTGGAAATAGCATTCTTGTTTCCATGGGCAATTGTGCTCGACAAAATTGGCATGTTTGGTTTGGTTTCAATGGGGATATTTCTCCTGATACTAATTGTTGGGTTTATTTATGAGTGGAAACAAGGAGCATTAGAGTGGGAATAGAAGGTGTTCTAAAAGAAGGTTTTGTTACCACTTCGGCGGACAAGCTAATCAACTGGGCAAGGACAGGTTCTTTATGGCCTGTGACGTTTGGTTTGGCATGTTGCGCGGTTGAAATGATGCAAGCGGGTGCGTCACGCTACGATTTGGACCGTTTCGGTATCGTCTTTAGACCCAGTCCACGACAATCAGATGTAATGATTGTGGCGGGAACACTTACTAATAAAATGGCACCTGCATTACGCAAAGTTTACGACCAAATGGCAGAGCCTCGCTGGGTAATCTCCATGGGGTCTTGTGCTAATGGTGGTGGTTATTATCATTATTCATATGCGGTCGTGCGTGGCTGTGATCGCGTTATCCCTGTTGATATCTATGTGCCGGGTTGTCCACCAACGGCTGAAGCGCTGATGTACGGAATTATCCAGTTACAGAATAAGATTCGCAACACTAACACGATTGCACGGAGCGTGTGATTTGGAACAATTACTAACCCATATCACCGAAAAGCTTGATGGTAAGCTGATTGATTCGAAAATCGAATTCGGTGAATTAACCATAGAAGTCAAAGCGCAGCATCTTATGGATACCGTGTACTTCTTATTAAATGATGATCAAACCGCTTTCGATGAGCTAATAGATGTTTGTGGTGTTGATTATCTGGCTTTCGGTCAAACTGAATGGGAAACAGAAGCCTCTGGTTTTAGCCGTGGCGTTCAAGCAATGGGCGCAGAGCGATTTACCTTTGATGAGAAGGTAGCAGAAGTTGACTTTGATGGCCTGCGTTTTGCGGTTGTTTATCACTTGTTGTCAGTCGCTAATAACCATCGTATACGTTTAAAGGTATTTTGTGACGATAATGACTTTCCTACCGTGGACTCCGTGGTTGAAGTGTGGAAGGCGGCTAATTGGTTTGAGCGTGAAGCGTTTGACCTATTCGGTATCATGTTTACGGGTCACCCTGATTTACGTCGTATATTGACGGACTACGGTTTTGTTGGTCATCCTTTCCGTAAAGACTTCCCTTTAGTGGGTCATGTAGAAATGCGTTATGACGAAGAAGAGGGTCGAGTCATTTACGAACCTGTCACTATTGAACCTCGCGTGCTAGTGCCTCGTGTTATTCGTGGTAATGAATCCTTTACACCGCCTGTAGAGGGAGATGATTAATGTCTGATATTCGTAACTTCACGCTTAACTTCGGTCCCGCTCACCCTGCAGCACATGGCGTATTGCGTCTTGTCTTAGAAATGGACGGTGAGGTCATTGAGCGTGCGGATCCTCATGTAGGTCTTCTGCATCGTGGTACTGAAAAATTAGCAGAGTCAAAACCTTATAACCAAAGCATTGGCTACATGGATCGCTTGGATTATGTATCCATGATGTGTAATGAGCATGCTTATGTTCGTGCCATTGAGCAACTAATGGGAATCGAAGCGCCTGAAAGAGCTCAATATATTCGTACCATGTTTGATGAGATTACTCGTATTCTCAATCATTTAATGTGGATTGGTGCACATGGTCTAGATGTGGGGGCGATGACGATGTTCTTATATGCCTTCCGTGAGCGTGAAGATTTAATGGATGTATACGAGGCTGTTTCTGGTGCTCGAATGCATGCTACTTACTATCGTCCAGGTGGTGTTTTTCGTGATCTGCCCGATAGCATGCCGCAGTATGAAGAATCACGTTGGAAAGATGCCAAGCGTGTTAAAGAATTAAATGAGTGCCGTTCAGGCAGTTTGTTGGACTTTATCGAAGACTTCACACAACGTTTCCCTGCTTGTGTTGATGAGTACGAAACACTGCTAACCGATAATCGAATCTGGAAACAACGTTTAGTTGATATCGGAATAGTTGACCCAGAACAGGCAAAACAGCTAGGTTTCTCAGGGCCTATGCTACGTGGTTCTGGCATAGCGTGGGATTTACGTAAAAAGCAACCTTATGCAGCGTACGATAAAGTGGATTTTGATATACCTATTGGCACTAACGGCGATAGTTATGATCGCTATTTGGTGCGAGTCGAAGAAATGCGCCAATCTAACCGGATTATCATTCAGTGTGTTGAATGGCTGCGTAATAATTCTGGCCCTGTGATGTTGGATGGTAGTCCTGTTGCTCCTCCGAGTAGAGCAGATATGAAAACAGACATGGAGTCGCTAATTAAGCATTTCAAAGTCAGTACAGAGGGTTATACCTTGCCTGCAGGTGAAGTCTACTCCGCAGTTGAACACCCTAAAGGGGAGTTTGGTTGTTATCTGGTTTCAGACGGCTCAAATAAGCCATACCGATTAAAAATAAGAGCGCCAGGCTTTGTACATCTTTCTGCAATGGATGAAATGGTAAGAGGTCACATGTTGTCAGACGTAGTTACCATCATTGGTACACAAGATATCGTATTTGGGGAGGTTGATCGTTAATGACTACTCAGAACGAAAGTAACGTAGTGCGTAAAAGCGATTTATTGACTACTCATGAAAGAGAAGAAATAGATAGCTGGTTAAAGCGTTACCCAGAAGATAAAAAACAATCTGCATTATTGGCGGCCTTACGTGCAGTGATGCATGAAGATCATTATGTTTCAGTACCTAAAATGGATGCGGTTGCAGACTATTTAGGTTTGGACGAAATTGCAGTTTATGAGGTTGCTAGTTTTTATTCTATGTATGAAATGGATGAAAAGTCAGCAGGTCGTCATAGTATTTCAATTTGTACCAACGTGTCCTGCATGTTGCGTGGCTCTGATAAAATTGTTGAATATATCGAAAACAAGTTAGGCGCTAAGTTAGGTGAAACGACTAAAGATGGTAAGTTTTTCTTGAAGGTAGAAGAAGAGTGTTTAGCTGCGTGTTCTAGTGCGCCAATGATGCAAGTCGACCATGTTTACCACACCGACTTAACACCCGAGAAAATTGATGCCATCTTGGATGGAATAGATGATGGGGAGGCTGACCATGGTTGATCAAGTCTGCTTCACAACAAAACAATTCGGCGATGAGGCGAATAGCCTGGAAAGCTACTTAAAAGTGGGTGGCTATCAAGCATGGCAAAAAATATTAGAAGAAAAAATGTCACCTGATGATGTGATTGATGAGGTGAAGACATCAGGGTTACGCGGTCGCGGTGGTGCTGGTTTCCCAACAGGTTTGAAGTGGAGCTTCATGCCTAAAGATATGCCAGGGCAAAAGTACATCGTTTGTAACTCAGATGAGTCAGAGCCAGGTACTTGTAAAGACAGAGATATTCTACGTTTTAACCCTCATGCGTTAGTTGAAGGGATGGCAATAGCGGGCTATTCAATTGGTGCGACAGTAGGTTATAACTATATGCGCGGTGAGTTTATGGATGAGCCATTCATTCATTTTGAACAAGCCGTAAAAGAAGCTTATGAACTAGGCTGGTTAGGTAAAGATATAAAAGGTACAGGTGTTGATTTCGACTTGTACGGGTCGTTAGGTGCAGGTGCTTATATTTGTGGTGAAGAGACTGCTTTACTAGAGTCGCTCGAAGGTAAAAAAGGGCAACCAAGATTTAAGCCTCCTTTTCCCGCAAGCTATGGTCTGTATGGACGACCTACTACGATTAATAATACCGAGTCACTAGCTTCAATCCCGTCCATTATCAGAAATGGAGGAGAGTGGTTTGCGAAAATGGGTGTTGAAGGTGCTGGCGGCGAGAAGTTGTTCTCTATGTCAGGGCATTTAGAAAATCCAGGTAACTTTGAAATTCCCTTGGGAACACCTTTTAAAGATTTGTTAGAAATGGCAGGTGGTGTCTGGAAAGGGCGCAAGCTGAAAGCTGTTATCCCGGGTGGGTCATCCGTTCCCGTGCTTCCCGCTGAAGTGATGATGGAACTCACTATGGATTACGATACTATCCAGAATGCAGGCTCCTATCTGGGCTCTGGGGCAGTTATGGTCATTGATGACCAGACCGACATGGTCAAGCTTTTACAGCGTATATCACGTTTTTATCATTCAGAATCTTGTGGTCAATGTACGCCCTGTCGTGAAGGTACGGGTTGGTTGTATCGTATGTTGACGCGTATCGTTAACGGCAAAGGCACGATGGAAGATATTGATATTTTGGATGATGTTGCACATAAAATCGAAGGTCGTACTATTTGTGCGCTAGGCGATGCAGCAGCAATGCCTGTATGGAGTTTTATCAAACATTATCGCCACGAGTTTGAATACTATGTCAAAAATGGACATAGTATGGTCGGCGCACAAACAGGTAGCAGAAAGGGAGGCATTTCATGAGTGATGATTTAGTAACCCTGACGATTAATGGTGAAGAAATAAAAGCTAAGTCTGGCACTATGCTAATTGATGTGGCGGATGATGAAGGTATTCACATTCCTCGTTTCTGTTACCACAAAAAACTGTCTGTAGCTGCTAACTGCCGTATGTGCTTGGTAGATGTAGAAAAAGCACCTAAGCCAATGCCTGCTTGTGCTACTCCAATCATGGAAGGAATGACTGTGTTGACGCGTTCCGAGCGTGCAGTTTCGGCACAAAAAGCAACGATGGAGTTTTTGCTAATCAATCACCCTCTGGATTGTCCTATCTGTGATCAGGGTGGTGAGTGTGAATTACAAGACTTGTCGGTAGCGCATGGCAATAGCTCATCAAATTACCACGAAATGAAGCGCGTAGTTGCTGATAAAGATATCGGCCCACTTATCGCTACTGAAATGACACGCTGTATTCAATGTACGCGCTGTGTACGTTTTGGTGAAGAGATTGCAGGAATGCGCGAAATGGGTGCAACAGGTCGTGGTGACACGATGGCAATCGGTACATACATTGATAAAAGTTTAAAATCTGAGTTATCAGGTAATATTATTGATGTGTGTCCTGTAGGTGCTTTAACTGCCAAGCCTTCGCGCTATAAAGCTAGAGCCTGGGAAGTTAATCAGACACCTTCGATAGCTTCGCATGACTCAGTGGGCTCGAATATCAACTTGCATACCTTTAAGGGTAAAGTTATTCGCTCTATTCCTAAGGATAATGAAGCGATTAACGAATGTTGGATTTCAGATAGAGACCGCTTTAGTTACCAAGGCTTGGATGCAGAAGATCGTTTAGACGAACCGATGATGAAAGTCGATGGTAACTGGCAAACGATTAGCTGGGATGTCGCATTAGATTATGTGGCAGATCATCTCAATCATACTGATCCAGAGCAAACAGGTGTATTAGCTTCAGCACGTGCAACCACCGAAGAGTTGTATTTGTTGCAAAAATTAATGCGTGCGAAGGGGATTTCAAATATAGATCACCGTTTACGCCAAACCGATTTTTCTGATCAGGATAAGTCACCGCAATTTCCCTGGCTAGGCTCAACACTGCCTGAGCTTGAGGACAAAGATGTTATTGTCTTAATCGGTTCAGATGTGCGTCGTGAGCAGCCCATGGCTAATCATCGTATTCGCAAGGCAGTTTTAAAGGGTGCTAAAGTTATTGTGATTAATCCTATTAAGGTTGATTTCAATTACCCCGTAGAACACAACATTGTGGCAAGCCCTGCAAACTTGGTGAAAGCGCTGGGTGCTATCGCCACTGCTAGTGGAGATGTCCCTGCCCAATTAGTAGATTTAAAACAAGATGCTGATGAACAGGCTAATAACATCGTGCAGCTCTTGAAAGATGCAAAAAATGCAACAGTGCTACTAGGTAACCTTGCAGTGCAACATCCCAATTATGCCACGCTACGAGCATTAGGTTCTGTGATCGCAAGTAACACAAGTGCTTCGCTAGGTTATCTGGCAGAATCAGCCAACACAGTCGGCGCATGGTTAACAGGGAACGTTCCACATCGTGTAGCAGGTGGTGAAGCCTCTGGTGCAAAAGGTTTAGATGCCGCAGATATGATGATGCGCGCATTAAAGACGTTTGTGTTGCTTGACGTTGATCCTAGCTTTGATTGTGATGATCCACAAAAAGCAGAAGCCGCAATGCATCACGCTAAAGTTATTGCTTTAACGTCATTTGCTAGCGATAAAATGCGTGCTTATGCAGACATTTTATTGCCTATTTCAACCTTCGCAGAAACATCTGGCAGCTTCATCAATGCAGAAGGTACACAGCAAACATTCCGTGCTGTTGCTAAAGCAGCTGATTTGGTTAAGCCCGCATGGAAAGTACTAAGAGTGCTAGGCAATACCATGGAAGTTGATGGTTTCGACTACATGAGTAGTGAAGATGTGCTGAAAGAATTTAACGAGAAAGTAACACTAGTCACGGATAATACAAGATCGTTCGATGACTCAGATGAGTTTGATGTGGCTGAAGCATCAGGCTTGCAACGAATTAGCTCGGTACATGCATATTCTGTTGATAGCCTTACTCGTCGTGCCACCGCATTACAAAAGACATTCTTACAAGACCGAAATTCGGTTTGGTTAAATCCTGCTGATGTTGAAAGTGCAGGCTTAGGTGAATGTGAATCAGTCACCGTGCAACAAGGAGATGGGCGCGTAGTAATGAGCTTGTTTATAGATAGTGATATACCAGAAGGTTGTCTCTATATGTTGTCGGCAACCAATAAGGCGGCTCTATTAGGTGCTTCGTATGGGCCTGTAGACATTCAAGGTGATTGTTAATGGATAGCTTACTTTCAATATGGGACTTAGTGCCAGAAGTGTTGCAGACACTCATTGTTATACTGTTGAAAATTGTAGCTATTATATTGCCTTTAATTTTGGCAGTTGCTTATACGACCCTTGCCGAGCGTAAAGTTATAGGTTATATGCAAGTGCGTTTGGGGCCAAACCGTGTTGGAATTAAAGGTTCGTTGCAACCGATTGCTGATACGGTGAAGCTGATGTTTAAGGAAGTCATTCTTCCTACTAAAGCGAATACCTTTGTTTTCTACTTTGCCCCTGTAATGGCTTTAACCCCTGCCTTGGTGGCGTGGTCTGTTATTCCATTCCAATCAGGTTGGGCGCTTGCCGATATTAATGTAGGTTTGCTGTTTATTTTGGCGATTACTTCATTAGATGTATTCGGTATCATCTTGGCAGGGTGGGCATCGAATTCTAAATACGCTATTTTAAGTGCGATGCGAGCAGGTGCACAGGTGGTTTCTTACGAGATTGCGATGGGCTTTGCTCTAGTGGGCGTATTAATGGCTGCAGGTAGTTTGAGCTTGAGTGAGATTGTACTTGCACAATCAGGCGGAATTACACAATGGTTTATGTGGCCGCTGTTCGGTTTAATGGTGGTTTACTTTATATCGGGTGTGGCGGAAACCAACCGTGCACCGTTTGACGTCGCAGAAGGGGAGTCAGAAATCGTAGCAGGCTTCCATGTTGAGTATTCAGGTATGGCGTTTGCCTTATTCTTCTTAGGTGAATATGCCAATATGCTGTTGATTTCTGCCGTGGCAGCTATTCTCTTTATGGGCGGATGGTTATCGCCGTTTGAAAGCATGTCTGCACTGACGGACTTGCCGTACATTGGAGTACTATTTGGTAATGGCATTCACTGGTTCTTCCTGAAGATTGCCTTCTTTATCTTTTTGTACCTTTGGTTCCGGGCAACATTTCCACGCTATCGTTATGATCAGATCATGCGTTTGGGTTGGAAAATATTAATCCCCGTTACATTGGTTTATATCTTCTTTGAAGGTGTAGCGATTGGTCTAGGGTGGAAACCATGGTTATGATGAATTACGTGAGAGGTCAACAATGATCGCCACAGTACAACATTGGATTAAATCGTTTACGTTATTTGAGTTACTCAAAGGCATGCGGGTAACAGGAACACGGTTGTTTTCTCGAAAAATAACGATTCAATACCCTGAAGAAAAGACTCCTATATCGCCTCGTTTTCGCGGTCATCACGCCTTAAGGCGTTATCCCAATGGCGAAGAGCGTTGTATCGCATGTAAGTTGTGTGAGGCTGTTTGCCCTGCATTAGCCATAACAATTGAGTTGGAAGAACGTGATGATGGTACACGTCGTACCACTCAATATGATATTGATATGTTTAAGTGTATCTACTGTGGTTTCTGTGAAGAAGCCTGTCCTGTAGACGCGATTGTAGAAAGCCGTGTGTTCGAATACCACTTTGAAGAGCGCGGTGAGAACATCATGACAAAAGAAAAGCTATTGGCTTTTGGTGATAAACATGAAGCCATGATAACTAAAGACAAGGCCGCAGATGCGCCTTATCGCTAATTGCTCTTTATGTACTTTTACATGCTCTTGATGAAAAGGAATGAGCTATTTTTATGAATTATGAACTGATCATATTTTATCTGTTTGCAAGTGTACTAGTAGCTGCGGCTATTAGTGTCGTCACCGTGCGCAATCCTGTTTATGCCGCGTTGTTCTTGATTCTTGCCTTCTTTAGTAGCTCGGCTATTTGGATAATGTTGGAAGCTGAATTCTTGGGTGTAGTGCTAATTCTGGTTTATGTTGGCGCGGTTATGGTGTTGTTCCTCTTCGTTATTATGATGCTCGATATTAATATAGATATACTGCGAGAAGGCTTTATTCGCTATCTTCCCGTTGGTTTGCTGGTTGCTGTTGCTGTGGCAGCAGAAATGATCTTTGTACTAACCTCAGACACAATTAAAACGGTAGTAGCTCCTGCTCGACATGCGGCTGATTACAGTAATACTGAAGCGCTAGGCGAGATTCTATATACAGATTACGTTTACCCTTTCGAAATTGCAGCGGTTGTTTTGGTAGTCGCGATTATTGCAGCTATTGTACTCACACATCGTAAGCGTGACCCTAGTACTAAATCACAGAATATTTCCCATCAGGTACGCGTTAAAAGTTCAGATAGACTTCGTATTATCAAGATGGACGCAGAAACTAAAACTAGCAACAAGGTAGGTGAATAGATGGCTCAAAGCATGATTCCATTAACTCACTTTCTGGTTATCGGAGCGATACTGTTCTCGGTTAGTGTGGCGGGTATCTTCCTCAATCGTAAAAATATGCTAATCATTTTGATGTGTATTGAATTGATGCTGTTGGCAGTGAATATCAACTTTATTGCTTTCTCCCACTTTAATCAGGATATGGGTGGGCAAGTATTCGTCTTCTTTATTCTAACAGTGGCAGCAGCCGAAGCGGCGATTGGTCTTGCGATACTCGTAGTGCTGTTTAGAAATCGTGGCACGATTAATGTTCAAGAACTTGACGAAATGAAAGGGTAGGAGGATAAGATGATGGAAAATATATATCTAGCTATTCCTCTTGCACCGCTCATTGGCGCTATTATTGCAGGTGTCTTTGGTGGAAAGATCGGACGTACAGCGGCGCATATCGCAACCATTGCCGGTGTAGCTACTGCCTGTGTACTTTCTTTTATAGTACTTAAACACATCGCGTTCGATGGCAATACCTATAACGAAACGGTTTATACATGGGCTGCTACCGAGGGTATAGCTTTTAATGTCGGTTTCTTAATTGATAATCTAACAGCGATGATGATGGTAGTCGTCACGTTTGTTTCGCTTATGGTACATATCTATACCATTGGTTATATGGAGCATGACGAGCATAACTGGCCTGAAGAAAGTCTAGTAGGTCGGAACAGCTATCAGCGTTTCTTTAGTTATATATCGCTGTTTACTTTCTCCATGTTGATGTTGGTTATGTCCAATAACTTCATGCAGTTGTTCTTTGGTTGGGAAGCTGTTGGATTGGTTTCTTACTTATTGATTGGCTTCTGGTCAACTCGCGATACAGCTATCTTTGCGAACATGAAAGCCTTTTTGGTTAACCGTGTGGGTGACTTTGGTTTCTTGCTAGGTATAGCCGCTGTTCTGATGTACTTCGGATCAATGGATTATGCAGAGGTTTTTGCTAAAGCACCTGAAGTAGTCGGCAAGACTATCAATATATATGGTGCGGCTGAATGGTCGGTTATCACGGTAGCTTGTATTTTGCTGTTTGTAGGGGCGATGGGTAAATCAGCTCAAGTGCCTTTGCATGTTTGGTTGCCTGATTCAATGGAAGGCCCAACACCTATATCAGCCTTGATTCACGCAGCTACCATGGTAACAGCGGGAATATTCATGGTGGCTCGTATGTCACCACTGTTCGAGTTAAGTACCACAGCACTAAGCTTTGTACTCATCATCGGTTCGATCACAGCCTTCTTTATGGGTTTAATCGGCATTGTGCAGAATGATATCAAGCGAGTAGTTGCTTATTCAACGCTTTCACAATTAGGCTATATGACCGTTGCCTTAGGTGCGGGTGTCTATGGAGCAGCGGTATTCCACTTAATGACTCATGCTTTCTTTAAAGCTTTGCTCTTCTTGGCCGCAGGTTCGGTTATCATTGCGATGCACCATGAACAAGACATGCGCAAAATGGGTGGTTTGAAAAAGTATATGCCGATTACCTATTGGACTTCGTTAATTGGTTCATTAGCATTAATCGGTTTCCCAGGGTTCTCAGGATTCTTCTCAAAAGATCTAATTATTGAAGCCGTACATGAATCACACGTGCCAGGTGCACACTTTGCATACTGGATGGTATTACTCGGTGTATTTGTGACTGCTTTCTACAGCTTTAGAATGTTCTTCTTGGTGTTCCACGGTAAGGAGCGTATGGATGATCATACCAAGCATCATCTAAAGGAATCCCCTTGGGTTGTTACTGTGCCATTGATAGCATTGGCTATCCCTGCTGTCATCAGTGGATATTTATTAGATCCAATGGTGGTGGGTGACTTCTTTAAAGGTGCTATTAAAGGCGTAGGAGAGCATGAGTCTCTTGTTTCTGAAATTTCGCACCATTATCACGGTATATTCCCGTTTATTTTGCATGGATTATCAGCAACTCCCTTCTGGCTAGCAATGGGTGGATTGGGTTCAGCATGGTTTATCTATATGAGAAAGCCAGAAATTGCGGAGTGGTTCTACAATAAATTCCGTTGGATACATACTTTATTAGATAACAAGTACTTCATTGATGATTTCAACCAGAAAATATTTGCTGGTGGCGCTGTTGCACTAGGAAAAGGTTTGTGGAAATACGGTGATCGTATGTTGATTGATACTGGTCTGGTGAATGATTCTGCGGGCTTCATTAAAAAACTGGCAGGATGGTCGCGATATTTACAGACTGGATATATGTACCACTACGCGTTTTCAATGATTATTGGTGTTCTAGCTTTAATGGGCTGGATCATTTACAAAGCAGGATAACAAAAAGCTAACGATAACAATAAAGTCGATAGTTACAGTAGTTTATTAAGGAAAGAATATATGGATGGTTGGGCAATACTAAGTCTTCTTATCTGGCTTCCCATTTTGGGTGGTTTGATTGTGCTAGTTGCTGGCGATAAGCTATCGCGTCCTGTTGCGCTTATTTTTTCTGTGCTTACATTTGTGGTTAGTCTTCCTTTGTGGACTGGTTTTGATGCTAGTTCGTATCTCATGCAGTTTGAGGAAAAGCATGTATGGATTGATACGTTTAATATCAACTACTACTTAGGGGTTGATGGCATTGCGATGCCTCTCATTATTCTCAATACTTTTATTACCGTTTTGATTGTGATTGCAGGTTGGGAAGTTATTAAGAAAAAGCCAGCTCAATATATGGCAGCTTTCTTGATTATGGAAGGCATCATCAACGGTGTATTTGCAGCTCAAGATGCGATGCTATTTTACATCTTCTTCGAAGCTATGTTGATACCCATGTTTTTGGTCATAGGTGTTTGGGGTGGTGTTAATCGTGTTTACGCAACGATTAAGTTCTTCCTGTATACCTTCTTCGGCTCGGTATTCATGTTGATAAGCTTGATCTATATGTATAACCAAGGTGGTAGTTTCGCTATTGCTGATATGTATAACTTAAAGCTGGGCATGACCGCACAGATATTGATTTTCTTATCATTCCTCATTGCATTTGGTGTAAAAGTACCGATGTGGCCTGTACACACGTGGTTGCCAGATGCTCACGTTGAAGCACCCACAGGTGGTTCAGTAATTCTAGCGGCAATCATGTTGAAGATTGGTGGTTACGGTTTCCTTCGATTCTCATTGCCCATGGTTCCTGACGCGGCACGCGAATTGACATGGCTAGTCATCTTTATGTCACTAACCGCAGTGGTGTACATTGGCTTCGTGGCGTTAGTCCAAAAAGATATGAAAAAGCTCGTGGCGTACTCGTCCATTGCTCATATGGGCTTTGTTACGCTAGGCTTCTTTCTTGTTTATGCGATTTATAATAATACGGGAAGCTATGAAGGCTCTGTGCTGGCTATGCAAGGGGGCATGGTGCAGATGGTATCTCACGGCTTTATTTCTGGCGCAATGTTCTTGTGTATCGGCGTTTTGTATGACCGCATGCATACACGTGAAATAGATGCTTATGGTGGTGTTGCTAATACCATGCCTATATTCACCGCGTTCTTTGTATTATTTGCGATGGCGAATACAGGTTTACCCGGAACATCAGGTTTTGTTGGTGAGTTTATGGTTATCCTTGCAAGCTTCAAAGCTAATTTCTGGATTGCGTTCTTAGCGGCTACTACGTTAATCGTAGGTGCGGGTTATACCTTGTGGCTAGTTAAGCGAGTTATCTTTGGTGGTGTTGCGAATGATCAAGTCGCTATGTTACAAGATATCAATAAAAGAGAATTCACTTTCTTGGCAGTACTCGCTTTCGCAGTGTTACTAGTAGGCTTATGGCCTCAGCCCCTTATTCATGTGATGGAAGCCACGATTGTGCATATTGTTGATCTTGCCACTCAAACTAAATTGCCAGGAGTAAACTAATGGATTCGGTGATGAATTTTGCTTTGGCAACACCCGAAATGTTCTTGCTTGCGGCAACCTGTTTTATATTGTTGCTAGATGTGTTCTTAGGTGAGAAATGCCGTACGATTGGTTATATTGCGGCCCTTGGCGCACTATTAACAACGGTTTTTCTCGTTGTATCTTCTTATGGCGCTGATAAGACTGAAGCCTTCAATGGCATGTTCGTCTCCGATAACATGTCGGTAGTACTAAAGACTTCAGTACTGTTAATTGTAATGGGTATATTCGTTTATGCACGACCTTACCTGATTGATAGAAAGATATTTAAAGGTGAGTTTTACAGTTTAAGCTTATTCGCAACACTGGGTATGCTGATTATGATTTCAGCAAATACCATGCTGGTGATCTATTTAGGTCTTGAACTCTTATCGCTTTCGCTTTATGCCTTGGTTGCATTTAGACGTGACGATGGAAGGGGCTCAGAAGCTGCAATGAAGTACTTCGTACTAGGTGCCATTGCATCAGGTATGTTGTTGTACGGAATGTCTATTTTGTATGGTCTAAGCGGTTCAATAGACCTTAAAGGTGTTGCTAGCTATGTCGCTAGTCAAGACATCATGTCAAACTTGGTACTTTTGTTTGGTTTAACATTTATTATTGTCGGCTTAGGTTTTAAGTTTGGTGTTGCGCCTTTTCATATGTGGGTGCCTGATGTGTATCAAGGCTCGCCAACACCCATTACTATGTTTTTGGGGTCAGCTCCCAAGCTAGCAGCCTTTGCCATGACCATGCGGTTACTAGTTAGTGGCATGGAGTTTGGTTCAATGGGCTGGCAGCAAATGCTCATACCTTTAGCAGTGCTATCGCTAGTTGTTGGTAATATTGCAGCGATTGCTCAAACAAATATTAAAAGAATGCTGGCGTACTCTACGATTTCACATATGGGATTTGTTCTTCTCGGAATACTTGGTGCTAGTGAGCCAGGTTATTCTGCCGCCATGTTTTATGTCATCACCTACGCGATTACTGCTCTAGGTGGTTTTGCAATCATCATTATTCTGAGCCACTCAGGCGTAGAGGCTGAAAACCTTGATGACTTACGCGGACTCAATGATCGACATCCTTGGTATGCGTTCATGATGTTGCTGTTCATGTTCTCAATGGCTGGCGTTCCGCCTCTAGTAGGCTTCTATGCAAAGCTTGCGATTTTACAATCTGTAGTACAAGCCGGGTTTGTCTGGTTAGCGGTGTTGGCTGTTGTTATGTCGGTAGTAGGTGCGTTCTATTATCTGCGCGCTGTAAAGCTGATGTACTTTGATAAGCCTATTCAAGATGAGCTGCTCAGAATGGGTACTGGGTTCAATGCATTACTTACGACTAATGGATTCTTGGTCATCGCTTTGGGATTATTTCCCGGGTTTTTAATGGCACTTTGTGTTGAGGCAATAAGGGTAAGTTTGTAGCGTTCGTCATAGCGGCTTGTTTGAAGTACGAATGTGGCTATAATACGTTAACTATAACGGTAGCATTTACATAGAAATTTCTGTATATTTTCTATGCATATTAATTAAATAATTCAGGTATAAACATGATAAATAAAGGTATTGCCACAGTGGCATTGTTAGCTGTATCTATTTCAGTAGCGATGCAAGCGCATGCTGAAGGGGAAGACTCTAATCCAATTGATGCAACAAATACGTTGCCAGATGCAAAGCCAGGTGAATGTTTTGCGAAAGTAATCGTTCCTGCTACTTATGAAACTACAAGTAAAGAGGTTGAAGTACAGCCAGCTCAAGAAACGGTTGAGATCATTCCTCCTACGTTTGATGGAGCGGAGCAAGAAGTTGAGGTAAAGCCTGCTTATACTAAATTAACTAGCGTACCTGCAAAATATCGAACAGAAGAAGAGCTTGTTGAGATTGAGCCCGCACGAAATGAGTGGGTTACTTCTCTTGGTAAAAGAGGTATTCCTGCTAGCCCTGCATTATTGGTAGCTGCTAAGACAAGTGGTATTGATATTGATGCAGCTACTGCAGGTAGTTGTTACAAAGAGTTTTATACACCTGCAAAATTTGAACAAAATGATAAGCAAGTGGAAACAAAAGAAGCATCAGAAAATATCATCATAAAAGATGCTGAGTTTGAAGCTAGCGAAGAAATAGTCACAGTTAAACCGGCATACACCGTTAAGAAACTCATTGCTGCGGTTTATGAAAAGGTAGAAGAAAAGGTTGAAGTTGAGCCTGCCAAAGCCGTATGGAAGAAAGGTGCGGGCTTAGTTGAGCGTATTGATAACACTACGGGTGAGATCATGTGTTTGGTTCAAGTTCCTGCTAAATACGATACTTTCTTGAAGACAGTTCTAAAGACTCCTTCTACCATTGAAGATTCTGAAATACCAGCGGAAACAAAGTCAATCAAGACGACTAAGCTTGTATCTGATGCAACTTCTGAAAAAGAAGCGGTTGAAGCTGAGTTCACTACGGTTACTACTACTGCAAAAGTTTCCGATGCTCAATTTAGCTGGAGAGCAGCTGCGGCGGAGGGTGAAGGCACTTACACAGGTCTTCAGGTTTGTTTAAAAGAAATC
Organism: Thiotrichaceae bacterium; assembly: GCA_026991755.1. Lineage (GTDB taxonomy): Bacteria > Pseudomonadota > Gammaproteobacteria > Thiotrichales > Thiotrichaceae > HyVt-477. Next base: position 35,676 of record JALXAX010000124.1, on the reverse strand, counting down.
CCTGCAAAGCAGAAGACGCTTAAGAAATTGGTACTTGATACGCCTGCTTCTGTAACGGAAGAGAAGGTTGCTGCTAAAACTAAAACAGTTAAAACTGAAAAAGTTGCAACTGCGGCTGAAGTGGTTCGCACAACCGTGCCTGCACAAACTAAAACAGTTGAGCTGCGCAAGAAAGTTTCAAGCGAGAAGCTTGAGTGGCGTCGTGTTCTTTGTCAGACAAACATGACAAAAGAAATGAATATGAAAATTCAACAAGCACTTAAAGATGCGGGTTACTACAATGGCCCAGTCGATGGAAGTATTGGTCGCGGTACATTGAACTCAGTGAATAAGTATCAGATTGATAAAGATCTTCCAAGAGGTGGATTAACTATAAAGGTACTTAAGGAGCTAGGAGTCCAGTAAGGGTTTCCCTTAAGTTAGAAAGAAAAAGGCCACTTAATAGTGGCCTTTTTTGAGCCTACAATATTTGAATTTTTAGGTAACTACTCAGCGTAAATCGTAAGTGCTCAGATTGCCCACTATTTTTTTCAAGAGCAAGGTTAAAGCGCGCAGTTTATAGGCATAAATGAGCACTTTTAACCTAAAATCCTCAGTTAGACAGCCTATAGAGTGATTCTCTTCGGCTGAATGGCGTAGTAAAAAAAGGAATTAATGGTTGATCCTTAATGAGTTTTTTTACATAGCCAGTCAGCTGAAGAGGGTTGCTCTATAGGCTGTAGCGCCTTCACTCTATATAGTGAAGATTGATAAAGCTTCTTACTTTAATACTATCATTAGTTTAATCAGTGCTGGAAGCGGTTAACTGAGGAATTTAGGTTCAACGCAGCTATTGGGCAAAGTAGAGGGTAAGCTGAGTAGTTACATTTTAGATGGCTGAGAGATTGGCGTAAGCTAAAACCAACCATTTACTGCCCTCATAATCAAAATTAACCTGTACACGTGCAGAACTACCCGCACCTTCCGTGTCAAGGATAACGCCTTCACCAAAGGTTGCATGACTAATGCGCTGGCCTATTGAAAAGCCAGTTTCGTTGCTTGATTGGTAAGATGACTGATTTTGACGTTTACTGCCAAATGTATTCCAGGTAGGAACTTGTTGAGAGCGCACCTCATCAATCAAGCTACCAGGGATTTCATGGATGAACTTTGAAGGTACAATGCCGTACATCGTATTGCCATATAGCTGACGTTGTTCTGCGTAGCTAAGAGTAAGTACCTGTCGAGCGCGGGTGATAGCTACGTAACAAAGTCTTCGCTCTTCTTCCATTCGCCCGGCTTCTTCAAGCGCATTCTTATGGGGGAACAAGCCTTCTTCCATGCCAGTGATAAAGACTTGGGGGAATTCCAACCCTTTAGCGGAATGCATAGACATCATCTGTACAGAGTCCTCATTGGGGTCTCCTTGTCCTTCGCCTGCCTCTAAGGCCGCATGAGAAAGAAAAGCAGTGAGGATGTCTAAGTTGGCGTGTTCATCTTCAGGCTTGTATTCAAAAGCTTGCGAAGCAGAGATCAGTTCTTTTAAGTTTTCGACTCGATTATTGCCTTTCTCATCACCTTCTTTCTTTAGAAAATGTTCTTTTAGCTTGGAGCTTGCAATGACATGGCGGACTTGATCATGTAAGGCTAGTTCGTAGATACCATCAGCCATTTCATTAATTAATTCGATAAAGCCATTCACGGCATTACCCGCACGGGCAGTTAAGTGACCGTTTGCAACCACTTCTTTGCTAGCTTGCCACATTGATAAACTATGTTGAGTTGCATAGTCACGAATAACGCTGACAGTTTTTTCGCCAATGCCTCGAGTAGGTTGGTTAACTACTCTTTCAAATGATGGGTCATCATCCCGATTAGCGGTAATACGAAGGTAAGCCAGCGCATCTTTTATCTCAGCGCGTTCGAAAAAGCGCTGTCCACCATAGACTCGATAAGGAATGCCTTGTTCAATGAATTGGGATTCAAACACTCGTGATTGGGCATTAGATCGATAAAGAATAGCGATTTCATCACGCTTGCCGCCTTGCTCAACCCACTTGTGGATTTGTCCTGCGATATAGCTAGCTTCATCGATTTCATTATAAGCAGCATATAGTTTGATAAGTTCGCCATCTGGATCATCTGTCCAAAGGTTTTTGCCAAGTCGACCAGCGTTGTTAGCAATAAGTGCATTAGCTGCATCGAGTATATTACTTGTTGAACGATAATTTTGTTCTAGTTTTACAGTGATGGCAGAAGAATAATCTCTAGTAAAGTTTTGGATGTTTTCAATTTTCGCACCACGCCAACCGTAAATGGACTGATCATCATCGCCAACCGCAAAAACAGGGCTACTAGCACCCGATAGTAGTTGCAGCCAAGCATATTGAAGCTCATTGGTGTCTTGGAACTCATCTACAAGAATATGTCTAAAGCGTTGTTGATAGTGTTTTTGTAGTTCAGGATTATCCCTGATAAGTTCGAGTGATCTAAGTAGAAGCTCTCCAAAATCAACCACGCCTGATTGTTTGCAAAGATCTTCATACGCCGTGTAAATACGAATCATCTGTAGATAATTAATATCACCATTTTCTTGCATGTATTGCGGTCTTACCCCCTCGTCTTTGCGGGCATTAATAAACCATTGTGCCTGACGAGGAGGCCAAAGCTTATCATCCAAGTCTAGAGAGCGTTGAGCGCGTTTAACTAAACGTAGTTGGTCATCAGAATCCAGAATCTGGAAGTGCTGAGGCAACTTTGCTTCTTGCCAATGACGGCGCAACAGACGATGAGCCAATCCATGGAAAGTGCCTACCCACATTCCTCCAACTGGCGTACCCAATAAGTCCTCTATACGACCACGCATTTCATGAGCTGCCTTATTGGTAAAAGTAACAGACAGGATACTAAAAGGAGCAACGTGTTCGACCTCAATCAACCATGCAATCCGATGTACTAAAACACGTGTTTTTCCACTACCCGCACCCGCAAGAACAAGAACAGGAGCAGGGGGAGCTGAAACCGCTTCACGTTGTGGTTTATTGAGTTCATCAAGAATATATGAGACATCCATGTGTGTTTTCCATTGTTGGCAATACAGCAACCTGTGCTATCTGACTAGACGTTAACAGGAATAGTATGTAATTATGCCGTCCATTGTATCAAATAGGCTTAATTAATAGTGTATAAACTCATATCGATTGTTAGAGAGTTGCGTCAAAACGGGGCATTTAAAGTAAGTACTAGATTACTAGTTGTTTTCTTAATGGTGCTGGGCTTGTGGGCCGCAACTATGCCGCTTTCTGGAGACCTTCCTAGAATAAATGACAAGCTGGTACATGTAGTTGTATTTTTCTGTTTTGCGGTATTAATGGATTTAACGACTTCCCGCAGACCGTTCTGGTTATGGAAAGGAATTCCATTGCTTTGTTATGGTGTATTAATAGAAGTGTCGCAGAGTTTTACGGCCTATCGTTCATTCGAATTGGCCGACATTGCGGCTGATGCAACAGGCATAATTATATATTATAGCATTAAGTATTGGCTTCGCTGGTTTGCAAGCAACTCGCTCAAAACTTAATCAAAATAATTATTTTAGCGTTTTCTAATATTAGTTACACCATCCGCTTGTTACAGATTAGTTGGGATGCTATTATCTTCTTCCAAATTGAGCGCAGGATAGCTCGGAAGCGAAGTAGACAAGGCGAGAGCAGAGTTTCTTCGATTAGTAAAACTGATGATAGATGTGAATAGCGAATAATGCGTAGCTTGATAATCATACAAATCATATTGATTCTTGCTAGCACCGTAGGCTTTTATCATTATATGGGTGAAGTGACCTTAATGGCCTCTTTTTTCGGAGGAGCGGTAGCAATAGTGAATACATTGTTATTGTCACGTCGCTTAGACAGTGCCGCAGGAATGGCTGATGATAATCCGGATGGTGGCGTGTTGACGCTCTATTTAGGTGTCATCCAAAGATTTATATTTGTACTAGTGATGTTTGGTGTCGGAATGGGAGTGTTAAAACTAACACCGCCAGCGATGCTTGGAACGTTTGCACTAGCGCAGCTGGCCTATATGATTTATGGGTCAAAGAAGGCTAAATAACCAGTCTCAAAGAGCAGTTGGTTAGTCTTAAAATAATTAGAAAGTTCGGGTAGCAGAAGCTCAAGAATAATAAGAAAAAATAGAGTGTCACTTTCAATACCCGTTCAATAAGTAGCCATAGAGTGCTAATTAAAAGCAGTCGGTGGTGGCTATAAAACCAAATTTTAATTTTATATAGGTAGGTTTAATTGTGAGCGAAGCTAACGCGCCAGCAATTTCAAATCCTGTTGAGTACATCCAGCACCATCTGACTAACGCTAGTCTTGGTGGTCATCCAAAAGCTTTGGTTGATTTTGACGTATTTTTTATTGATACGTTTCTGGTCACTGTTATCTTGGCTAGTTTGATTGCATTTGTATCTTGGAGAGTAGGTAAGAATCTTGACGCAGATAACCCAACAGGTATGCAAAATGTACTTGAGACAATTGTTGAGTTTGTTAATCAGCAAGTAAAGGATATATTTCCTAATGCCGATCGCCTTATCGGTCCACTGGCTATCACTATCTTCATGATCGTGTTCTTAATGAATCTAATGGATATTATTCCTGTTGATTTATTACCAGGTCTGGTTACAGGTGTTGCATCTGCATTCGGTGCAGACCCTCATCACGTTTACTTTAAAGCAGTTCCAACGACTAACCTTGATACTACGTTTGCCTTAGCAATCATCGTATTTGGCTTGATTGTTTTCTATAACATCAAGAACAAAGGTGTAGTTGGCTACGCAAAAATGTTTCTATTCCACCCCTTTGGCAAGTTTGCCATTCCAGTAAACGTCATCATGACGGCTATTGAGGAGCTCGCTAAGCCCGTCAGCTTAGGCCTACGACTTTTCGGTAATATGTTCGCGGGTGAACTACTCTTCTTGTTGATCGCATTACTCGGTTTTGCTTGGGCAATTCCAGGGCAGATCATACTAGGGATGCTGTGGTCAATATTCCACTTGCTGGTTATACCTCTACAAGCCTTTATCTTTATGCTGCTAACGATTGTATATTTAAGTTTAGCCAGCCAAGGTGTAGACGAACACTAATTATCATGATGACTTACGCTGGTAATTAGTAAGTCATCATACTTAAACAGTTTCAATTTTATTTTTATTTTATCTTTTTAGGAGATTAACTATGGATGCTTCAATGGTATCTGAAATCATGTCATCAACTGCTATCGGCGTAGGAATCATTCTTGCTGCTGCTGGACTAGGTTCTGCTCTAGGTTGGGGCATGATCTGTTCTAAGTTTATCGAAGGTATTGCTCGTCAGCCTGAGATGCGTGCTCAGTTGACTGGTCAAATGCTATTCACCGGTGGTTTGATGGAAGCATTCCCAATGATCGTATTGGGTATCTCAATGTGGTTCATCTTCGCCAACCCATTCATTGGTGCTGCTAAAGCTGCGATGGGCGGATAATTCGACTCTAAGTGTTTAACTAACTGAACAAGATTCGGAGAAGATTATGAATATCACCGCAACTTTATTTGGACAGGTATTAGTATTTACCTTCCTTATACTGTTTATGAAGCGATTCCTTTGGGAACCTGTTTTGACTGCGATGGAAGACCGTAAAGCACGTATTGCTGAAGGTCTTGCTGCATCAGAAAAAGGTGCTGAAGACGCTAAAATAGCAGAAGAAGAAGCAGCGAAGACGATTAGTGAAGCGAAAGCCCAAGCTGCAGAAATTGTAGCTCAAGGCAAAGCTCGCGAAAGTCAGATGCTTGAAGAAGCTAAAGGCAAAGCGATTGAAGAAGCTAGTCGTGTTAAAGCGGCTGCCGATGCTGAACTGGAACAAGAAATCATTCGTGCAAAAGACGGACTCCGCGCCCAGGTGTCTGAATTAGCGGTTGCTGGAGCGAGTAAAATCCTCGGCAAAGAGATTGATGCTAAGGCGCATAAGAGCGTTTTAGATGATCTTGTTTCAAAGATCTAGGATAGTTAATAGTGTCTGAATTAACTACCACAGCCCGCCCTTACGCAAGAGCCATTTTTGAAATGGCAAATGATGCTGGTAATTTGGCCGATTGGTCAGAGACATTAGCGTTCATGGGTGCAGTCGTCAGTAACGACGATGTGCGTACATTGCTAAACAATCCCAGCATGACAGGAGCCGTTGCAGCAGATGCTGTTATCGAACTCTGTGGTGATAAGCTGGATGACAAGGGTCAAAACCTTGTTAAGCAATTGGCGGAATATGATCGCTTGGAAGCCCTTCCTGAAATCAGTGCTTTATATGAAGTAATGAAAGACGAAGCAGAAGATGTAGTAGAAGCCGTTGTGACCTCAGCACAGGAATTAACTGATGATGAGAAAGAAGCAATATCAGAAGCTTTGAAAAAACGTCTTGGTTGTGATGTCAAAATCACCACAAAAATTGATGAATCAATTATGGGTGGTGCAATTATTCGGGCAGGTGACTTGGTAATAGATGGTTCGATACAGGGTAGATTGAAAAATATCACACACGCTCTGGTCGGCTAACAACAGTAGCCTTAAGGGTTACTAGAGGTAAAAAATGCAGTTAAATCCAACTGAAATAAGTGAATTAATAAAGAAGCGAATTGAAGGCTTCGACGTAGAAGCAGAAGCACGTACCGAAGGTACGTTAGTTTCTGTAGGTGACGGAATTGTACGAATCCACGGTTTAGGCGACGTAATGTCAGGCGAGATGATTGAATTCTCAAATGGCGCTTATGGACTTGCTTTAAACCTTGAGCGTGATTCTGTTGGTGCGGTAGTACTCGGTGACTTTAAAAGTTTGAGAGAAGGCGATACGGCAAAATGTACAGGTCGTATTCTTGAAACTCCTGTTGGTCCAGGTCTATTAGGTCGTGTTGTAGATGCGCTAGGTAGCCCCATCGACGGTAAAGGTGAAATTGAAGCTGAAGCTCTTGCACCCCTTGAGCGCCAAGCGCCAGGTGTTATCGAACGTCAATCAGTTAACGAGCCAATGGAAACAGGAATCAAAGCACTTGATTCAATGGTTCCTGTAGGTCGTGGTCAGCGTGAGCTAATCATCGGTGACCGCCAGACGGGAAAGACAGCCGTTGCTATCGACGCGATCATTAACCAGAAGGGCAAAGACGTACAGTGTATTTATGTGGCTGTTGGTCAAAAAGCCTCCTCGGTTGCGGGTGTAGTACGTAAACTAGAAGAGCACGGTGCAATGGATTACACCATTGTAGTAGCAGCTAATGCTTCTGATCCTGCCTCTATGCAATTTCTTGCTCCTTATGCTGGTTGTGCAATGGGTGAGTACTTCCGAGATCGTGGTCAAAATGCATTGATTATCTATGATGACTTAACCAAGCAGGCTTGGGCTTATCGTCAAGTATCCTTATTGCTACGTCGTCCTCCAGGGCGTGAAGCATATCCTGGTGATGTTTTCTTCCTACATTCACGTTTACTAGAGCGTGCAGCGCGTGTAAATGCTGATTTTGTTGAGAAGATGACTGATGGAAAAGTAAAAGGTAAGACAGGTTCTTTAACGGCTTACCCCATCATCGAGACACAAGAAGGTGACGTATCAGCATTCGTACCGACTAACGTAATCTCAATCACAGATGGCCAGATATTCCTGGACACTGACTTGTTTAACGCAGGTACACGTCCAGCGATTGACGCGGGTCTTTCAGTATCTCGTGTAGGTGGTTCGGCACAGACAACCATCATCAAAAAGCTTGGCGGTGGTATTCGTCTTGACTTGGCTCAGTATCGTGAATTAGCGGCATTCTCGCAGTTTGCCTCTGACCTTGATGAAGCGACTCGCGCACAGCTACAACGTGGTGAGCGTGTAACTGCTTTAATGAAGCAGGCACAATATACGCCGCTTAAGACCGCTGAATTAGCCTTCTCGTTGTTCTCTGCAAATGAAGGTTATCTTGATGATCTTGAAGTAAACAAGGTAAATGACTTTGAAGCTGCAATGTTAAGCTACGTGCGTAATGAACAATCTGATTTATTGGATATGATCAATGAGACAGGTGATTACAACGACGAGATTGCTGACAAAATGCGTGCGGCATTAGACGATTTTAAAGCGAACCATAGCTGGTAATTTGTTGACTGTTTATAAGAGGTAAGTCCCGTGGGTCTTAAAGAAATACGTACACAGATCGGCAGTATCCAAAGCACACGCAAGATTACCAAAGCCATGGAAATGGTGGCGGCATCAAAAATGCGTAGAGCAGCTGAGCGCATGAATGCATCACGCCCTTATGCCACCAAGATGCGTCAGGTAGTCAGTCATATGGCTTCTGGACATCTTGAGTATAAGCATCCTTATACGCTAGAGCGTGAAGAAGTGAAGCGTGTGGGTTACATCATTATTTCAACCGACCGTGGTTTATGTGGTGGTTTAAATACCAACCTGTTTAAGAAAGCCAAGCAAGGAATTGCCGACTGGAAAGAGCAGGGCGTTGAAGTCGATATCGCAGTATATGGTGGTAAAGCTTTAAATGCATTTAAACGCTACGGTGTCGTTGCTGAAGCCGTTGGTTTAGGCGATAGGCCTGAGCTAACAGACATGATTGGTCCGATCAAAGTTATGTTGGATGCTTATGCAGAAGGCAAAATTGATCGCTTATTCATGGTGGAAAATGAGTTTGTAAATAGCATGACTCAAACACCACGTGCTACTCAGCTAGTACCTTTGGTTGCCGACGATCTTGAAGCACTTGATTATCACTGGGATTACCTTTACGAGCCAGACTCTAAAGAAGTGATCGATGCATTAATGCAACGCTATATTGAATCACTGATATATCAAGGTGTCGTTGAAAATGTAGCCTGTGAAATGTCATCACGAATGGTTGCCATGAAAAGCGCAACCGATAATGCGGGTGACATGATTGATAAGCTTCAGTTGGTATATAACAAAGCACGTCAAGCAGCGATTACGCAAGAGATCTCAGAGATTGTTTCAGGTGCGGCGGCTGTCGAGTAGCATTAGCTAAGTGTGGCTAACAGGTAGCAATATGCTACTAGGATGCTACTAAAGAATTTAGATTATTAGGAGAGTACGATGAGTACTGGAAATATTGTACAAGTAATTGGGCCAGTGGTAGATGTGGAATTTCCACGTGACGCTGTACCAACTGTATATGACGCTTTAATCGTAGGCGACCACAATGACCTGACGCTAGAAGTTCAAGCGCAGCTAGGTGATGGTGTGGTTCGTACTATCGCGATGGGTGTATCAGAAGGCTTAAAGCGCGGCATGTCTGTTGCTGATACAGGAAAGCCAATTCAGGTACCTGTAGGTAAAGCAACACTAGGACGTATTATGAACGTACTAGGTGAGCCTATTGATAACGCTGGTGAAGTCGCGGCTGAAGAGACAATGTCAATTCACCGTGATCCACCAAGCTTCCAAGAGCAAGCGAACTCAACCGAGATCCTTGAGACAGGCATCAAAGTTATCGACTTGATCATGCCTATCGCCAAGGGTGGTAAAATTGGCCTATTCGGTGGAGCGGGTGTTGGTAAAACCGTAACGCTAATGGAGCTTATTAATAACATCGCCAAAGCTCACTCTGGTTTATCTGTATTTGCAGGTGTAGGAGAGCGTACTCGTGAAGGAAACGATTTCTACTACGAGATGGAAGAAGGCGGCGTACTAGACAAAGTTGCACTCGTATACGGTCAGATGAATGAGCCTCCTGGAAACAGACTTCGTGTTGCACTAACAGGCTTAACCATGGCGGAATACTTCCGTGATGAAGGTCGCGATGTACTTATGTTTATCGACAACATCTACCGTTACACACTAGCGGGAACAGAAGTATCAGCGCTACTAGGACGTATGCCATCAGCGGTTGGATATCAGCCAACACTAGCTGAGGAAATGGGGGCACTTCAGGAACGTATCACCTCAACAAAAACAGGTTCAATCACCTCGTTTCAGGCGGTATACGTACCTGCGGATGACTTAACAGACCCATCCCCCGCATCAACCTTCGCTCACTTAGACGCGACACTAGTACTATCACGTAACATTGCAGAACTAGGTATCTACCCAGCGGTTGATCCACTTGATTCAACATCACGTCAGTTAGATCCATTAGTCATCGGTGACGATCACTACAACACTGCACGTGGCGTACAGGGTGTTCTACAGCGTTATAAAGAACTACAAGACATCATCGCAATCTTGGGAATGGACGAATTATCTGATGAAGACAAGCAAATTGTAGGACGCGCACGTCGTATCCAACGTTTCCTTTCTCAGCCATTCCACGTTGCAGAAGTCTTCACTGGCGCGCCAGGCAAGTATGTAACACTAGAAGAAACGCTAGCAGGCTTCAAAGCGATCATGAACGGTGATCACGATGACATGCCAGAGCAATCTTTCTACATGGTGGGAACACTTGATGAAGCGATTGAAAGAGCGGCTAAAGCTTAACTAAATTAAGAGCAAGAGGAGACGCGATAATGTCTACCACACAACTAGATGTAGTAAGCGCAGAAGAAGAACTCTTTTCTGGAACAGTAAAAGAAATCTTCGCCCCTGGTTCTATGGGTGATCTAGGTATAACACCAGGTCACGCACAGCTCATTACCACTCTGAAGGCTGGCGAACTTCGCTATATTACAGAAGAAGGTAATATGGCATCGCTATTTGTATCAGGCGGCATGATGGAAGTACAGCCTACAGTAGTTACTGTACTAGCTGACACCGCTATCCGTGCAGCTGATCTGGATGAAAAATCAGCTGAAGCAGCAAAAGCCAGAGCAGAAGCCGCGTTGGAAGGAAAAGACCCTGAAGATCTGGATTATGAAGCTCTACAAGCTGAGTTAGAAGCAGCTAAAGCACAGATTCAAATGATACACAAGATCGGAAATACATTGAGATAAAAACTTTATAGTTAACTTACTGTAATCCTAAAAGGCAGCCAATTGGCTGCCTTTTTTATTGCGTAATAAAAAACAAATCCTATTTTTCTATTAGGGTTGTGTAATAAATGCCAGGATGTTCAACCATGTCATTAGTTTTCAAAAGGGTATTTTTGGTGATACTACTGTCACAATCTAAGCATTGATACCAAGGAGAGGAGAAAAGAATATATTTATGTATTTTTGATCTCTTTACTCTATAGATATTAAAACTTTTGCAGTTTGGGCAATACCTTTTTGATTTCATGGATAATCCTTTCTATTAGCAAGTAACTAGAAGCCTAAACTTCTTATTATCCGTGCTTTCTAAATTATTATTACATTGAACAACGAACTATATGGATGATATAAACAATTTTGTGATTATATTCACAAAAATAATAGTTCAAAGTTGAAATAGTGTCAAAAGTTTTCTTTAGCTGCTAACTAGTACTCCCGCCGTAGCATAAGCTCACATACATTTTAATGCGTTATCTATGTTTTCGGTCTGCACATCTTAACCCTGTCCCGTTAGGGAGAGGGGCAATGTTAGGGAGCTAATTACTGTCTTCAGTATTCATTTCTTGAGGGGTATCAATAGCTAAATTGTCATCAACAATAACGGGTTTAGTACTCCAGTTTTCAGTTAACGTATACCAGTCAATATGTCGTGTTAGCAACATAAATAAAGCTAAGACAAGGAAAATCAACAGACTCCCCATCAGTAGAGCGTGATCTTCCGATTTCAGAATACCGTACAGTATGGCGTAAAGAGCAACCAAGGTGGTACCAAATAACTGTGCTTGTTTAAGACTGTTTAGGATACCTGAGAGATAAAGCGTAAGCAGCAGTGTGCTGGCTAATGTTGCGATCATATAAGCCCAGCCGAATGATAAATGTTCAGAGAGCGAGATAAGTAAAAGGTAAAATACGGTTAGTTCCAAACCAACCAACGTGTATTGAATGGGATGTATATTGAGCTTTTTAAATAACTCAAACAAAAGCAAGGTAACGAAGCTTAAGATAATAAATACTTGCGCATACTTGACCGAGCGTTCAGACAGGCGATAGTTATTGATGGGTTTCTGAAGGTTGACGCCAACGGTATTGTTGTTCAGCAACAGAGAGCAGTCATCAGTGGTACAGTTTGAAAGTGCCGAACGTGCGTTGTTTGAATAGGCTGATGACTCCCAAGCTGCACTGAAACCTTCATTTGTTCTTTGTTGGGATTCGGGTAGCAGGCTGCCGAAGAAGTCGGGGTAGAGCCAGTTTGAGGATAAGCGAATGCTGCTGTTTTGCGCGACTTGAGCCAGTTTAAGGGATTGCATGCCTTTTACTTCAATGTTTAATACAAAGTCCATGTTCACATCTTGATCAATTAATGCATGAGGCAAAGTAGCGTGTAAGCCTGTGGATTCGGCAATAAAAATATTGCCAGGTTGTGTAGCTAACTGCGTATCGCCCCAAGAGAACGTAGACTGGTTTTTTATGCCGCGTTGATCCGTAATGTGGTAACTCAGAATACCATCTCCCCAAGAGACCGTTTTGTTGGCATATTCATTGATGATTTTGTCTAGCTCGTTGTGGGAGAAAAAGCCTTGTATTGCAAGCTTGGTGGTATAGACAGGTATTTTGTGAACGCCTTTATGGATTAATGAGCTGTCAAGGTTTGCATCTACATTGAGTTGATCTGGTAATAGGTACAGCGTTCCGTTATGCGTGTTTTGTTGTGAATCGGTGACGGTATAGGGAAGAGTTAAAAATGGCCCTGCTAAGGTTTGTTCGCTAGGCCAGCTTGCTCTAACTTTTTCTAAGGCATCGGTATGCCAGACAACTCGATCTTTGATCAGCGACATGATTGAAGCTTGAGGGATAAGCAATAGTGCGATTAATGCCAGTATGATCAGTGGCTTTGTGTAGCTAGTTTTCTTTTCCATGATGACTCCTGTTTGTTTGGGATATGCAAAAAGCAGAAACAAGAGTGTGTAGGTTTAAGGTGCACGGATGATGGTGGAAATCGGAAGATATGATTGAGATAGTTTGCAGGAAATGTGCAGGGTTGGTACTGGTGGAGCCCATATAAATGGAATCTGGAGGGTCTGAAATAGCGCTTCCAACAATAAGTTTGGAAGCACTATTAGTAGTTAAGGATGATGTACTTTTAGTTAAGCGTTTCTAGAGCGGTATTAAACGTAGCACTAGGACGCATGGCGGCAGATAACACACCCGCATCTGCATGATAATAACCACCAAGATCCATCGCTTGTCCTTGCGCTTTATTAAGTTCATCTACGATGGTTGATTCGTTGCCACTCAGTTGCTTTGCCAAAGGTGAAAATTGAGCTTGTAAATCAGCATCATCGTTTTGATCTGCTAATGCTTGCGCCCAATACATCGCTAAATAGAAGCTACTGCCACGGTTATCTAACTCACCTACTTTACGAGAAGGTGATTTGTTATTCGATAAGTATTGGCTATTAGCTTTGTTTAACGCATCAGCTAGTACGGTTACTTTCGTGTTATTGGTTTTTTCAGCCAAGTCTTCGAGCGAAACAGCGAGTGCCAAGTATTCACCTAATGAATCCCAGCGTAAGTGATTTTCTTCAATAAACTGCTGTACATGCTTGGGTGCAGAACCACCAGCACCCGTTTCAAACAAACCGCCACCTGCTAGCAGGGGTACGATAGAAAGCATTTTTGCGCTGGTGCCTAATTCTAAAATAGGGAATAAGTCGGTTAGGTAGTCACGCAGTACATTACCTGTTACAGAAATGGTGTTTTCCCCCGCTTTGACACGTTTGAGTGCGTGATGAGTTGCATCGATGGGTGACATGATTTGAATGTCTAACCCATCCGTATCGTGTTCTGGCAGGTAGGTTTTTACTTTTTCGATTAAGATCGTATCGTGGGCGCGGTTAGGGTCAAGCCAGAAAATAGAAGGGTTACCTGTTGCACGAGCACGCTTTACCGCTAGTTTTACCCAGTCTTTGATGGGCGCATCTTTGGTTTGGCACATTCTCCAAATATCACCTTTTTCGACACTATGTTCCATCAACGTATCACCTGCTGAATTGATCACGCTAACAATGCCATCGGCAGACATTTGGAAAGTTTTATCATGTGAGCCATATTCTTCAGCTTTCTGCGCCATCAAGCCTACGTTTGCTACGTTGCCCATGGTTGCTACATCAAAAGCTCCGTTCTGTTGACAAAACTCAATGGTGGCTTGGTAGATACCTGCGTAGTTACGATCAGGGATCATCGCCTTAGTGTCTTTAAGTTTGCCATCTGGCCCCCACATCATGCCTGATGAGCGTATCGCCGCTGGCATAGAAGCATCGACAATCACGTTGCTAGGGACATGGAGGTTGGTAATGCCGTTATCAGAATCAACCATTGCCAGAGCAGGGCGGGATTCATAGGTTGCCTGAATATCTGCCTCAATTGCTGCTTTCTGATCATCGGGAAGGCTGGCGATCTTGGCGTAAACATCGCCTAGGCCGTTGTTCTCATCTACTCCTAATTCTTCGAAAACATCTGTGTATTTTTCGAATACATCTTTGTAGTAAACAGTTACCGCATGACCGAACATAATTGGGTCAGAAACCTTCATCATGGTGGCTTTTAAGTGCAGTGATAAAAGCACACCTTTATCTTTCGCATCTTCAATGGCTTTTTCATAGAAAGCACGCAAAGCTTTGGTGCTCATGCGTGATGCATCAATCACTTCACCTGCAAGTAGCGGTGTGGATTCTTTTAATACGGTGGTATTGCCATCAGTATCGGTAAATTGAATGGTTACGTCATCCGCATCGCTCATTACCACAGATTGCTCGCTAGCGTAAAAATCACCGTCATCCATGCTAGCCACATGTGTTTTAGAGTCGGCTGACCATTCGCCCATACGATGTGGGTGATCTTTGGCATATTGCTTAACAGGTGCAGCCACTCGGCGGTCAGAGTTGCCTTCACGTAATACAGGGTTTACTGCACTACCTAGTACTTTGGCAAAGCGTGCTTTTAATATTTTATCATCATCAGAGTCATCATTCTCGGGATAACCAGGAATGTCGAAACCCTGGTCTTGTAGCTCTTTAATCGCAGCCTTTAGCTGAGGGATGGAAGCACTAATATTCGGTAATTTAATGATATTCGCATTAGGTGTTTTAGCTAATTCACCTAGCTCCGATAGTGCATCTTCAATTTTTTGGTCATCACGTAAATTATCAGGAAAGTTAGCAAGGATTCGCCCAGCTAGGGAAATATCCTTAGTAATAACCTTTACGCCAGCGGCTTGTGTGAAAGCTTGAATGATAGGTAATAAAGAATAAGTCGCTAAAGCAGGTGCTTCATCCGTTTGCGTGTAGATAATTTGTGCTGTGCTCATAAGAGTTCCTTTTTTGTTGGTCTTGTAATTTTGACTACAAGATGTCAAAAATAATAGCCGCGCATAGTAGCATAAGCGAGGAGTTTAAGGTGTTTCTTGCTGGTTTAAAGGAAGATAGGTTGGATCAGATGACTTTACGGTGTTATTTTGGCTTGAGGCTTTTGTATCTCTTCTAAGCACTTCGTCATTAGGTTAATGATCAGTTCGGTTTCAAGCTTTAATTTGTCTAACGTGGCTTTATAGTTCTCGCTATTGTGTAAGCCATTATCAATATCCGCCAGATAATTCTGTAAGCGTGTACTGCCGTATAGATTGGCTGTCCCTCTGAGTCGATGAGCCTCTTTACTAGCATGTTCCCAATTTTGCTGATTTAGATTGTTTTGTATGGTGGTGGTTGATTCTGTCAGTGAATGGATGGCTGTGTGAAGAAGGTTGATAATAGCTTCCTTACTGTTGAGCATTACGATCAAATTATTTAGATTCTGTTTCACCTCAGCTGCTGAGTCTTCAGTGATTAGGCTTGCCTGACTCTTTACTTGATTAAGTTCATCAGATGTTTTAAAAGTATGCTTTGGCAAACACTGAAGCAGCACTTCTTTAAGTGATTTGAGATTAATAGGTTTGGTCAAGAAGCCACTCATGCCCGCAGACATGGCTTTTTCTTTTTCAGCGGGGCTTGTGTGTGCGGTTAAGCAAATAACAGGTATATGCTGCCACTTTTTATTAGATTGGATAATAGATAAGGCTTCGTAGCCATCTATTTCAGGCATTTGAATATCAAGAAAAATCACATCAGGTTGTTGTGTATTGAGGGAATTAAAGGCGAGTCTAGCTGTACCTACCGCTTTTACTTGCAAGCCTAGTTGCTGTAGTAAGTTCTTAGCTATCATAAGATTAAGTTCATCATCATCAATGAGCAAAACGCTATAATGCTCAAAGAATGTTTTACTATTGGGTAGCTCGGTAAGTTGATTGCTTTCGTTAATAGATAAGTGATCGGTATTGTTATCAATATTCTTTTCAAGCCAGACTGAAAAATAGAAATGGCTTCCAAGATTAGGTTCACTTTCAACTTCTATTTCACTTCCCATAAGGTTGGCAAGTTGTTGGCTGATACATAACCCAAGCCCAGTTCCACTATAGATTCTGCTATGGCTGGTATTGATCTGCGAAAAGGACTCAAATAAATCCTTATGATCTTTTAAATGGATGCCTATTCCTGTGTCTTTTACAGAAAAAATAATAAGTGCACTTTCATCGGTTTGGTCTATTTGTTCAATGCGTAGCGTTACTTTTCCCGAATTCGTAAATTTTACCGCATTTTTCATTAGGTTACTTAGTATTTGCGCTAGCTTAACGGCATCCCCTTTCAAAAGATTTGCTGTGCTACTAGTAATATGGCTTGATAATTCAAGCCCTTTCTTTTTCGCACCCAGCTCTACCAAGGTGGTTGCTGTATCCAATACGGTTTGAAGCTGGAAGGGGGCAGTATGTAATTTGCTTTGTTGGTTTTCAATTTTGGAGTAATCAAGTATATCTTCAATAATCCCTAGCAATGAGTTAGATGCAATACCTGATTTTTCAACATAATCAGACTGTTCTTTCGTTAAGGGTGTTTGTTTTAATAGTTGATTAATCCCCACGATAGCATTCATCGGGGTGAGAAACTCATGGCTCATATTGGCAAGAAATTCACTTTTAGCCAGGTTAGCCTTTTCTGCAGCTTTAACCGCAGCACGCAAGCGACTATCAATTTTTGAAAAGTTAATAGAGCTGATGATTAACGCAACATTATAGACTTGAGTGAGGAGTGCCATGATGTAATAAACAGACTCATCCTCATAAAGAAAACGAAAAAAGAGGGAATGCAAAATGGGTTGTGAGAAGCATAAAAAGGCAGTGATGCTAGAGCCAGAGGCGGCGGGAGACCCTGCCGTAATCCCCATTAATACAAACACGATAAACATTTGTTTGATGGCATTATCTTGTGGGAAAAGCAACCAAGGAGCGGATGCCCACACTACTCCAGAGAGTGTGATACCTGCAAATAATAAAACCTTCTGGTTGGTTTGGTTCTTCTTGTTTTTGCCAGAGTAAGGATAGACTTGTGATAACCCTATTCTTGCAATTGTTACGATAAACAAAGCTGCAAACCAACCATATAGAGCAATGTCTTCGATAACGTCATTTAACACGAAAATGAGCACAAGCCCCGCAAAAATAGAGGCGGGGTGTATGACATGGATGTTTTTAAAAAATAAAGGATGGGGTCTTTGTTTTTGCATTTAGTGAGCTGCCAATGTGTGTTTCTACAGTGTCGAACTAGTTATTATTAGGTAAAAAATTGGTAGCCTTTCCCCCAGATTGTACGAATAAATTGGGGTGATGATGGGTTACTTTCTATCTTTCCTCTAAGGCGATTGATATGCACATCAATACTACGATCAAGAGGATGGTGGGTATCACCTCGTAATGCATGGGATAAGTCGTCCCGTGTGATCAATTGTTCAGAATGTTTGCAGAGATAAGTTAATAGCACTAACTCCGTATGGGTTAGTTTTATATCTTGTTGGTCTTTAATGAGTTGCTGCTTTTGAAGATCAAACTTAAATTCTCCAAATGTGATGTGGGTATTTTGAGCGCTAGTAGTTTGTAGTAAATTATTAATGCGAGCGAGAAGCTCTCTGGGGTTGAAAGGTTTGGCAAGGTAATCCAATGCGCCAGACTCTAATCCTTGAATGCGATCATCATCCTGATTCTTAACGGATAACATAATGACTTTAATAGCGGGGTGGTGTTTTTGCAGCCATGAAAGCCAATAAAAACCATCCTTTCCAGGTAATAAAATGTCCAGAATGATTAAGTCGATGGGTGACTGTTTAAGTAGCGCTTCTAAGCTTTCGCCTTCTTTAGAAAAACTGATTTGATAATGGTGCTGCAAAAGATAATCTTTCAGGAAGGCCTGTAAAATAGGGTCATCATCGACAATAAGTATATGTTTGTTTTTTTTATGGGTCGCCATGGATACATTGGGTGTGTTGTAGTAAGAATTGCTCACTTCTTATTCAATCTAGATTACTTAGTTATACCTGTTGCAGTGTCTTTACTCATCAGAGGAGTATGAAAGTAATATATTTTCTATTTTATCATTAACTTAGTAATTCTTAAAAGCGCTCAACTGAGGAGTCTAGGTTTAACAGGAGCATAGTCATAGTAACTCTAATTAACTAATCTACAAATTATTTTTTTGGTTTTGCTAGTGGGCTAGGAGAAATAAAACTAGATATGAGGTCATTGAGTATCAAAAGGGTCTCGATACCAAAACAGGAAGAATAGATAAGCGAGTTAAAATCACCTGTCTTGGTATATTCGAGACAAGCCCCAGAGAGCGAGAACTTTGGGGGGAATATTTGTTAAGGCTATGTTAATGCTTTTGTGGTCATAAACCGATGCAATAAATGTAAAGAATTGTTACAAACAAAGCCTGTATAAATATCAATCATTTTCGCATAGAGTAGGGAGCTTTGCTTCTTATAGGATTTGCCCCTTATTGGGATAGATGGTTTTAACTTTTAAAGCAAGGAATATGCTAGAGTTCTTTTGCTCTAGAAAATAGAGAGAGCAGAAAGATGAAGAAAGAATTTATCAGACAGGTGGGTTGCAACCCATTGTAAGGAAACTACTTTGAAGAAAAAAACACTTTGTGCGCAAGTGCTTAGCTCACCCATTCATTTTCTAGCCTTTGGTTTTGGCTCAGGCTTAGCGCCTATTGCACCAGGAACATTTGGTACTTTAGTTGCCATTCCATTATTTCTGGTGATGCAGCCTTTAGCGCTGCATTGGTATTTACTCATCGTATTACTGATAACACTATTTGGTATATGGTTATGTGGTGAGTCGGCTAAACAGTTAGGTTTGCATGATCCAGCAGGCATCGTTTGGGATGAAATAGCGGGTTATTTAGTCACCATGATAGCCGCACCACAAGGCTGGAAGTGGATTATCATCGGCTTTATTTTATTTCGTATCTTTGATATCTGGAAGCCGTGGCCAATAAACCTGGCCGATAAAAAACTACAAGGTGGTTTGGGTATCATGTTGGATGATATTATTGCAGGCATATATGCCCTTATTGGCTTACAAGCCATTGCCTATTTTTGGAATTAACCGCAAACAACATAGAGTAAACATATGTCAGGTAACAGCTACGGTAAACTTTTCACAGTCACCTCATTTGGTGAAAGCCACGGTCCCGCTATTGGTTGTATTGTTGACGGTTGCCCTCCAGGAATGGAGCTATCTGCAGAAGATATTCAAGGTGATTTGGACTTGCGTAAGCCAGGTACAAGCCGCCATACGACTCAGCGCCGCGAGCCTGATCAAGTAGAAATACTCTCAGGCGTGTTTGAAGGCAAAACCACAGGCACACCGATTGGTTTATTAATCCGTAATGTAGACCAGCGTTCAAAAGATTACTCCGATATTATGGATCGTTTTCGTCCAGGCCATGCGGACTATACCTACTATAAGAAGTACGGCTTTCGTGACTATCGAGGAGGAGGGCGTTCCTCCGCACGGGAAACAGCCGTTCGTGTAGCTGCGGGCGCAGTGGCGAAGAAGTATCTAAAAGAAAAATATAATATTGAAATCAAAGGCTACTTGTCTCAGCTTGGCCCTATCAAAGTAGAGTTGAAAGAATGGAGTGAGGTACGTAAGAATCCGTTCTTTTGTCCTGAAAAAGAAAAAGTGTCCGAGATGGAAGATTACATGGATGCGTTAAGAAAATCAGGTGACTCAGTCGGAGCAAAAATAACGGTTATTGCTACGGGAATGATGCCTGGTTTAGGTGAGCCTGTTTTTGATCGGTTAGATGCTGATATTGCACATTCTATGATGAGTATTAACGCAGCAAAAGGCGTAGAGATTGGCGCAGGCTTTGATTGTATTGATCAAAAAGGCACAGAGCATCGTGATGAAATGACACCAGAAGGCTTCCAAAGCAATTATGCGGGTGGTGTGCTAGGTGGGATTTCATCGGGTCAGGATTTAGTGGTTCACACGGCATTCAAGCCCACTTCAAGCTTGAGGATTCCAGGAAAAACAGTCAATTTGCAGGGTGAACCTACCGAAGTGATTACTAAAGGTCGTCATGACCCTTGTGTCGGTATTCGTGCAACGCCTATTTGTGAGGCTATGTTGGCGATTACCGTGTTAGATCATGTGCTAAGGCATCGTGCGCAGAATATGGATGTCACTACCGACTTGGCTGATCTTAGCTAGTACTCCACCCAATAAAAATAAGAAACAAGCCAACTCCCAAACAGATAGCAACTAGTAGAAAGGCGGAAAATCCTGCTTTTTTGGTGTGTTTTGGGCAATGTTTGGCATGGCTCTGAATATGAACCTAGAATCCTCAGTTGACCGCTTCCAGTCATCATTAAGCAACTGATAAACATGAAATACATGACAATGTCCATCTTCATTTTTAGAATAACGGCGCTACAGCCTATAGAGCAATCCTCTAAGACTGATTAGCTATGTAAAAAAACTCATCAAGGATCAACCATTAACTCCTTTTTTTACTACGCTACTCAGTCTTATAGAATCACTCTATAAGCTGTCCAACTAAGGATTCTAGGATAAAGAATCATGCCTACTAACAATAGGAAAATAATCCCGATAAAAGTAAGTGAGTTTGGCATCTTTCTGTCTCAGTTCCTGATATTTTAAAAACTATAGTTCCAAGCGAATAAGGATAACCAAAACGAGAGGCTGGCAGTCACTAAGTATAGAGAGTATCGGTGTTTACTTGGTAAGGCATATCGTTTGATGTTCCTTCTTAGTAGAAACAAACTCACCAAACTGATGAGCAAATAAATCATCATAAACTGACTATAAAGTAAGGTGACTCTAGTTTTCCATATCAATGCCGCTAGCCCAGATAGCGGGCCTGAAAAATGAGGCTTGGGTGCTATTGGTTTGATAATGGTTGAGTGGAAAGAAGCTATCCATTCTTTTGGAAGGTGTAGATAATCACTATAGTTATTATCTACACGGTAAAGTGAGAATGATTCGCTAATATGTACTTGGATGTCTCTTAGTATAAGGCCAGCAAGATCTAACCAAGTGGGTGCTATAGCGGTAAGTCCGAGTATGATCATTAGGGCTAAGCTACTAGCCCTAATGATTATTTGGTTTCTGCTGTTCTGGAAAGATCTGCGAGTAAAACTTAGAAAGGGAAATAAGAAGAGCCCTTTTATGACGATTGTATTCCAACCTTCTTGATACAGCGATGTTTTATGCCAGTATGGTGCTTCTTTGCCCAACGCTATAACACTTCCCAAATTTCATTAAAGGTATCGTCTTTCTTTTCCTTCTCATCAAGTGTTACAGAGGCTACATATTCACACAGTGCGAAAGCGCCTTGGCCTTCGTTAATATTAATGATCTCTACATTTTCTGTACGAGTTCCCACTTTCATATTGAGAATGTCACCTAGTTGGAACATATAGTCAGGTAGTACTAAATTAGGTTTCTCTTTCAAGCCTTCGATGCGAGGTAGTAGCAACCCCTCTGTCGGTAGCTTCTGAGTAAGTGTACGATTGGTGACTGCTTTGATAGTGAGAGGTAAAGCTCGAGGTGACAGTAGCTCAATACCAACAAGTAATCCTATGTTCTGGATAAACTCCATCCAGCGAATAGTACCGATTTGCCATCTTTCAGAATCATCCGCAGGGTCTTGCATGGCAATTAATTCACCTACGCGTACGCCTGATGAGTCATTCTCTTTCCAGATAAGTCCGTAACCTTCAGAACAACTGTTTTGAATTTGCCAAGCACGTAACTCTATATCGGTTTCTTCTAGCTGTTGTTGGCTGTCTGCCGCTGCCCAAGGGCTAGAACTTGAGCTGTTTTCGCCATAGATAAGCTCTTCGTAGTGCTCATCTTCCTCGTAATCAGAGTTGTCTTCGATATTTTCTTGTTCAATCTTAATGACTTTGGCAATGTTACTTAAATGACTAACCAGTGGTGTTTGTTCATCTCTAGGGAATCGCTTAAATTGTCTATTCTTAACCAGTGTTAATGATTTGATTAAGCGAATCGCCAAGCTATGGTTGAGCATTGGGAAAGTATCATTTGATCCCAGGTTGGCATTTTCTGTTTCATGCGCAAATTGTTGCAAGGCATCGAGTGTTTTTTGCATTTCGAATAAACGTACCGTCGGTGAGTTTAATAACTCAGCAACGGGCATAAGTGTAGGTGGCTCATCACTATTAAGCATGGCAGTGTGAGCGTATTTTCCCGTTGGTTTGCTGGGGTCGTTATGTATGGTTATGTCATTTAAGACTTTTCTAAAGAAGCGGTCGAGCCTTGAAATTTCACCTAAGCGAATGGTAGCAGGGCGAGATAGAGCTAACAGGTTGATATGTTTATAATAATCCGCAATGGTTTGACAGCTGTATTCCACTGGGTTCTTTTCAGGAATGGTCAGTTCTTCGATATTGTTTTCACAAGCTAATAAATACAGATGGTGTATATCTCGCCATAATGCATCTTTAGACTTGATATAAACGGTGTACGTATTAATAAGTACACGTCCCATATAATTAAGAGCGCGTCCAATAGAGAGGAGTAATAACTTTTTATTGGCATTGCCTTTGGTGAGCATGTCCAGTGCAGAAAGTTGATAGGCTCCAGCCATTTCTAAAAGCAGTGACTGGTTAAGGTCAAAGATTTTTTTACTACGGGGTGGTAGCGGAAATGATCGTGCGACTAAGTGTTTTTTTAGATTTTCTAGCGTCATTTCAGAATAGGGGCGAATCACTTCAGCAATCTCTATTCTTTTTTGTGCGGGAATTTGGCTATTGTTGAGTTCTGTCATGCAGAAGTACAAGAGTCGTGTCATTTCACCAAAATTACTGGTTGGTAAAAGTTGCACCCATTTACGTGCTTTTGCAGCGGTTAGCGGTGTTTCATTAATGCTGATTTTTGAGCTTAGAATATTCATTAATAAGTGATTGTTTTATGTTTATTATTATTTTGAGTCCCGTAGGTAAATGATAGCATATCCCGTTTGTCAGTTAATGGGGGTTTTAGACCGTTTACCTGAAATTTCCCTGACTAGTTTTGGTACTAAATAGCCCGGTAATTCAGTCCTCATCTGTTCTATTATTTGGAGTGCATCTTCTTCTTTTATATCAAAATGTGCTGCTCCTTGTACTTTGTCGAGTAAATGTAGATAGTAGGGTGTTACCTGTTGTGTCAAGAGCGTATTGCTTAAATGTATCAAGCTCTCAGCAGAATCATTAATGCCTTTTAATAGTACGCTTTGGTTTAATAGTAAAGCGCCTGCTTGGTGTAATTGCAACAGAGCCGTTTGAGTGTCATCAGCTAGCTCATTGGCGTGATTAGTGTGTATAACAATAACCTTTTGGATAGCTAAGCTAGAAAACCAGTCGATAAAAGCAGGGTCAATACGTTCGGGTAAAACAATGGGCAGTCGAGTATGAAAGCGTAATGTGGTGATGTGGGGGATGTCTGCTATTTGGCTACATAGTGATTGCAGTCGTTGGTCAGATAACGTTAAAGGATCGCCGCCACTCAAGATGACTTCATGAAGACTGCTATCAGCGCGTAGCGTGGTAATAATACTTTGCCATTCATGACTGCTTGCTTGATGCTCAGAGTAAGGGAAATTTTGCCGAAAACAGTATCGGCAATGAATAGCGCAAGCCCCTGTTGTGATGATGAGCGCACGACCTGCGTATTTTTGCAAAATGCCTTTACCGCTAATAGCCTCATGGTCATTAACAGGGTCTTGCAGAAAGCCATCAGTGATATTAGTTTCAGCGTGTAAGGGCAAAACTTGTAAAAGCAAAGGATCGTTCCAATCACCCTTTTTCATCTTGGCAGCATAGCCACGGGGTACGCGTAAAGGAAAATGCCTGGGGTTAAAGTGCTTATGGTTAAGTTGCTTGGGATCAAGTTCTAGTAGGCTTAATAGCTCAAGTGGATCACGAATGGCATTGGCTAACAGTTTTTGCCACATGTGTTGTTCCTTACTTAAATCAATAATTATAGAAGTGCTCTAAAGACTTTTAGATACGTTACGGTTATCATGGGCTTTTGCACTCATTATACGAGCAACGATAAGATTAGGAATAGAAATGGCAACTTATAACACGAATGAATTTAAGAGTGGACTTAAAATTATATTAAACGGTGATCCGTGTAATATTGTAGATAATGAGTTTGTAAAACCTGGAAAAGGGCAGGCGTTTAACCGCGTTAGAATTAAAAATCTAAAATCAGGAAAAGTCATTGATAAAACATTTAAGTCTGGCGAAAGTGTTGAAGCAGCTGATGTTGTCGAAAAAGATTTACAGTACTTATACAACGATGGTGAATTCTGGCACTTTATGGATGCAGAAAGCTACGAGCAAGTAGGTGCTGATGCTGCTGCGGTCGGCGATAACAAATATTGGTTAAAAGATGGTGATACCTGCATGGTAACGCTATGGAATGAAGCCCCTATTATGGTAACGCCTGCAAACTTTGTAGAGCTAACTATTGCCCAAACTGATCCTGGTTTAAAAGGTGATACTGCGCAAGGTGGTACAAAACCCGCTACCACAGAGACAGGTGCTGTGATTAAAGTGCCACTGTTTATTGAAGAAGGCGAAGTACTAAAGATTGATACGCGTACAGGTGAATACGTTTCTAGAGCAAAGTCTTAGCTCGTAAGGCTGGGCGCTAGCTTTAAACATGCGACAATTAATCGAAAAAAAAGCTCAAATGTTACACGACATTCGAGCTTTTTTTTATGAGAGAGGTGTGCTGGAGGTAGAAACACCTGCCTTATCTCAGGCAGGTAATACCGACCCTTCTATCGAGAGCTTTCAAGTTGATGCTTTAGGTAAACAGCGCTATCTACATACCTCTCCAGAATATCCCATGAAGCGAATGCTTGTTGCAGGCTCGGGTGATATTTACCAAATCTGCAAAGTCTGGCGTGCGGGCGAACTCGGTTATCGGCATAATCCAGAATTTACTATGTTGGAATGGTACCGGTTGGGGTTTACTTATCATCAGCTAATGCAAGAGGTAGAAACATTACTACTCAGCGTATTGCCACTAATACAATCTACATCACGTTTCGTCAGCTATCAGCAACTATTTCTTGAAGTTTTAGGCATTGATCCTCATATAGCTAGTTACTCTGAATTACAGCTTTGTATGGATAGCGCACAGATTGATGTGGTAGGAGAGCTAGATAGTGACGCCATACTTGATTTATTAATGACGCATTGTATCGAGCCAAGTTTTGCTGAGAATAGTCTGACTTTTGTTTATGACTATCCAGCTACACAGAAAGCACTGGCAGAGTTAAGTGATGACGAGTTACCCGTAGCACAGCGTTTCGAGGTGTACCTTGGTACAAAAGAAGGCGCTGTAGAGCTAGGTAATGGCTATCAAGAACTGACTGATGCGCAAGAGAATGTAGAAGTTTTACACTCAGATTTAGAAAAAAGAAAAGCAAGAGGAATGGCAGATATTCCTGTTGATAATCATTTTTTATCAGCCATGCAGCAAGGCTTACCGAAATGTGCAGGTGTTGCCATTGGCTTAGACAGGCTATTGATGTGCCAGTTAAATAAAAAGAATCTGCAAGAAATTATCAGTTTTGCGTGGACAGTGGCATAATGCGCGCCTAATTACAGGTTGTATTTTGAGTCACTTTGTATCGAATAGACATTAATGGAGAAAAGTCGTGGGATTATTTATAGCAGATGCATATGCAGAAGGCGCAGCACCAGGCGGTGGTGACCCTATTCAGTTAGTCATTATGGTGGCAGTGTTTTTTGCCATTATGTATTTTATGATCATTCGCCCTCAACAGAAGCGCGCTAAAGAGCACGAGTCGCTATTAGGTGGAATGTCAAAAGGTGATGAAGTCGTCACGACAGGCGGTATCTTAGGCAAAGTTGTTAACATCGGTGAGAATTTCATTGAAATGAAAGTTTCAGAAGGTACTACCTTAAAAATTCAAAAGCACGCAATTGCTAATGTAATGCCTAAAGGCACAATGAAAAGCTTGTAAAAGCAACCTTTTGGAAGTGGGACTTTAGTCCCGCCTGCGGTGTGTGAATACAATACCTCAGGTAAGACTAAATGTTCCACTTCCTTAGATAGTAAAAGAGCTAGCAACAAGCATCGCCTTTATAAAGTCTTAAGTCGTAAATGAACCAGAGTGGCTACTGATTCAAGTTTATAGCTCTAGCATGTTAAATATTAATTAATAAGAAAAAACTGTTGGTAAAAGTATATGAATCGATATCCTCTCTGGAAGTATGTCCTAATTGGCGTTGTTGCGTTGTTTGGCCTTATTTATGCTTCTCCTATTTTATTTCCTTCTGATCACGCCATTCAAATAACCGCTGTTGGTCAAAATACAGTGACAGAAGAAATACTGACGAAGACAAAAACGGCGTTGTCTTCACAAGGTATTGCTAGCAAGAGTATTAAGCTTGAAGGTGATCGAATCCTTGCTCGTTTTTCTGATTCTGATACTCAGCTAAAAGCGGCTAAAGCACTTCGTGATGCACATAACGAAGAAAACTTTACTACGGCATTAAACTTGGCTCCAACTACTCCGGGTTGGTTGAGGTCATTAGGCGCAAAACCTATGTACATGGGGCTTGATCTGCGAGGTGGTGTACATTTCCTCATGGAAGTAGATATGGAAGCCGCGCTCAAAAAGGCGATGGATAATTACAAAGATAGCTTCCGTGACGCGCTCATCAAAAAGAAAATACGTTATTTAGGTGTGGTGAATAAAGATGACAGTATTCAAGTCGTTTTTAAAGATCAAGCCTCACTAGAGTTAGGCCGTAAGGAAATCGCTAAAACAGCAATTGGTGAATTAGACTTCAGCGTAGAAGAGGGCAAAAAAGGCGTCATGCTGGTTGCCAAGATGAAGCAGAGTACTATCGTTGAGAAGAAGCGATTTGCACTCAAACAAAACATCACAACCTTGCGTAATCGAGTCAATGAGCTAGGTGTTTCTGAACCCATTATTCAACAGCAAGGTCTTGAACGTATCATCGTTCAATTGCCAGGTATTCAGGATACCGCTCGCGCTAAAGAAATTTTAGGTGCAACCGCTACCTTGGAGTATCACAAAGTTGATACAGAACATAATGCATTTGATGCTCAATCATCAGGTCGAGTGCCCAGAGGCATGGTGCTTTATAAAGATGCGGATGGTCGCCCTGTACTGCTACATCGCAAAATCATTATCGCAGGTGATCAGATCACTAGCGCTTCAGCTGGTTTTGATAACAATTCTAATAGCCCATCCGTATCGCTTCGCCTTGATGGCAAAGGTGCAAAGCGTATGTTTGAATTTACGTCGCAGAATGTTGGGCAGCCTATGGGTGTTGTCTTCATTGAGACGAAAATCAGAAGTGTGACTGAAAATGGTGTAGTCAAAAAGAAGAAAGTTACCCGTAAAAAGGTGATCAACGTTGCTAGTATTTTAGAACCCTTCAGTGCAAGTTTCCAAACAACAGGTTTAGATTCACCGCAAGAAGCACATAATTTAGCCCTGTTATTACGTGCTGGTGCGTTAGCAGCTCCTGTTTATATCGTTGAAGAACGTACGGTGGGACCAAGTCTTGGACAAGCTAACATTGATGCAGGCTTTAAGTCCGTCATCTTAGGCTTTGTATTAGTGCTAATCTTTATGGCTGTGTATTACAAAGTCTTTGGCTTGGTAGCAAATATGGCTCTAGCATTGAACTTGGTATTAATCGTTGCTGTGTTATCCATGATGCAAGCCACCTTAACACTGCCAGGTATTGCAGGAATTGTACTAACGGTAGGTATGGCGGTTGATGCCAACGTGCTGATCTATGAACGGATTAAAGAAGAGCTACGGAATGGATTAACACCACACACTGCAATTAATGCTGGTTATGAAAAAGCACTTTCTACCATTGCTGATGCGAATATCACCACACTCATAGCAGCAACAGTGCTCTACGCATTTGGCACAGGCCCGATTAAAGGCTTTGCGATTACTTTGGCGATTGGAATACTCTCGTCCATGTTTACAGCCATTATGGGTACGCGTTCAATTATCAACCTGATTTACGGCAAGCGTAAAATCACTAAGCTAGCTATATAAGGGGATATCAGTATGAGTCAGAATAAAAAAGAAATAAACTTTATGGGTGTTGGCCGTATTGCGGTCATGTTTTCAGCGTTGCTTATTATTGTTTCCATCGCTTCATTGATCTTCAAGGGAATGGAGTTAGGGGTTGATTTTACGGGTGGGACAGTGATGGAACTATCTTATCCTGGAGCAGTAGAACCGACAGAAGTTAAAGAAACTTTAATCAAAAGCGGTTTTGAAGACGTAACGGCACAGCATTTTGGTTCAGTTGAAAAAATCCTTTTGAGAATTGCACCTCAAAAAAGTCAAAAAGCAGATTTGAAAAAAGGGGCTGTTGATGCGAATTCTCAACTTAGTAACAATGTATTAAAGACGCTACAAGCTAAAACACCAGGCATTACGATGGATAGGGTTGAGTTTGTAGGCCCTCAAATTGGTGAAGAGCTACGAGAGCAGGGCGGTTTAGCCATGCTATACGCACTAATAGGTATTTTGATCTATGTGGCGTTGCGTTTTGAATTTCGCTTCTCTGTCGGTGCAATTATAGCGCTGGTGCATGACGTGGTGATAACATTAGGTTTTTTCTCCATAACTCGTATAGAATTTGATTTAACTGTTTTAGCAGCGATATTGGCTATAATAGGTTATTCGCTAAACGATACGATTGTTGTGTTTGATCGTATTAGAGAAAACTTCAGGATTTTGCGTAAGAAAGATTCACAGCAAGTGATTAATTCGTCTGTTAATATGACGCTAAGTCGAACCATCGTGACTTCATTAACAACCCTTATTGTGTTGATCGCATTGTTCATGATGGGTGGCGAATCTGTTCACGCTTTTGCTTTAGCTATGATAGTGGGTGTAGTAGTGGGTACTTATTCCTCTATTTACGTTGCTAGCACCTCATTATTAATGATGGGTATTACCAAGGAAGCGTTAATGGCTCCTGAAAAAGATGAGGCGGATGAACTGGCGGAAATGCCCTAGTTGGTGATAAGCCCTTACCCCAACTAAACAAAAGAATATAGAAAACCACAAAGTGAGTATGTATGAGTTTAAAAATAAATGGATTTAAGTTGCTCTTCGCAACATTACTAACCACATCGTTATCAACAAGTGCTATTGCACTAGATAAATTAGGTATTAACGTAAGTCCTCCACAAAAAATGGGATCATCTATCCCCTTTATGGATCTTTTCAAAATATCGACAGGTTGGGTGACTTCTTGTGAATTTGATTGGCAACGTAATCGCGCGATAGACCCAGGCTGTACTCGTCAAAACTCATTTAATACCAAAGAAAAAGATAGTGTTCAGCTAGATGGTAACGGTTGGGTTCGCTCACTGCCTTCTAGAAACGCCCCAGAGATTTATACTTCTGTATCCAGCTTATGGACACTACCCAAAACCTTTCCTGGTGGGGACTACGTTGTTTTTTATGAAGGTCAAGGCGAGATGGCAGTTCGAGGTGATGTTGCTGTCACCAGAGAGTCTCCGGGGCGTATCGATTTTCACTTGAATTCACCCAAGCGAAATCTACGTCTTCATATAACAAAAATTCAAGCTGGCAATCATATTCGTAATATCCGTGTGATTCCAAAGCGCTATGAAGGCAACTATCGTTCTCAAGCGTTCAACCCATTATACATTAATAAGATTAGACCCTTCCAAGTATTGCGTTTTATGCCTTGGATGCAGACGGTTTATCAGCAAGAAGTTAACTGGAATACGCGTGCAAAACCAACGACCGCTCATTACACCGATACTAAAGGTGTGCCTATTGAGGTTATGGTTGATTTATCTAATCAAACGAATTCATCACCTTGGTTTAATATCCCTCATAAAGCGAATGACGCTTATATTCAAAACTTTGCAAATTTGGTAAAAGCCAGATTAAAGCCTAATAAGAAAGTTTATATTGAGCTATCAAATGAAGTATGGAATGGCTTGTACTCAGCTACGCACTACGCAAATCAAGAAGCCAGAAAGCTATGGCCTCGGGCTTATCCCAAAATGAACCCTGGTACTAAAAAGTTGCTAATGGCAATCAACTGGTACGGTAAGCGTAGTACAGAAATGTGTGATATCTGGAAGCGTAGCTTCGGTGGTCAGAAAAACCGAGTGGTTTGTGTGCTTTCAACTTATGCATCCTCACAGCGTTTTGGCAGAGAATTACTAGATTGCCCGTTATGGAAGAAAGGCGAATGTGGTCGTAAAGCAGATGCCTTTGCTGTTGGTCCTTACTTCGGTGATTACATGGCACGTATTGAAAACAGAGGTGTGATCAATGCTTGGGCTAATCAAGGTGATGGTGGAATGAACAGCATCTTTAGAGAAATCTTTCAAGGTGGTTTGATTAAAGATCAGTTCCCTGGCGGTGCGATAGATCGAGCGGTACAAGTGCGTATCAAGCCTAATGTTGCTTTAGCTAAAGAGTATGGTTTGCCGCTTATTGCTTATGAAGGTGGTCAGCATTTATTACGTGTTGATCCTCCTCATACGGTGAAAAGTAAGAAACTATTAGATATGTTTGTAAAAGCCAATCGCGACCCAAGGATGAAGCAAGCTTATATTCGTTATTTACAAGCTTGGCGTAACAACGGTGGCGATTTGATGGTGCCTTTTTACGGAATCGGAGAAACAGATTCACGTAACTTCTTTAGTATGCTTGAGCACGTAGGTCAACCTACGTCACCGAAGTATCAAGCCTTTTTGCAATATTTGCGTTAGGATTAGTAGCATTATTTAGGGTGTTATTCTAGTACTCCATCAAATCTATATTGTTAGAGTACTAGGAGCTGTCCGAGAACTAAGAAGCTACTGCAAATCTCACGAATATAATAATCATAACTTATTGAATATTTTGTGCTTTCATTACAAATGACTTAAAAGCCGAATGCTGAACGGCTATTCAGCCTCAGTATATGAAACAATACGGCATTTTGTCGGTGATTCTTGTAGTCAAACAGATGCCGAATGTATGATGGGAATAAACTATCTTGGTTTCCATGCTAAGGAGCGTGCATAGAATAACTTGAACAATTATGGCGTAGAATTTTATTCCTGAATCATTGATCTTATGACTTAGCTGAGCTTTAGCGAAACTTAGAAGCTTAAGCAGGAGCATCGTTGCGCTACGTGACGATTAAGATCAATGGTTCAGGGGTAAAAAGTTGCTATACCCTTTGGGTGCAAGTCAGAATGTTCAAGTTATTTCATGCATGCTCCTAAGTATTCATACTATTTTATTTAAAGAACGTAAAATGAATAATAATAAAAATAACAATCATCATGTTGTAACACTACTTTCAATTCCCACCTTAACCTTTTCGCTCTTAAGTCTTTTTCTTTCAAGTGCCTCAATGGCAGGTGAAATCTCTAAAGTGGATTGGGATAATGACGGGCTAAGCGATAAAGTCGAAGAGCGTATAGGATCTCTTGTCTATTTATCTGACACGGATGGCGATGGTATTTCTGATAAAGAAGAAGTAGGTAACGTAGAGAAGCCGCGTGATACTGATAATGATGGTCGAATAGATGTATTAGATATTGATGATGATGGTGATGGCATCCCCACTGTCATTGAGAAATCGGTAGACTCAGATAAAGACGGTACACCTGATTACTTAGATACAGACTCAGATGGTGATGGACTTGCAGATGGTTTTGAAGTTCGTTTAACAGGAAATGATAGAAATCATGATGGTATTGATGATCTATTTGATGTTGCCCTTACAAAAGGGGTAGATGCAAACGGAGATGGAATAGATGACAACATCTCCTTAGTTGATAGTAATAAAAATGGAATTCCTGACATAGTGGATAAGAAAAGCACAATGCCCCATGTTGCTAAGCGATCTCAAAATACTACAGCCACTCAATCAGCTATGAAAAAAGCATCAGAGAAAGACAATACACCAAAAGTTAAACCAGTGGTGGTAGCAGCAGCCATGTTACCTAGTCCGCAAATTCCTGCCCCGCCAATTAATCATAATGATATAGCACGCCAACATAGCTATATAGAAAAAAAAGCAAAGCCTAGTAAGAATGATAAAAGATATGGGGGTTCTGGGTATTTTTATTGTGGTAATACAGGGAAGATAGTTAAAGGGATTAGAGGCTTTATGATGACACCATCAGGAAACGTGACTTTATTGAGAGATGCGAGCGATGGAGACTATAAGTGGAGAACAGATGAACCCGGCACCTATGCACTACAGTTCCAAATTCCTAATGGGATGTCCATTGTTCGAGGGTTGGCAAAGGGGAGACGTATTGTAAAACAAGGTGAGAGTAATCCCTTGATTTTGGGCGGTAGTGTAAATCCTAATAAAAAGGGTTATTTAGCCAAATCTCCTAGCGATGGAAATGTGTGGTATACCTCCTTTGAAATTAAAGATAATGCCCCCTTGATTGAGAACAACAATATACCGCTAGCGGGTGGGGTTTGTGATCAGTAATTAGTTTTCAGTGTTATATTTGCTTCCCCTTTGTAAAGGGGTTGAGGGAGATGGTTCTAGATCTCTTAATCTCCCCCAGCCCCTCTTCAAAAAGAGGGGAGTTTGTGATACTTGCGCAGTCTTTTGACGTCTCGCCTTCCCAAATAGCCTCTGAACAAGGCTGGCGAATCTAGCTTCCCCCTTTGTAAAGGGGGATTGAAGGGGTGTACAAACCGGTAACATGGGTAACACATTAAACTGGGCACCTAGGTAACACAATATTATAAAGTAAGGCATAGGAGGAACCCTATGCCGTGGAAAGAGATTGATATTGTGAAACGTAGAGAAGAGTGTGGATTACAAAGGACAATTTAAACTGGATAATGGAAAACTATGCTACCCGTTAACCCTCACTGATAACCACAGTCGCTATTTACTGCATTGTCGCGCCTTAACGAGTACGTGCTATCAGGATGCTAGAAAGTGGATGGAATGGGCGTTTAGAGAATTTGGCTTGCCCGAAGCCATCCGCTCAGATAACGGATCACCCTTTGCGTCGATAGCCGCAGGCGGAATCAGTCGATTATCTATGTGGTGGATATAACTGGGAATCCGTCCACAACGTATAAAGCCGGGTTGTCCCCAACAAAATGGACGCCATGAACGGATGCATAGAACGCTTAAAGAGGCCGTTATTAATCCATTTTAAAGTGTTACCTAGGTTCCCGGTTGCACAGGGGATTATTTCACAGCAACTCTGGCCAGAATTAATAGAGATACCCTATATACGCTTTAGCAAAGCCGCTAAATCCTTAAACCAATAACTCATTGAAGTAGGGTATATGCTTTTCTTAGACCAATCAGCCGCTCTGGCACAAAGCCGCTGTGCTTGTACCAGTGCATCTTCTGCTAAATGAAAATGGGGGTCACCCTCAAGCATCCATGGTTGATCGCCTTTTTCACTAATAATTCCACCTAATCGAACCATCATATGTAATATGCCGAACACTCGTAAATAGGCATGTGCATAGTCTAAATCATTACCATCTGCGAACTTCGACAAATAAGTGTTAATGATTCTTTCTTCAGCTTCAGGATGATAAGGCGTAATTTCATCACATAGCAACCAAGCCATGTCATCCAGACGGTTTCGTGCACAGCAATGTTCCCAATCGAACCAGGATATTTTTCCATTTTCATCAACCATAGCGTTACCAGGTCGGGTGTCCCATTTTATAAACCTTGGGCGCATGATGGTGAGTAAATCATAGATCTCATTAAACGGTGGGTTTGGGCAAGGCAAACGCAGGTAGTTACCAATAATGGCGGGCTGCTCAATAAACCCGCTAAGCCATTTGGAATCACAGCCTAGTAAGGGTACAGCCTGATCTAATCCTGCTTGATCAGCAGCATGGTGAATTTCTACCAAGCTATCGAGTGCTTCTTTCACTAATGCCTCATAATGTTCTTCAGAGGCTCTTTTCAATAAGACAGAGAGCCGTGTTCCAGGTAAGTCTTGCTGAATTAATACGATGCCATTAAAAGCCCTAACTTGTGGAATACATTGAGTAAACGGCTCTAGTTTATTTAATATTTGTTGCTCTAATAGTGTTCTTCCGTGATCCTGTCTACGGCTTGCAATGACACTACTGCCATCTTCTAGGTGTAAACGACAGGCGCTACGATGTTCTCCACCAGGAAAATCAATATTTACAACTTGTTGGTTTAACATTGATTCACAGACTTGTGATAGGTTGTTTGTGAACCAGTGTCTTGAATAATTAGGTGTTGCTTTTTTGGTATGGCTTGATGAGTCTAGCTGTAATGATTGCTGCTCTTTTACGGGTGAAATACTAGAGGTAGTAGTGTTAGTCAGTGTTGACCAGTTAAAAGGTAAGTCATTCATTCCACCATCAAGGTAGTTGGGGAAATGGGTATCACATTTATAAGGAGGGATGAAATTTGACATGCTTAAATAGCCCAGAAATTATAATTATTAATAGTGAAACTACTATGCCATAAAACTTAAAGCCATGGCGATTGCCATGGCTTTAAGGAATCTCTGAATAAGTCTGATCGGAATTTCTGTGGATAGAATTTGTCAAGTTTTTGATAGAAAAGTTAACAATAGCCGTAGCTATTGGTCGCTTTTATAGCGAAAAACTGGCGGATTCTAGCCTCAGAAAAACGAATCATGACTTGTCCAGGGCTTCCTTAAGGTATAGCGTGTTAATTCATTAGTTAGCGCCCAGAAAGTCACTTCAGGGCGTTAACTAATTACAAATTAACTAATTGGAGGTTACCATCTGTTTCCGTAACCACCCCAGCTAGAGCCACCTCGATTAGATCCACCGCGTTTTGAACCGCCACGGTTAGAACCACCGCGATGCCCGCGATTAGATCCACCACGCTTTGAGCCGCCACGTTTAGAGCCACCGTGATGCCCGCGACTAGATCCACCGCGCTTTGAGCCGCCACGTTTAGACCCACCATTACCGTATCCGTAACCACCGCGGTTAGATCCACCACGATGTCCGCGATTAGACCCGCCACGGTTTGAACCACCACGATGCCCGCGACTAGATCCACCACGCTTTGAGCCGCCACGTTTAGACCCACCATTACCGTATCCGTAACCACCACGGTTAGATCCACCACGATGTCCGCGATTAGACCCACCACGGTTAGAACCACCGCGATGCCCGCGATTAGATCCACC
>JALXAX010000123.1 GCA_026991755.1 Thiotrichaceae bacterium | reverse complement strand
ATGTGTTATTTCCTCTTTCTTGAATTGGTGGTCAACTCAAGATGAGGTATAGCACTGAGCCGTTTCAACGGCACAGCCTTTTGCTTGCCACGCCCACAGGACGTGGTTATCTAAGTTTCAATATAAAACTGTTGGCTGGTGAGGTTACATTTGGCCAGTTACCCGTTTCATCATGTAGATAAAAGGCCACACTGTTGTTATTGGGAATCAGATATAGGCCGTAGTTATCTCCCTGAGCTGCAATCCACTCCCAATCCGTAGAAGTAGTGTTAGGTTTAACCCATGCTGAGAGAGTAATGGAAGGTGCTTGCAGTTGACTGGCTGTAGCTGTAGAAATATCTTGCGTAGATCCATCTAAATAAACGGATGATCCAAATTTACCCGTACCCCAGCTACTATTAGAAACATTGTTCAATTGTAGATCTAGGTTATTTACACTACTGTCCTGGATAGTTTGTCCCGAATTTTCATCCAATGACCATTGTGCAACAGGTACTTGCTCTGCAACAGCAGAAACACTGCCAATAGCAAAAATAAATAGAAGGGAAAGAGAAGATAAAATACGCATAGCGGTGCCCTATGTACGGTGGTTCCGTAGTTTATTTTTATATAAATTAATCAGTTATTATTAGTATGATTGTTTTTATATTCTAAGATTTTATTATTTTCGCTCGCGAATAGAGTAATTGAGTTTCTTTTTTTACTCACTTTTTACTGACAGACGGTTGATAGCTATTTGAAGGTATATATCATTTTGTAAAATACGCTCCTCAAGTTTTCCTGTTGTCATACGGATCGTCAATTGGTCTCATTAGCGGTGGATAGTGTCATTTCCAATGCTATTGATCCTCATCTGAAAAAGGGGACAGGGGAAACATCAGTATTTTCCCAAGTTATGGAGGCTATTGAAAAAAATAATCGGTTACTGGCAGACCGCTACTATTGCTTGTGGGCTATCCTTGCCTTGATGATACAAAGAAAAACTCACCTTCTCGTTCAGAGTCATGCACCTCGCAAGCAAATGCTACCGATGTAAATCCCCCTCAATCCCCCTTCAAAAAGGGGGAGGCTACAGTGTACTTTCACAGTCTCTATAATCGCGAACTAATGGCGCTGTGTTGGCATATTGCGCGACTAATGTCGCACGTCCTGTAATCACGTCCTGAAACAAGAACAGATTTTTATAAGAACTAACTACATCTGAAAGTTATTATGCATCACCTTCTGCAAGGTGCTCACCACCTCGAAAGCATCTTTTAAATGCCTACGTTCCAGCGATGAAATATCATCCAGCAGCAAATAGTTATCAGCCTGTCTTCCCTGCTTAATTTGTTTGGCTTGGTGCTGTAAACGCACGCTACTGACAAACTCATAAGCATCTTGCAAATCCCGCATACCTTCTCTGCTTAATACACCTTTTTTATGTGCTTGCTGTAAGCGAATCCTCGTACTTATATTATCGACGCCCACATTCAATGCATACACTCTAGCCAGATCAATAATAGGCACGACTCCTTTTTTCTTCATATTTAGCGCTTTGCCGTGTTCACCGCCTTTTTCTAATACAAAGTTACGAAAGAAGCCCAAGGGGGGTTGGTAGTGCAACGCATTCTCTGCCATTAATCTTAAGAAAAGATCATTGTTTTGCGTTTTTTGGAGTACATAGCTTCTCAAATCACTCAGTAAATGCTTTTCACCGCGTATAAACCTCAAGTCAAAAAAGATACAGGCATGCATCAAAGCCTTGGGTTCTGGGTTTTCTATCCAGTTGTTAAAATAGGCTTTCCATGTTGATAACGGCTGGCACCATTTAGTATTGGTTGCCATCACATCGCCAGGACAATACACATAGCCACAGGCATTTAACCCATCGCTGACTTTTTTAGCTAAAGCCCTAAAATAATCCTGATGTGATGCTTCTTTATAATCATTCGCCAGTATCAGTGCGGTATCCTGATCAGAATGCGCGGTTTGATCGCCTCTCGCCATTGAGCCAGCACACACCCAACAGTATGATATTGGTGCTTCGCCCAGCTCATTCTCTGCTAGTGTGAGTAAGCGCTTGGTGATAGCTCGCCCGATTGAGCTAATCGTCTGGCCAATATCCTCAGCCGTTAAACTACTATCAACCAGCGAAACCAGTGTTTCCGGGAGTTGAGCACTTAACGAGACTAACTCTTCAGTATTTTTTGCACGATGTATTTCATTGATGAGATAGATCGCATTAGAACTTTGTTTTCTGATGATATCCGTTGCCGTCAGCATTCCTACAACGCTATCACCACGAGTAACGGGTAAATGCCTGATATTGTGCCGAGCCATTAATAGAAGTGCCGCAGAGCCTTGAGTATCTTCTGTAATGGTAATAGGGTTTTTCGTCATAATGGTGCTAATGGGTTGTGATGCATGCCTATTTTCCGCCACCACTTTGGTGCAAAACGCACGATCCGTCACTATGCCTACCAACTTATCGTTATCATTGACTAACATGGCGGTTACCGTATGCGTTGTCATCAATTGAGCCGCTTCTGCAATCGTTACGGTTTGCTCTATAAATAGCGGTGTTCCATGTATCAGCTCGCTGGCTCTTGAGGCAATGAGCGTGGTATTTTCAGCGTGTTGCAAATGATCAATAGCTGCTCGTATGCGTACGGGTTTTGTGCGAATAAAATAGTGTCGAAAGCTATCAGAGAATTGTAATAACATCTGGAAAGTATTTTTGGGTATCAAATAAAACAAGCAGTTCTCTAGCGTAACGACACGCTCATTGCTTTCATTTTCATTCTTACTTTGACTTTGACTCGTTTTTTCTTGCTGTTGGAATAAGCTATTGAGCAAAGAATGCTGTCCAAACCACTCTCCTTCAGCAGGTTTACCTATCAGGTTATTATTTTTATCAGTAATTTCTACCGCACCTGAGCGAATTAAATAGAGATAATCACTACTCTGCACCCCATCAAGCACCTGTCGGTTTTTAGCAATAAAGGTAATTTCCATTGCTTTCACACATTGATCTAACAAATCCTCACTTAAAGCATTAAGCGGCGATATATTGCTTATATAATCAAGTATTTCTAAAGATTCTATTTCCATAAAAAAGTTACACTTTCATCAACCACTGTTCTATTTCCAATCCTTTGTCGTAATCCAATCATAAGGAAAAAAGCACTTCTCTCTAAGCATAGCCCACTATAAATAGCATAATACGTGATTAACATTGACCTTTATCATAGCTAGATCTCGTTTTGAGAAAAATTAGTGTTTAGCGTTTACCTATGTTTGCTTTAGAATGCGGTCAATTATTTTTAGTAGGTAATGAAAAATGGCAGCTAACTATATCACTGGACTGTTTGCAAAATCTCCTATTCACCCTTTGCAAGAGCATATGTATTGTGTTTATCAATGCATTAAAAACCTATGCCCTTTGTTTGAAGGGTTAATCACCGAAAACCGAGAGCAAATAAAAGAAGCTCACAAACAAATTGTTCAAGGTGAGAGAACCGCCGATACTTTAAAGAAAGATCTCCGTCATCACCTACCCAAAGGTTTATTCATGCCGATTGATCGCCGTGATGTTCTGGATGTACTACTCATGCAGGATGCCATCGCCAATCAAGCCAAAGACATCGCAGGCCTAATCGTTGGTCGAAATATGGTGCTTCCTAAAGAAATGCATGAAACATTTGTGCCTTACGCTACAAAATGTGTTGAATCCGTTAAACAAGCGCTAAGCGTTACCAATACACTAGACGAACTCGTTGAAACAGGCTTTAGAGGGCTTGCCGTAGAACAAGTTGAGGAGATGATTAGCGACCTGGATAGTATAGAAGCAGCAACCGATAAGTTACAAAGCGAACTGCGTAGTATTTTATTCTCTTTAGAGGACGACCTTCGTGCTACCGATGTGATGTTTACTTATCGCTTAATCGAGTGGACGGGAAGAATTGCCGATGACGCACAAAAAGTCGGTAGTCGTTTACAACTCATGCTTGCACGCTAAAGGAGATACTCATGGATTTCGCTGCTTTCTTTTCTGATTCCGCTAATGTTTACATCTTACTAGCGGCTGTTTTTGGTATCTTCATGGCATGGGGTATTGGTGCTAATGATGTCGCCAATGCAATGGCTACTTCGGTGGGTTCCAAATCTATTACCATCAAACAAGCGGTTATACTCGCCGCCATCTTTGAGTTTTCGGGTGCTTATCTTGCAGGTGGAGAAGTCACCAAAACCATCCGTAAAGGTATCGTTGATCAAAGCATCTTTGCCGACAAACCAGAAGTTCTTATCTGGGGTATGTTAGCCGCCCTACTCGCTGCGGGTACATGGCTATTGATTGCTTCACGTAAAGGCTGGCCAGTATCTACTACGCACAGTATCGTCGGTGCAGTTATCGGTTTTGCCGCTGTCGGTGTTGATATGAATGCCGTTCATTGGGATAAAGTCGGTGGTATCGTATTGAGCTGGGTCGTGACTCCTTTGTTGGCGGGTATTATCGCTTTTAGTGTCCTTACCAGTATTCAAAAACTCATTCTTAATACCGATGACCCCTTTAAAAACGCACTTAAATATGGCCCCATGTATCTATTTTTAGTGGGTTTTGTTATTGCCATGGTGACTATCAAAAAGGGACTTAAACATATCGGATTAGACTTCAGTGATACCGAGGCTGTTGGGATTGCTGTTGCTGTAGGTGTCGGACTGACTCTGCTAGGAACGTTTCTCATTCGCCGTATCAAATTTGACTCCAAAGATGACAAACGCTTCGCCTACACTAATGTAGAGAAGATCTTTGCCGTAATGATGGTTTTCACCGCATCGGCAATGGCCTTTGCACACGGCTCTAACGATGTTGCTAATGCAGTTGGCCCTATGGCTGCGGTCATTAGTATTGCTAAATCAGGTGCGGTAGCCGCTAAAGCTGGCGTGCCCGTTTGGGTATTATTGGTAGGTGGTATTGGTATTGTGGTTGGCCTTGCCACTTACGGTTATAAAGTAATCGCTACTGTGGGACATAGCATTACAGAACTTACCCCTAGCCGTGGCTTCTCAGCTGAAATTGGTGCCGCAACAACCGTTGTACTAGCCACCTACACAGGCGCACCTATCTCGACGACTCAGACCTTAGTAGGTGCTGTACTAGGTGTAGGCATGGCGCGTGGTATTGCGGCCATCGACTTACGTGTGGTAGGTAATATCTTTATGTCTTGGGTCATCACTCTACCTGCTGGCGCGATACTGTCTATCTTGTTCTTCTATATGATCAAGGGTATGGCTACCTAGTACTCCATCAACTTAGGTTTGATGGATACAGAGCAATCCAAAGCGTTCAAGACAAGGCTTGGGTTGCAGGCAATGGTTGTTCCCTTGGCAAGACCCATAACGCAGTATTGAGCGCTTTGGGTTGCTCCCTTCGGGCGAGCCAGGAAGCGGTCATCCGCGTTGTTGCGCCTTTTGTGAAGGGAACAACCATTCCCTGCAAGACGCGCCTAGCGGCTAACCGCTTCCTGGCTCGCTGTATCCATCAAACCTAACTTGTTGGAGTACTAGGTTGATTAGCTCATTATATAGACAACCAGAGTCAGCATGATTCTGGTTGTTTTTTTCTCCCACGACCGCCCTTCTTCTTTAATCCTCAATCTTCTTACCCCCTCATGAATTACTCTCTTTACACCTCTTCTTTCCTCCTGCACGTTCACTTATCCTCTATTTTTTCTTATATTTAATAGACAAGTGTCAGCAACATGACATCTTGTTACATAAAAACCATAAATAATATATGGTGAGATCTTTGTACTAAAGAAATGATGAATAAAAATGGCTTGAATTCTTTCATGCAACGATCTCACGGTGAGGTCTAAAATTACTCATATCGTTTCATTATTGATAGCTATTTAGATATCAATTGATCAAACACTTGAAAAACGAACAGATGGTCATAATCTGAAAGCTATTAAAGTAACTTCTGGTAAATGACTGGGACTTGTTCAGAGACTCCTAAAAGCTAATAATGTGAGGCACTATGGAATATAAAGATTACTACAACATACTGGGTGTAAAAAAAGACGCAAGCCAAACCGATATTAAGCGTTCCTACCGTAAACTTGCACGTAAATATCATCCTGACGTCAGTAAGGAGGCCGATGCTGAGGGTAAGTTTAAAGAAGTCGGTGAGGCTTACGAAGTACTGAAAGATCCTGAAAAGCGTAAAGCTTATGATCAATTAGGTTCAGACTGGAAAGCAGGTCAGGAAGGCTTTCAACCACCACCTGATTGGGAACAAAATTTCGACTTTGGTCAAGGTGGCTACACACAAGGAAATGCACAAGATTATAGCAGTTTTTTTGAAGACCTCTTCGGTGGTGGCGCGGGCGCTAATGGTTCGCAGTATTATCATTCTCGCGCAGGGGCTGGCTCTGGCGGTTTTCAATCGAAAGGAGAAAATGTACGTGCCAAAGTCATGATTGACCTAGAAGACTCAATCAATGGCACTAGCCAGTCTTTTACCTTACAAATGCCTGAAGTGAATAAACAAGGGCAAGTAATCAACAAGCATCGCACCTTAAAAGTGAAAATCCCCAAGGGTATAA
This sequence comes from Thiotrichaceae bacterium, assembly GCA_026991755.1. GTDB lineage: Bacteria > Pseudomonadota > Gammaproteobacteria > Thiotrichales > Thiotrichaceae > HyVt-477. The sequence goes on along the minus strand of JALXAX010000123.1, from coordinate 9,871 downwards.
AAGAAGGCCAAACGATTCGTTTAAGTAAGCAAGGCAACCCTGGCTTAGGTGGAGGTGAGCGCGGTGATTTACTGTTAGAAATCGGTTTCAATCAACATCGTTTATACACGGTTGATGGTAAGGATATTTATCTAAACGCACCGGTGACCCCATGGGAAGCAACGCTTGGAGCGAAGATAAGTGTACCTACACCCGATGGTAAAAAAGTAGCTATGACTATTCCCGTTGACTCTCAACAAGGACGTAAGTTACGTCTTAAAGGTAAGGGTTTGCCTAGAAAAGAAGCCGGTGATTTCTTTGTCGTATTACAAATTGCTTTACCACCATCATCACTTAGCAACGTTAAAGAGCTTAATGAAAAAATGCGTGATGAGATTGATTTCAACCCACGTAGTTATTTATTCTAAGAGGAGATACCCATGAGCACATCCACCATCAACGTATTATCGGGGAATATTCTTGAAGAAGGAGCTTCTCTTACCTTAGTGGAAATTTGTCATAACTGTCATACACCCGCTGAAACCGTTATCAAATTAATCGAACATGGCGTAATTAGCCCTACTAAAGGAGTAACAAGCAGTCAATGGCGCTTCCATCAAGCAGCATTAATCCGCGTCGATAAAGCGCTACGTTTAAAACATGATTTAGGCGTTAATATCGCTGGGGCTGCATTAGCACTAGAATTATTGGATGAAATAGACCACTTAAAGCAACAATTAAAGTATTTGAAGTAGTCACTTATACGGACTCCACTACATCCTCACGATCACGCACTTTTTCTACTTCAGCAACAGGTAGCCATCTAGATAGGGTTTGATGTAGCTCTTCCACCGTATAAGGCTTCGCCAAATAATCATCCATACCTGTTGCTATACATTTTTCTCGGTCACCCTGCATGGCATTAGCCGTGAGTGCAACAATTATAACGGCCTTCGTATCGGTTGCCTGCTCAAATTGTCTAATTTTTTGAGTGGCTTCATAGCCATCCATGACGGGCATCTGACAGTCCATAAGGATCAAATCAAAGTCACCTTCCATTCTAGCTCTTAATGCTTCATCACCATTGACTACAATATCGAAACCTAAGTCTAATTTGGTTAAGTATTCATTACCGACAAACTGATTAACTTTACTGTCATCAACAAATAACACCTTGCCAGTTAATGGTTGTAATCTCGATCGATTATTTTCATCAAGTACATCATTGGTTGTTGTAGCCGCTTGCTGCGATCCATTAGCTACTTTTGACTGCTGATTATCAATAAATTCTTTATTTCTAACGGTGCTTATTGCGTCATAAAGCTGAGATTGTCTAATAGGCTTATTGAGCATCAAGTCATACAAACCTTTGTCATTCATTGATGATTCGATTCCCATCGAACTTAACAAAATAACCCTAAGGTCATTGAGTTCAACTAAACTTTTTACTTTTGTAGCAACCTCTTTCCCTGTCATTCCTGGCATTTGCATATCAAGCAGTAACACATCAAAAGGCTGTTGTTGCTTCTGTGCATTGATCAACTCTGTTATACCGGCTTCAGGCTCATTACAAACCGTGCTAAAGGCTCCCCAACTTTCTACATAATTTTCTAATATCATGCAATTGGTTTTATTGTCATCAAGAATAAGAATACGTAACTTATGCAAGCTATTATAAGCCACGTCCACTTGAGAGATGACGCCAAAAGGCAACTCAAACCAAAAGGTAGAGCCTTTACCCACCACACTCTCTACACCTATTTCTCCACCCATCATTTCGATCAGTTTTTTGGATATAGCCAAACCTAAACCCGTGCCACCGTACTCGCGGCTGGTTGAGGTATCTGCTTGAGTAAATGCCTGAAAGAGAGCCGTTTGTTTTTCTTTTGGAATCCCAATACCTGTATCTTTTATTTCAAAACGAAATCTCACCTCTTCCGATGACTCGTGAACCATTAACAAGCTAACAGACACCTCTCCTTCATGCGTAAACTTGGTAGCATTACTAATTAAATTGTTTATAACCTGTTGTATACGCAGCATATCCCCACTTACATAAGTCTTCAGTTCGGGAGATATAAAGGTCAATAGTTCGATACCTTTCTCATGCGCCTGCTTGGAGAGCAGTTCGGTTATATCCTCTATAGAACGTCTAAGATCAAAATTAATCTGCTCAATATGCAATTTACCCGATTCAATTTTAGAGATATCCAAAATATCATTGATCACATTGAGCAACATACTGGCTGAACTTTGAGCCGTATCTACATAGCTCTTACTTTGCTTATCAATAGGCATATCTTGTAGAAGATTTAACATACCTAGTACCCCATTCATGGGAGTACGAATTTCATGGCTCATATTGGCTAGAAAATCTGACTTGGCTTGTGCCATTTCCATAGCGTGTTTCTTAGCTTTATGTAAATTATTTTTTATGGATTGGTTGGCTATTGCCATTCCAAATAAATTACCAATATAGCGCAATGTGTCTAGGCGTGATTGCTCTCTGGTCGGATTGGGATCGGTATTCACATATAAAATACCTAGCACTTTGGTGTTGTATACCAGTGGAACGATATAGTGACCATGTTCTCCATTTGAAGACAACGAATCCGTCTCGTTAATCAACGGTTGAGGTCCTGAATAACAGGTATCCGAAATAACTAATCTGCCTGAATAGACGGCACGTGAACATAAAGCGACCATGTGTTGCGTACACCGAGCATCTCTTTTAGCATCATCACCTTGTTGGTATGAGACAAACAACTTATCTGGATGACTTCCAGCCGATATAAGTAACACCCCTAAATGTCCTTTAACACCCAACCCCAAGTCATTAAAGATCACCTCTAATGACTGCTTCATACGCTCTTTTAGATTTTTTTGACCCTGTAGTATTTGCGCTACTTTAGCTCGGACCAAAGCATCACTACGATCACTGACACTTTGTTTCTGTAGCATAGCAATCTGTGTAATGTCGGTACTAATTGAAATATATTGGTGAGGCTTACCATTGCTACCTTTAAAAGGAACAATAGATGAGTCGATCCAATAATCATCACCATATCGATCTTTATTTTTTATCTTTCCATGCCAAACCTCTCCTCGGTTTAAAGTACGCCACATGTTTTCCCAGAAAGAATCAGAGTGTTCACCAGACCTCAACAGACTATGTGTACTTCCTATCAAGTATTCTTTCGAATATTTACTAATCTCTGCTGATTTGTCATTAGCATAAATAATTTCACCCGATACATCGGTAATATTAACGATGCTATGTTGGTCTACCGCGTACATCAGGTCTTTATTTTCTTTATCTGCATACCTTATTTCGATATGCGATTTAATATTATCTATATATCTTTTATTAATGCGTCGTGCACTATCCACCTGAAACAAGAAAAACATGGGGATCATAAATGCGAGCACATTATAGTTACCCGTATTATCCAATATTAATCTTACCTCAATAGGTGAAATCAGCATCATTAAGAATAATAAAACAATACCAAAATGGTAAGAAAGCGAAGCCGTTGTAAAAGCAGCTATACCCATAGTAAGAAAAATTAAATAAAACTGGTGCATTAGCGATACTTCAGGGAAATAGATCCATAACAACATGGTCCAACCCATCGAACCCAAAGTAGAACTTATAGCAAAGCGATTTAGTAAATAGGTATTGTTCCGTTTGTCCTCATTCGTTTTATAATATAAGTGAGCATCAATAACCCGCACTATAGAAATAGCATAAATGATAGCCACCCAAACAAATGGGTATTTTACCTCTGCAAGACTAGAGATAAGCAAGAAATAAGCAACCGTAGCCATCATAGCTGATGCAATAGCTGAAAATATGCTACTACCATACAAAGCCTCAACTTGCTCCTTTTGGAACTGTCGTTTGAAACACTCTGTAATCATTATCTTTTTATTATTTTCTGACATATCAACGGCTATTGTTGTCCATCTTATTTTTTGCAATTTATCATACAGATAGAACTTCAAAAACGGTATATAGAACGACCAACGGATGCATTAGGCTTTTTCATAAAGAGTGATAGACAGAGAAATACCTTTCCACTAGCTGTAAGCCCTCTTTACAGGTAATATCAACACTGATTTTACTAACCTTTTACTCATCTAATGACAACAGATTACAACGCCTCCGACATTGAAGTTCTTAGTGGCTTAGACCCCGTGCGTAAACGTCCTGGCATGTATACCGACACCACTCGCCCTAATCACCTGGCTCAAGAGGTGATTGATAACAGTGTGGACGAAGCTTTAGGCAAACACGCTGATAAAATTGATGTGACGTTATATGTGGATGGTTCGCTATCGGTGACTGATAATGGTCGTGGCATGCCTGTAGACATCCATCCCGAAAAGAAAGTACCTGGGGTTGAGGTTATCTTGGCTACGCTACATGCAGGGGGTAAATTCTCTGATAAAAACTACGAATTTTCTGGTGGTTTGCACGGTGTAGGAGTGTCGGTTGTTAACGCCTTATCCAAACGATTAGATGTGCGCATTAAACGTGACGGTGCAGAACATCAAATGATATTTGAAGATGGCTATAAATCTTCTGATTTAGAAGTGATTGGTAAAGTCGGTAAGAAAAACACGGGCACAACGCTGCACTTCTGGCCAGACAGCCAATACTTTGACAGCTCACGTTTTTCGGTAAAAAAACTATTACATATCTTACGTGCCAAGGCGGTACTTTGCCCTGGTTTGCACATCACCTTTACCGAAGAAGCCAAGCAGGGTACCGATGAAGCAACCACTGAATGGTATTACGAAGATGGTTTAAAAGACTATTTGATCGAAGCCGTCAGCGAGTTCGAAACATTGCCAGAAACACCCTTTATGGCGAGCTTCAGTAGCGAAAAAGAAACCGCTGACTCGGCTATTATCTGGCTACCTGAAGGTGGCGAATGTGTGCAGGAAAGCTATGTAAACCTGATCCCTACTATTCAAGGGGGTACGCATGTCAATGGCTTGCGTACAGGTGTTACTGAGGCATTACGCGAGTTTTGCGAGTTTCGTTCATTATTACCACGCGGTTTAAAGCTAGCCCCTGATGATGTCTGGGAGCGTGTTAGTTTTGTACTCTCTTACAAGATGCAAGAGCCTCAATTCTCAGGGCAAACCAAAGAACGCCTATCATCACGTCAAGCCGCCAGCTTTGTCGCTGGGGTGACTAAAGATGCATTCAGCCTGTTCCTTAACAAGAACGCAGATATCGGTGAAAAGCTAGCTGAACATTGTATTTCAAATGGTTTGAAACGCTTACGTGCCAGCAAAAAAATTGTGCGTAAGAAAGTTACTAGCGGCCCTACGTTACCGGGCAAATTAGCCGACTGCTCTTCACAAGATTTAAGCCTAACCGAGCTATTTTTGGTAGAGGGTGACTCAGCAGGAGGCTCTGCCAAACAAGCCCGCTCGCGTGATTTTCAAGCGATTATGCCGTTACGAGGCAAGATTCTTAATACCTGGGAAGTACACCAGGATCAGGTCTTAGGCTCACAAGAAATACACGATATTTCTGTCGCCATTGGTGTAGACCCAGGTAGAGATGATCTCAGCAAACTGCGTTATGGCAAGATTTGTATATTGGCGGATGCCGACCCTGATGGCGCCCACATTGCCACGTTAATTTGCGCCCTCTTCCTTAAACATTTCCGTCCTGTGGTTACAGCAGGTCATTTATTTGTCGCCATGCCACCGCTCTATCGTATTGATGTCGGCAAAGAGATCTTTTACGCATTGGATGGCGAAGAGCGTCAAGCTATTTTGGATCGCGTCGAAGCAGAAAAGAAGAAAGGAAAAATCAGCGTAACCCGATTCAAAGGCTTAGGTGAGATGAACCCCTTACAGCTGCGTGAAACTACGATGAGCCCTGATACTCGTCGACTCATGCAGTTGAGTATCGATGATGAAGGTTCAGCGGATATTGTAATGGATAAACTACTAGGCAAAAAACGCGCGGCTGACCGCAAAGCGTGGCTACAGTCCAAAGGCAATCTAGCTACTATTTAACCGAGCTAGCTCAGCGAAATGAATTTAAGCCAGTGAAACAATCCCCTCAACCATCTTCAACATCCCCCATCGGAATTTTTGATTCTGGGGTAGGTGGTATTTCTATTCTAAAAGAAATCCAGAAACAACTACCCCACGAAGATCTCATTTATATCGCAGATTCAGCCAATGCTCCTTATGGGGATAAACCTGTCGATTTCATTCAAAAGCGTAGTTTGCAACTGGCTGAGTTCTTATTAAGCCATCATATCAAAGCGTTGGTCATAGCCTGTAATACCGCAACCACCGAAGCCATCTACTATTTACGTGAGCATTTAAGCATCCCTGTTGTCGGTGTAGAGCCTGCTATAAAGCCCGCTGCCGAGCTTAGTGAAAACAAAGTCATCGGTATATTAGCAACACATCGCACCATTCAAAGTAATCGTTTGCAGGAGCTGATTAGTCTCTATGCACATGATGTTAAAGTGATTACACAATCCTGCCCAGGCTTGGTCGAAGCGGTTGAGCAACATGACACGCCTGATAACCTCTCAACATTGATCCACGAATACACGCAAGATATGGTCGATCATAAAGCAGATACCATTATTCTTGGCTGTACGCATTATCCTTTCTTATTAACAAAAATACGTGATGTACTTGGGCATGACATCACTATTTTAGACACGGGGAAACCCGTAGCAACCCAACTAGAGCGAATTTTACAACAAAACCAACTTTGCAATACGCCCACCTCATCCGATAGATCAGGGAAAATTACTTTTTACAGCAGTCTAAATGACGACTTGCATCATCAAACACTCAGCAAACTATGGGATGATGCTTTAGCGATTATTAACCCCCTGCCTGCACTCAATGAGCCAACCTTATGATCTCAATACTAGCGACTTTATGGATTGGCTTTTCGGTGTTCAGTGCATTGCTTTTACTCATCACCCACTTCCGCTGTTCTGAGTACCAAGACAACCTGCTGCCACGCTTAGCAGGTATCTCATTACTCGCAAGCTTGGCGGGTTTACAAATTGTGCATTACCACTTTTTACATCCCGATGAGTTCAGCGGTGATTGGCTACATCCAACGTTTTACAACCTTTGTTTATTTACCGTCGCACCCTCGTTTTATTTCTTTAGTAAAACCTGGTTAAAAGCGAAGAGTAGCTATTCACCCATCCAGTGGTTGCACCTTGTGCCTATCCTGATAGCGCCCTTTATCCCCTATGAAATGGCACAACCTGTTTCTTTCTTTATCGGCGCGGGTTACGTGATTTGGCTTGCCTATACGCTGTATCAACTGCGTGATCAACGAAGTCGCTTTAAGCAAGAGATTTTAGCGTTAGCGCTGATGTTTGTGATTGCCATCACCGTTTTGATACTTGGCTTGTTTATACCCATCCTGAGTAAAGAAATCTTCTATGCTTATTACGCGATTAATATTGGCTTAGCTTTTTTTGTGACTGATCTGATTTTATTGCGCTCGCCTAGTATTACCACCGAAGTCTCTGAAGCTGCGCAAGCATCTTATAGTGCCTCCACACTTGAAAATATTGATGTTGATGGAACACTAGAAAAAATAGAAGCATTGATGACCAAAGATAAACTCTATAACCATGAAGATTTACAACTTAGCACCTTGGCTGAAGCAGTAAAAGTATCCCCTCATCAGCTGTCTGAGCTTATCAATACTCGTTTGGGAAAGGGCTTTTCTCAGTATTTACGAGAATATAGAATCAACGAAGCCAAACGGTTGCTGATTGAAGAACCTAAAGCATCCGTACTATCCATTGGACTGGAAGTAGGCTTTACTTCCCAATCTAATTTTTATGCAGCTTTCAAGCAAATTGAGTCTATGGCACCAGGACAATTTCGCAAGCTTAGAAAGCACTGATCAAGTCTAACTAATTACCCCATTCTATTTAATTTGATTTCATTGCAATCAAAGCGCACAATGATTGCAATGAAATCATTATAGAAAGGAGCAGATAATGGCTAGTCTAACCATCCGTCAACTTGATGACGAGATTAAACAAAAGTTACGCCTTCAGGCAGCTCATAACGGTCGTTCAATGGAAGCTGAGGCAAGAGTTATATTCACCGAGTTATTCTCTGATCAGAATAAACATTCCAGAAAAGGCATCGCTTCGTGTATTCGTGAAGCCGTTGGTGAATACACATTAACAGACGATGAGGAGATTGCTTTGCCTAATCGCAAGAAGAAATCATCGGACAGAAAGAGCCTTGACTTTTCAGATAAGGATTTTGGATGATTCTGTTAGATACGAACGTATTGTCGGAGTTGATGAAAGTTTCTCCTAATCCTCGTGTGATTGGTGTACTTGATCAAACACCTGCTGAGTTCTCTTTTATTAGCTCGGTTACTCACGCAGAAATATTACAAGGTGTTGCATTATTGGATGATGGTAAACGTAAGGAAAAGATAGCGAATACCGCAAAGATAGTATTAGACTTATTCGAAAAAAGAACGTTATCTTTTGATTTATTTTCTTCACCCTTTTATGCCGATGTTATAAAGCAACGTACAAAAAAAGGTAGACCTATTGATTTCCCTGATGCACAAATAGCGGCGATTGCCCTACAACATCATTTACAATTGGTTACACGAAATAGCAAAGATTTTGAGGGGATTGAACCCTTGAAGTTACTTAATCCTTGGTTGTAAATCAACTTTAAGGAACCTCCGAACATATCCGGTGGGGTTTCTCGGCACAAACTCAATCTATAACGCTCAGTTTTTGTTACACAGCCAAGCTGCGCCTCGTACGCCACTAGAATCTCCATACATAGGAGGCACTAATCGCGTACTCACACTATCTGAAAATACATACTGCCCCCAGCGTGCAGGTACATTCTGATACAAGCGAGCTATATTCGACATGCCACCGCCCAGCACAATCACCTGCGGGTCGAGTATATTAATAACATGTGCCAAGCCTCTCGCTAGCCTATCTTCATAATCACGCAGTGCTTGTTCACAAGCCTGGTCTCCTACTTCTGCGGCTAGCACGATTGACTCTGCTGTTAATGTACGCTGATAGCTTTTCTCGAAGTTCCTGGAAATACCCACGCCTGACAGCCACGTTTCGATACAGCCTTGCTTGCCACAATAACAATCCAAGCCAGGTAGTTCATTAGTGTTAGGCCACGGTAGGGGGTTATGTCCCCATTCACCTGAGATGGCATTAGCGCCTCGGATAACCTGCTGATTGATCACAACACCTGCACCTGTTCCGGTTCCTATAATAACTCCAAAAACGATTTCTTTACCTTTTGCCGCTCCGTCAACCGCTTCAGATAATGCAAAGCAGTTAGCATCATTTTCAATAATAACCACTTTACCCAGTGCTTTTTTTAAGTCGTCCAAAAAAGGCTTTCCATTTAAACAGGCTGAATTTGAGTTCTTCATTAAGCCCGTGGCGGGGGAAATGGCACCTGGTGCTCCGATCCCCACACACTCACTAATGCCTACTACTTTTTCAGCTTCATCAATAAGATGAGAGATGGTGTTAATAATCGACTGATAATCACCTTGTGGTGTGGCTAACCGCTGTCGAAAGTGTTCTTTGCCCTGATCATCCAAGGCAATAATTTCTATTTTTGTGCCACCTAAATCTATTCCTAATTTTGCCATTATTTACGATATAATCTCTTTTTTTTAAAAAACGTCACTATTATGTGTATCGATTAATCAAATACACGCTTAGGAATCTCTGATTAACTCTTATCGGAATTTCTGTGAGATAGAATTTGTCAGGTTTTTGATAGAAAAGTTAGCAATAGCCGTAGCTATTGGTCACTTTTATAGCGAAAAGCTGGCAGATTCTAGCCTCAGAAA
>JALXAX010000122.1 GCA_026991755.1 Thiotrichaceae bacterium | reverse complement strand
AAGATATTTTTTCAAAAAATTACAAATTTAAGGGTATTTGAAATATATTTTTTAGTTATTCAGAGATTCCTTAAGGAGAGGGTTGAGGGCGGTGTTTGCAAGGGTTAAAACTAGTAATTAATGTAACTACTCAGATTGCCCTCTATTTTGTTCAAGAGCAAGGCGAAAGCGCGCAGTTTATAAGTATAAATGAGCGCTTTCAAAGCTACCGCGTCCTGCTTTCGCTCCTCACCTACATCTCTGTAGGCGACGTAGCTATTAGGCAAAGTAGAGGGTAAGCTGAGCAGTTGCGTAGTAATTACTCAGAATCACCCACCTCAACATCATCACCTTCTGCTTGATCTGCTTGCCCGCCTTCATCTATATCATCATCAACACCAGGCAAAATCTCAATACGTTCAATCTCAGTCAGTAACTCACCTTTATCAAGACGAATCAGCTTAACACCTTGAGTATTTCTACTAGTTTCAGAGACTTGATCAACCGAGGTACGCACTAAAATACCGCCATTGGTGATCATCATAATCTCATCATCTTCCTGAACTTGTACTGCACCAATACTACGACCATTTCGCTCAGAGGTTTTAATCGAGATCACACCCATTCCACCCCGTTTTTGTGTGGCAAATTGCTCGGGTGGTGTTCGTTTTCCGTAACCATTTTCAGTGGCCATCAGTAGTTTGCCGTCGTCCACAATAATCAGTGCATTCACTTCTTGGTCGTCACCTAGCTTAATACCACGAACACCTGCTGCGGTACGTCCCATTGCACGTACATCGGTTTCATTAAAGCGAATAGCTTTGCCAGAATTAGCAAATAGCATGACTTCAGAGTCACCTTCTGTCAGCGCTACATCAATCAGGTCATTACCTTCACGTAGGTCAATAGCAATAATGCCGTTACTTCTTGGGTTAGAGAAATGTGTTAATTCAGTTTTCTTAACTGTGCCGTTTGAGGTTGCCATAAAGACAAATTTATCCGCTTCATATTCACGAATAGGCAAGATAGCGCGGATACGCTCATCATCTTCAAGCGGGAGCAAGTTCACCATGGGACGACCGCGCGAGGTACGACTACCCATAGGTATTTGATACACATTCAACCAGTACAACTTACCTTTGCTTGAGAAGCACAATAACGTGTCATGAGTGCTGGCAATAAATAGTTTTTCGATGAAATCTTCATCTTTCATCTTAGTTGCCGCTTTACCACGACCCCCACGACGTTGTGCTGAATAGGTATCTATCGGCTGTGCTTTAGCGTAACCCGCATGAGAAAGGGTTACGACTACATCTTCTTCTGGGATTAGATCAATATCACCCAAATCTTCACCGATTTGATTGATTACCGTACGACGCTCATCGCCAAATTCTTCAATCATCAGCAACAAGTCTTCACGGATAACCTGCATTAAGCGACCAACACTGCCAAGAATATCAAGTAGGTCATCAATGATCGCCATTAACTCTTTATATTCTTTAATTATCTTATCTTGCTCAAGACCTGTTAAACGATGTAAACGCAGTTCAAGTATGGCTTGTGCTTGTGCTTCTGATAGCCAATAGCCATCTTCTTTTAGACCAAATCTTGCATCTAGGTTCTCAGGTTTTGAGGCATCACTATCACCGTCTGTACGCTCTAGCATGCCAGTTACCATACCAGGGTTCCAGGCACGAGAAAGTAGACCTTGTTTCGCTTCAGCAGGATTAGCAGAGCCTTTGATGAGTTCAATAACATCATCAATATTAACCAACGCTATCGCTAGACCTTCTAAGATATGCGCACGGTTGCGTGCTTTACGGAGATTGAATATGGTACGACGTGTAACTACTTCGCGACGATGTTTTAGGAAAGCTTCTAGAATCTGTTTTAAGTTAAGTAGTTTTGGCTGACCATCAACTAGTGCCACCATGTTAATGCCAAAAACAGTCTGCATTTGCGTCTGTTTATACAGGTTGTTAAGGATCACTTCTGGCACTTCGCCGCGTTTTACCTCAATCACCATACGCATGCCGTCTTTATCAGACTCGTCGCGCAATTCTGCAACGCCTTCAATTTTCTTTTGTTTAACTAGGTCTGCTATTTTTTCAAGTAAGCGTGCTTTATTGACCTGATAAGGTAGCTCGTAAACCACGATACTTTCACGGCCAGAACGCTTATTGACCTCGAACTCAGCTTTAGCGCGAACACGAATCCTGCCCCGACCTGTACGGTAAGCTTCATGAATACCTTGTGCACCATTGATGATTCCAGCTGTTGGGAAATCAGGACCAGGCACATGCTGCATTAAGTCAGTAATATCGGCTTCTGGATTATCAACTAAAGCAATACATGCGTTAATAATCTCAGTGATGTTATGAGGCGGTATGTTAGTTGCCATACCTACCGCGATACCTGAAGAGCCATTAACTAGCAAAGCAGGAAGGCGGGCAGGAAGTACGGAAGGCTGAGTCTCAGAACCATCGTAGTTTTCAACAAAATCAACTGTTTCTTTGTCAAGGTCGGCTAATAGCGTATGGGCAATTTTCGCCATACGGATTTCCGTATAACGCATTGCAGCAGGTGAATCACCATCGACAGAACCGAAGTTACCTTGACCATCAATGAGCATGTAGCGCATGGAGAATGGCTGAGCCATTCGAACGATAGTGTCATAAACCGCAGTATCACCGTGAGGATGGTATTTACCGATGACGTCACCGACAATACGTGCTGACTTTTTATAGGGTTTATTCCAGTCGTTATTGAGGTCTTGCATCGCGTATAAAACGCGTCTGTGAACAGGTTTTAGACCGTCTCTAACATCGGGTAACGCACGACCAACGATGACACTCATAGCGTAATCCAGGTAGGATTGCTTCATCTCATCGTCAATGTTTATAGGGATTATTTCTTTGGCAAAGTTAGCCATAGTTTGGGGTCACTATTTTGCTAATAAAAAAACTGCGTAATTATAGCAGATACAATGGCTTTCGGGCATTTTATTAGTGCCTTGATCAAGCTTATAATAGAACGCTAAAGCCTCTGTTAAGATATTGATTTTAATTAATTTATTTTTATTAACCCTGTTTTCAGTCGTTTAATCTGTTTTACTGATACCTAAGACCTCTTTTGATATACAATCGCAGGCACACTTTTTTGACCCTAAAAGCCTTAAGGAATCTCTGATTAAGTCTGATCGGAATTTCTGAGAGATAGAATTTGTCAGGTTTTTGATAGAAAAGTTAGCAATAGCCGTAGCTATTGGTCACTTTTATAGCGAAAAACTGGCGGATTCTAGCCTCAGAAAAACGAATCATGAGTTGATCAGAGGTTCCTTAATCAACACCAGCATACTTGGCTTTTTAATGCTCCATCATTGGCTACCTTATACAACAATGCCCACTATTTTATCTAAAATCATCCAGACTTCTGGCGCTAAAATATACGCTGTTTTATTAAGTATTATTGCCATTTCAATCACCGCACGATGGCTTGGGCCTGAAGGCCGAGGTATTGTGGCAACCATCTCTACATGGGTACTTATTTTTACCGATATCGGGGATTTAAGCCTTAGTACAGTTCTTGTCTTCAAAGCATCAAAAAAACGTGGTGAAACTTGGCTTTCTGGTGCAATGGGAATGCTTTCAGTTCATACCATTATTATCACAGCCTTTAGCTGGTCACTAATTGCTTTTCTGTATGTTGGTGGACACTATCTAGGGTTGCCCAATCTGTTTGGTGAAACCCCACTTATTCCACTGATAGTCGGTTTTATTACACTCCCGCTCATACTCTGGGATGCCTTTACTAAGTCGCTTCTTAATATAGAAGACAAGCTCAATGTCTATAACAAATACCAAATCATTGGTAGCACATCCAATGCATTATCTATCGTACTTCTGGTCGTTGTTTCTGGTCTTGGCGTATTAGGCGTTTTACTATCCAAGCTCCTATGGCAAGCGGTAGTTGCATGGGGGGGCATTAAAGAATTACTAAAAAGAAAAACAGGTGCTATACACTTTAAGCGTGATAATTATATAGACCTGCTAACTGATGGCATGAAAATGCACCTCAACATCATCGGTGCAGTCATGCTGACCAACATAGATATTGTTATGGTGAGTGCTTACTTGGGCAACGCACAAACGGGAATTTATCAAATGGCGGTACAAACCAGCCTGATGATGATGATCGTCCCTTATGCGGTGATGACGGTATTACAAGGTGAGCTATCACGCAAAGGTGTGCACGCCATTTGGGGGCATCAAAAGAAACTGCTATTCTTAACACTTGCCTTTATGATCGGTGCGGCTCTATTCACGGGTTTTACTGCCAAATGGTGGCTACTGTGGCTAGCGGGTGAAGAGTTTGCGCAAGCGGTTACCATTTTCCAATACTTACTAGTTTGGGTGGTTGTCTCTACTGCTACCGCTATTTTAAGTGTTCAATGGATTGGTCGCGGTTATTTTTTACAACTCTCATTCGCTTCTATTTTAACGGGCACACTTAATATTGGATTAAATGCACTGTTGATACCCAAGTACGGAATTATGGGCGCTGTATGGGCAACAATGGGAACAGCTGTACTGGCGCTATTGATTAATATTGGTATGTATATCTTCGTTGAATTAGATAACAAAAAGCGTACTGTTCAAGCATCTTAGGGATCTTAGCACTATTAACTTTTCCAAAAAGAGGGAGAAAATAAAACTAGCACTGTGAATATTTCCAACCTCCCAAGTAACATAGCAAAAACACCCAACCACTTTACAACATCATTCATCCCTATAAAGCTGGAGGCCACGTCTCCAAGACCAGGACCAACATTGTTAATACAAGCGGCAACGGCTGAGAAAGCCGTTACCTGATCGACCCCCACTGCCATCATCAATAACATCAAGACAGTGAACGATACGAAGTACAAGCCAAAGAACCCCCATACTGCGCTGCTAACACGCTCTTCTACTGTTACCTTACCTAACTTAACGAATAATAATGCATTGGGGTGAATCAGCTGTTTTATTTCACGCAACCCTTGTTTTGCAAGCAACACAATACGAATAACTTTTATTCCACCTGCGGTTGACCCCGCGCAACCACCAATAAATCCAGAGAATACTAGTAGTACCGGTATGAATGTAGGCCATGTTGTAAACTCAGCCACACCAAAACCTGAGGTCGTCATAAAAGAGACAAGCTGAAAGGATCCATGGTGTAAATCTGCCATGGCCGTTTGATAGCCATCATGTATGGCAAGGTATATGGATATCAACAGACTACTCACAAGAAGTATCCCAATATAAGCTCTAAACTCTGTATCCTGCCAATAAGCTTTCAAACTTCGGCTATTCCATGCTGTAAAATGTAGTGCGAAGTTGACACCCGATAGCACCATAAAAAAGATAGCGGCAATTTCTAGCGCTGCGCTATCAAACCAGGCAAAACTAGCATCATGGGTCGAAAAGCCACCATTGGCTACGGTCGATAAACTGTGAGATATCGCATCAAACCAATCCATGCCTAATAACTTATAAGTAATTGCACACAAGATAGTAATCACGAGATAGATTTGATACAACGCTTTAGCAGTACCCGTAATTCTAGGGGTTAACGTTGCATCTTTAACGGGACCTGGCGTCTCAGCTTTAAATAATTGCATTCCTCCAATGCCCAGAATGGGTAAGATGGCAACCGCTAAAACAATGATTCCCATGCCTCCAAACCATTGTAATTCTTGACGGTAAAACAGTAATGAGTGGGGTAAGTAATCTAGCCCCTTAATAACCGTTGCCCCCGTGGTAGTAAACCCAGACATGGATTCAAATACAGCATCTGTAAAAGACAAGCTGATATAATCAGAGAGCATAAAGGGAATTGCACCCAAACCACTAAATATAATCCAGAATAACGTGACAATGATAAAGCCTTCTCTATTCTTTAGCTCTTTTTCATAATGACGAACAGGCACAAACAGTAGTGTGCCGATAGCTAACACTATGAAGAACGTTTGTATGAAGGTAATTTGATCACGATGGTAGTCGAAATAAGCGACTAAAATAGGCGGCAACATACTGAAACTAAATATAATCAGTAAGAGTCCAAATATTTTTTGTAGTAATCGAAAATCCACTATGATTAACTCAGAACATTGATAATATTTGAAAAAATATCCATATTGGCTTCCCTAACAAATAGAATTGACATAGATCACTTCACTTTTCATGACACTATCTTAAGGGACCTCTGAACAAGTCATGATTCGGTTTTCTGAGGCTAGAATCCGCCAGAGTTTCTTTAGTAGTAACTACTCAGCGTAATCCGTAACTGCTCAAATTGCCCTCTACTTTTTTCAAGAGCAAGGCGAAAGCGCGCAGTTTATATTAGAGACCTTTGCACGGAAGATATGACGGATAAAAATGGCTTGAATTTCCTCTATTTCTGCTAAAAAATCGGCCAATAGCTCGGCTATTACCCTCTTTTTTAGCAAAAATAGAGAAAATTACGCTCATTTTTCTCTCGCCATCCTTTCGTGCAAAGGTCTCTATTAATGATTTCATATGTATTGGCACATACTCATGGAACCGAGACTTCAGTCTCGGCTTAACGGGGCTGAAGCCCCGTCTCCTGATGTATGTCATTACTTTTGAAACCATTAATAGTAACTACTCAGCGTAATTCGTAACTGCTCAGATTGCCCTCTATTTTACTCAAGAGCAAGGCGAAAGCGCGCAGTTTATAAGTATAAATGAGCACTTTCAAAGCTACCACGTCCTGCTTTCGCTCCTCACCTACATCCCTGTAGGCGACGCAGTTATTGGGCAAAATAGAGGGTAAGCTGAGTAGTTACCCTTAATATTTTATTGTAACGATACTACTATACGACCACTTGAAAATACTTTTCTACTTCTGTGCTCCGTTTAATCGGCATAACCAAAATAAGATGGTCTCTCGTCTCAATAACTGTTTGGCTATCAAAACTAAGTGGTGTATCGCCACGTATAATACTACCTATCATTACTTCGTCAGGAAGTTCAAGATGGGCAATCTGTTGACCTACTACACGAGATGTCTCTTGCTTCCCTTCTACCACAATTTCAACCACTTCAAGAGATGTACCATGTAAGGGACAGACATTGATGACACCACCTCTGCGAACATATCGCAATATACTCGCTGCTGTAATTTTTTCAGGTGAAAATACGGTGTCAATGGCACTAGCAAGAATCATATCCAGATAAGCTGTTTTATTAACAAGACAAATTGTCTCCTTTACGCCCAGTTTCTTTGCCATCATGCTAGAAAGGATATTAGCTTCATCACTCGAGGTTAGTGCACAAAATACATCACTATTGCTAATACCTTCATTAATCAGTAAATCTGGATCCGTAGCATCTGCGTTAAGTACCATCGTTTTTTCTAGATTCTCGGCTATACACCTGGCACGCTTAGGCTCTTTCTCAATAATTTTCACCTTATAGTTATCTTGCAAGCGAACCGCAAGACGTTTACCTACATGCCCACCACCTGCAATTATAATACGTGTATATGGCTTTATTTCGTTTTGGAATAAAGCAACAGCATCTGCCAGCTTCTCTTCAGGGATCAAAAACAACAATTGATCATCTGCTTGTAAAACAGATGTCCTATCGCTAATGGGGACAAGTACCCCGTCATTTAACAGACCTAACCAAAGAATTTCAGGCAGTAACAATGATAAAGCATCAATAGTTGTATTGGTCGCATGGGTGTTGGCTTCAACATCTAGTAATACTAATTTTAGTGAGTTATTTTTAAAACCATGTAATTGTCTAACTCCTGGATATTGAATAAGACTTTGCACATATTTAGTTACTAGTGTTTCAGGGCTTATAAGTTCATCTATAGGAATATTATCTTTGGTGAATATTTCAGGGTGATCGAGGTAGTGGATATTACGGATACGAGCAATGATAAAGGGAGGTTGATAGAGCGCCCAAGCAATCTGACAAGCAACTATATTATCCTCATCGCGTGGCAACACGGATATTAATAAATCAGCATCCTGCGTATTCGCACGCTGTAACGAATCAGGAAATGTGCCTGACCCATTGACGGTTGCTATATCTACGCTATCTTGTAATTCACGTAATCGTGCTGGATTAATATCAACTACTACAGCGTCGTTACCTTCTTTAGCAAGGTTAGCAGCTACAGATGAGCCTGTATGTCCAGCACCTAGAATAATAATTTTCAATGAGTGTTGCTCCTTTGAGTGTGAGAAGCATGATTATTACTCTTAGAATAGGAAATAATCATACACTAAAACCTGCATGGCTTTCTGTGATCCAACTATGTTTTCAGGTTAAAAAAAGTAATAACCCTCATTAATAAACGAAGTTATATATACTCGCTTTTGATGAAGTACGCAACAGAGCTTGCCTGAGAACTTGAGGTAATGTAATAAGCACAAATCGCTATAAACTCACAGGTTGACACACCCCATCAAGTTGTATGACAGCCTCCTAGGAGTTATAGAGGTAATAGTGACAGGTTTGTTCAAACCACTTATTTTCATCATGAATAAGTATCGTTTCAAGATCCTCTACCGTTGAGTCGCTATCATCAACCCACTGCCTTAAATAACTCCCACCATTAATGACATCAATCGCCAATCTGCCTTCTTCGTATTCATAGGCGAAATCTCGCCATAAGTCATAGTCAGGATAGAGTAAACGGATACTTTTTAAGAATAAAACAAGCAAGCGAAAGGGTTTGAATTGCTGATGATCGTAATCAGCATAGTCCGTATGCAAGTGTATGCCCGCACATAGCTTTGCGCTGTGTTTATGAAAAGTTGGTTCAAACCAAACTTCACGAATACGCACACCTTGCAACCATTGTGGTGCTAACGCTTGCATCTTATTAAGCACAGCGGGAATGTCCAGATCTGGCGCTCCGAACATTTCTAACGAACGGGTTGTACCCCTCCCTTCAGATAAAGTAGTGCCTTCTAGCAGTACCGTTCCAGGGTAAGTTCTTACGGCATTTAGTGTAGGTATATTAGGACTAGGGTTGACCCAGCATAGTGCATCATCTGTCCCTTGTGGCCAGCCATAACCCGTGGCAGTTTGCATAGAATAATCTTTCATTTCAACAACGTTTAATGCCACATCAAGCTGCTTATAATCCTTATACCACAGCGCTATTTCGCCTAACGTCATGCCATGTCGCATCGGGATAGGTGCGATTCCTACAAAGCTTTCTTGCCCTGCTTCCAGGGTTAAGCCCTCGATAGGCCTGCCTGCGGGGTTAGGTCGGTCTAGTACCCATAGTGCTTTGCCTGCTTTGGCGCAGTCTTCCAGTAAATAGCACAACGTTGTAATAAAGGTATAAATACGACAACCCACATCCTGAATGTCCACTAAAAGCACATCAAAGGTATCCAGCATTTCTTGCGTAGGTCTTCTTACTTCTCCGTACAGACTAAACACGGGGATATTATGCTTGCTATCTACAGTATTTTCGGTTTCGACCATATTGTCTTGTTTATCACCGCGTAAGCCATGTTGTGGGCCGAAGCAAGAAACCAGATTAATATCATCACAAGCCATTAAGGCATCTATTGAGGGGATGAAGTCATTAGTCAGTGAAGCAGGGTGAGCTAGTAAAGCCACCTTTTTTCCTAGTAATGGTTTTCTGATTGATGAGTCCGTTAATAGACGGTCAATTCCTAGTTTCATTCTCTACTCAACCCCTGCCATCACACAGCGCAGGATACCGTAATCCCACTTTTCTTCTAGCGCTTCAAATAGCGGTGACATAGCATCACCGTTTTTAATTTCCATATATTTAGCCATTGCTTCGATTTCTTGAATATCTGCTTCTTCAACGGTATCGCTCAGCACTTGTCTACTTTCTAACTCACCCGCCTCAATCGCATTCGCTAGATGTGAATAGATAGTCGAAGGCTTTAGTTCACGTTTTTCACAAATATCATCAACACTCATACCGTGATTAAAAAGCTCCAAACTATCACTTACGGTATCACTCAAAGCCGCATTAACTCTCGTTCTAGGTTTAACTGTTTTTGCGCTATCTGCTTTAGGATGCTGACGAATAATGTCCATAAACGCTTCACCAAACTTATCCAGTTTGGCCTGACCTACCCCATGAATAGCCGTGAAACCAGCATCAGTAGTCGGCCGATAAACTGACAAGTCGTTCAACACCGAGTCATGGAAAATAACATAAGGTGGTACGCCCTGCTCTGTAGCCAGCTTGGTACGCAAGGTGCGTAATGCCTCGTGCAATTCTTGATCTTCTTCTGCCACCGTCGCACGTACTTTCTTTTCTGCTTTTGATAGCTTTTGTTGTTTGCGCTGCTTACGCGCCATAAAAGTTTCTGCGCCTTTTAAGAGGTTACGGGATTTCTCAACCAGTTTAACCACGCCATGTTCCATATCAACACTGAGATAACCCAAGGCAATCAACTCACGAAAAATACCTTTCCATTCAACCTGAGTGTAGTCTTTACCGATACCCCATGTACTGACACGATCATGACCGTTGTTGGCAATGCGTTGATCAGTTTTGCCGACTAAAATATCCACCACATAAGTCACACCAAATCGTTGACCTGTTCGATACACGCAGGATAAAGCCATCTGCGCAGCCTTGGTTGCATCCCATGTTTCGGGTGGGTTTTGGCAGTTGTCGCAATTACCACAGGGTTCTGCCATCTCTTCATCAAAGTAAGCTAGCAAGGCCTGACGACGGCAAGTCGCCATTTCACACATGGCCAATAGCGCTTGTAATTTAAACTGCATAACTCGCTTGAACTGCTCTTGAGCATCCGAGCTATCCAGCATTTGTCGCAAGAAGATGACATCTTGCAAACCGTAACTCATCCATGCATCCGCTGGTTCACCATCACGCCCTGCACGTCCCGTTTCCTGATAATAGGACTCTATGTTTTTAGGCAAGCTTAAATGCGCCACAAAGCGCACATCTGGTTTATCAATGCCCATTCCAAAGGCAATAGTCGCGACAATGATAACGCCCTCTTCTCGTAGAAAACGTTGCTGGTTTTGCTTACGTTGCTCTTGCGACAGACCCGCATGATAAGGCAGCGCCAAACGGCCTTTTTGCATTAACCACTCGGCTGTACTCTCGACTTTCTTGCGCGACAAACAATAGATAATCCCAGCATCATCGGGGTGTTTATCATCCAGAAACTTTAATAGACTCGCCCGTGCATTACTGGCTGATTCAGCAATGGTGTAATGGATATTAGGGCGATCAAAGCTATTAACAAAAATACCCGCATCTTGCAGGTTAAGTTGATTAAGGATTTCTTCTCTCGTTTTGGCATCAGCGGTTGCTGTCAGCGCAATTCGAGGCACATTAGGAAATCGGCTAGCCAGTTGATGCAGTTGCTGATATTCCTTTCTAAAATCATGCCCCCATTGCGATACACAATGTGCCTCATCAATAGCAAATAACGATATATGACATTGATCCAACAGGTTCAACATCGGTTCCATTAATAAACGTTCGGGGGCTACATAAAGAATGTCCAGTTCGCCTCGCAACATAGCTTCTTCAGTGTCTTGCTTTTCGATAAACGAAATTGAAGAGTTAATAAAAGCAGCTCTTATACCCACCTGTCGCAATGCATCTACCTGATCTTGCATCAAAGCAATCAATGGCGAAACCACCACTCCAATGCCCTGACGAACTAAAGCAGGGATCTGATAACACAGTGATTTGCCCCCGCCCGTAGGCATGAGTACAAAGGCATCTTTACCAGTAACAAGGGATTGAATAATGTCTGCTTGATTATGACGAAACTCATCATAACCAAAAATCGTTTTTAGAATTTCCTGAGGACTTTGTTGCATGACAAGAATATAGAGGAATCACTCTAATAAATAAAGCTTTGCTATCGCATACGGTTGGTACGCTAAATAACTACGTTAATAACCTTAACGTCCCATTAATCACAAAACTGTCACTTGTAATCTAGGTATGTATTCACATCACTATAGGGCTTATAGATACTACTCGAAATCATCTAAAACGAGCTAGATATGTTCCCCTCCATACCCACTATAAAAACAACTCAGCGTTTATTCTTTATCTTTTTGATGTCGTTTTTTAGTGTGAGTTATGCCAGTCATATTAGGCTCAGCCCTACTGCTTCTTTTTATACTGCAAGCAATCCGTTGACTGGGATAGGGATAGCGAATGAAAATACGGAAAATGAGGGTACAGAAAATGAAGATGCAGAAAATAAAAGCAGAGAAGCAATACCAAATGAGGATGCCGCTGATAAAACATTCAATCAAGAACTACAATGGAGAATCCTAAACTTACTGGCGCAACAATTGTTTCAAAACACCCAGTCGAGCTTGGATAATGCAATTAGTAATAACTGGCTTTACTCAACCGATACTTTTTCAGTCAACATCACAAGCACAAACCCAGATATTTATCTTGTTAACATCATCGACACGCAATTAGGTAGTGAAACCCAGCTTGAAATTCCTCATTTGTAAAAAATCAAACATGATGAGACCTTTGCATGAAAGGATGGCGAGAGAAAAATGAGCGTAATTTTCTCTATTTTTGCTAAAAAAGAGGGGAATAGCCGAGCTATTGGCCGAGTTTTTAGCAGAAATAGAGGAAATTCAAGCCATTTATATCCGTCATATCTTTCGTGCAATGGTCTCATGATACATTAAGCCTATGCGTCAATGATCTTGGTACTTTCCATACAAACAGGCTCAGAGACATGTTAACTCTAACCCTATCACCCTAGCTCTCATCACCCTAGCTCTCATCACCCTAACTCTCATCACCCTAGCTCTCATCGCCCTAATATAGTGCAATAAAGTCACAATATCGCCCCACAGTGGTGCAATACTATTGCACTAAGCTTCTAACAGTTATACTCTTTGACATATCTCATATGAATAGCCAAGGAGCATGAATGAAACTCATTACCTCAATTATCAAACCCTTTAAGCTTGATGATGTTCGGGATGCCTTAGCAGCAGTTGGCATCCAAGGTTTAACCGTTACAGAAGTTAAAGGCTTTGGTCGTCAAAAAGGCCATACCGAGCTTTATCGTGGTGCAGAATACGTGGTCGACTTTTTACCTAAAGTTAAAATAGAAACGGCAGTTTCTGCCGATATGCTTGATACAGCAATTGAAGCCATTTCAAATGCTGCCAATACAGGGAAGATTGGAGACGGCAAAATCTTTGTTACTAATATAGAACAAACGATTCGCATCCGAACAGGCGAAACCGGTCCAGACGCGCTCTAAGCTCTGTGGCAGTTGCCCTCAATAATAGAAACCTATTTAGACAAACTTATTAAATGGACTTCCGATGAAATTTATCACCTCACTTTTAACCGCTGCAACCCCCCTCACCCTTTTATTTCTCTTCCCTTTTACTAGCTACGCAGCCGATGAAATCAATGGTGCTAATACTGCATGGATCATGACATCAACGGCACTCGTTCTCTTTATGACACTACCAGGACTTGCACTTTTTTATGGTGGACTAGTAAGAAGTAAAAACGTTTTATCCATACTTATGCAATGTTTCGCTATTGCAGGTATCGCATCCATCTTATGGCTCGTTGTTGGCTACAGTATCGCTTTTGACTCTGGCACTCCTTATTTCGGTGGCTTTGGCAAAATGTTCTTTAATGGTATTGGCGAAAACACGCTATCAGGTGATATCCCAGAATCCTTATTTGCTATGTTCCAAATGACTTTCGTCATTATCACCCCCGCTTTGATTATTGGTGGTTTTGCTGAACGTATTAAGTTTTCAGCTGTATTACTTTTCTCAACGCTTTGGATTCTCTTCGTTTATGCACCCATCACTCACTGGGTATGGGCTGAAGGCGGTTGGTTATTTGAAATGGGCTTGCTAGATTTTGCAGGCGGAACGGTCGTACATATTACCTGTGGAGTAGCAGCTTTAGTGGGAGCAATTGTTATCGGGCCAAGAAAAGGCTTTGGTAAATCACCCGCAATGCCACATAACATCACCATGACACTAATGGGAGCTGGCATGTTATGGGTTGGCTGGTTCGGCTTTAACGGTGGTAGCGCTCTAGCGGCTGATGGAAATGCATCAATGGCTATGCTGGTTACTCATATCTCCGCTGCAACAGGTGCTATTACATGGATGTTTATTGAGTGGATCAAATTCGGCAAACCCACTGCTATTGGTACGGTAACAGGAATGGTTGCAGGTTTAGGTACCATTACTCCTGCTTCAGGTTTTGTTGGCCCTGCTGGCGCCCTGCTTATTGGTTTAATCGCTGGTATTGTCTGCTTCTTCGCCGTCATTTTGATTAAACACAAATGGAAGATCGACGATGCATTAGATGTTTTCCCTGTGCATGGTGTGGGTGGTGTATTAGGTACCATTCTTGCAGGTGTCTTTGCATCAACTGAGCTTGGGATCTTCAGCGGACAAGGTTTTGCTGATGGCATCAGCAGCATGGGACAGCAGCTAAGTGTTCAAGCTATTGGAGTTGGCGCAGTGTTTCTCTATACCGCTATCGTAAGTTTTGTTTTATATAAAGTCGTTCAAATGATTACAGGACTACGCGTTAGTGCTGATGAAGAATCACAAGGTCTGGATATTAATGATCACGAAGAACGTGGTTATGACTTTGTTAGTAACTAACTAGTACTCCAACAAGTTAGGTTTGATGAATACAGCGAGTCAGGAAGCGGTTAGCCGCTAGGCGCGTCTTGCAGGGAAGGGTTGTTCCCTTCACAAAAGACGCAACAACGCGGATGACCGCTTCCTGGCTCGCCCGAAGGGAGCAACCCAAAGCACTCAATACTGCGTTAGGTGCAAAAGGCTTGTGCAATCTACATACATTTTAAAATACAGAGTAGTGGTAGAATATGTAATATCAATACATTTAGAAGGTACACTCATGCCACTAAGGAAGGAGTAAAAAATTAATTACAAACTGAGCGAGAAAAGGAAGTAAAGGATTTCCTGTTGTAACAATCGCATACTATGGATCAAGCAATAAAATAGCAACAAAAATAGCGTGTGGAATCATTAAAGTTGAAGGTGCAGAAGTCGAACCAATAAAAAAGTGGTATTCGCAAACAGATTTAAGAAAATCAGAAAAAATATTAGGAGAAGTCCTTTCATTTATAAAACTTCAAGAAGTAAAGTCCGTAGCAATGAGTGGGCAAATTATAGGCTGTCCTCACGAGGAAGGTATTGATTATCCAAAAGGTGAATATTGCCCAAAATGCAGTTACTGGAAAAATCGAGACAGATTCTCTTATGAACAAATTCACTAAATTATAACAAACAAGAAAATGTGTCTTAAATCAGCTATGATAAGTACACGCATACATAGTGAGATATAAAACATGAAACCAATAAAATTCAGCTATTTAGATGGTAGAATAACAATAGATCCTGATCTATGTAATGGTAAACCAACAATTCGTGGTAAAAGAATAACCGTTCAAACAATTGTAGAGTTTCTTAGTGCTGGGGAAACAGAAAAAGAAATATTAAACCAATATCCCTCTCTAGAAAAACAGGATATACATGCCTGTCTTGTTTTTGCCAGTAAATTGATGGATCACAAATATGCCCTCCAAGAAATAGCCTAAGAATGAGCAAATATTTGATAGATGTAAATCTCCCAAGTCGTTTCTCTGTATGGGCTAGTGATGAATATGAGCATGTAGTTCACATTAACGATGAATTAAAAGACAGTGAAATTTGGGAGTATGCAAAAGAAAACAACCTCACGATAGTTACAAAGGATACTGATTTTTCAGACATGATAATGTTGAATAATCCACCACCAAGAGTAATCCATATCAAAATTGGAAATATGAAAATGAGAGAATTTCATCTACTTATTACTAGAGTGTGGGATGATGTTTGTACAATGAGTGAAGATTTTAAATTAGTCAGAGTTTATTCAAATAAAATCGAAGGTATTGATTAATAAAATACTTATACAATCCCGCAAATAAGCCAACACAATATATTTAATTAAATTCAATGCTTTAGCAGAACAAAAGTACCTAACAAGACGTTCGAAGGGAAGTGTTATACACTTCCCTTTTTTATGCATGCGATTCCAGTGAAGGAAACACCCTCACTGACAATTTGGGCAAATATAGCAAGGCTGCCCATTCTTTCTTTGCTTTATTATGGTTGCTTCACAGCGGTAACACGCCAAACCTTCACGACGAAACACCCAAAAACGAGCATCTTCAAAACTGGAGCCTTGTTTGATCAGCTTCTGTGTTGCAATTAAGTTATTAGTAATGCCTGAAGAGCTATAGGATTGCCTGGGCAAATCTATAATCGTTTGTGCAAGCTGACTGAGTTGTCGTCGATTAAGAGATGAAGGTTTGCAGCTTGGATGTAAGCGCGTGACAAACAAAATTTCACAACGCAAGTAGTTACCTAACCCCGCTACAAACGACTGTTCCGTTAAAAAACCACCTATTTGCCGATTTCGATACTTGGCGGACTCAAGCTTATTGATAATGTAATCGACTGTTATCTCACTACTTAGAACACGGTGTTTTTCAAGGTAGTTGTCACCTTTTGCTTAGTATTTAACCTGTCATTTTCAAGACAGTATTTTCATCCCGATCAGGGTTCAACATCACAACTCCAG
>JALXAX010000121.1 GCA_026991755.1 Thiotrichaceae bacterium | reverse complement strand
AGAGTGATTCTCTTCGGCTGAATGGCGTAGTAAAAAAAGGAATTAATGGTTGATCCTTAATGAGTTTTTTTACATAGCCAGTCAGTCGAAGACTTAGTTGAGCTTTAGCGAAACTTAGAAGCTTCAGTAGGGTTGCTCTATAGGTTATAGCGCCTTCACTCTATAAGTGAAGATAGATAAAGCTATTTACTTTATTACTATCAATAATTTATTTAGTGCTGGAAGCGGTTAACTGAGGATTTTAGGTTAATCCATACCCTTTTAAAAACAATATCTCATCAACAAAAAAAGGCCTGCTTAAAAGCAGGCCTTTATTACCCATCCCTGTTTAGGATTTTTTTGTAGCGTCTTACTTAGTTGCAGCAGGAGCTACTGGAGCAGGCATATAAACAGGAGCTGTGTTGTTTCCAGGGAACTGACCCGCACCATTTGTGCTGTTAGAACCTGTAACGTTACCTGTTGTATTACCCGCGCCATTTCCAGCAGTAGTAGCATCAACTAGACCGTTACCTGTTGCTTTACCTTCGCCGTCAGCAGCCATTTTAGTATCCATGTTTGTGCGACCTTTACCTTTGAAAGAGATTGAGAAGTCTACTTCTCCATCTGCATCGCCTTTACCCGCACCCCAGCCGTTAGCTTTTGCAGCACCTGTGCCATCCGTTTTTCCTGCGCCTTTAGTCCAGCCATTTGCTTGACCTTGTGCAGTACCGTTTCCTGTGCCGTTGTTCATGCCATCAAACCAGTCAGCAGAAGCTGTTGTAGATAGTGCTAGTGTAGTTGCTAGAGCAATAGTAGTTAAAAGTTTCATAATATCTTCTCCTAGTGAATGATTTAATTTCTGTTCGTTGTTGTGTTCGTTTTTCAACTTGGATATAAGCATATTAGTATATTCTTATATTGTCAATTATTAATTTGCGCTTTTTTGCTTTCTTTGAGTTTAGCTTTTCCTTCACCACTAGATTGCCATGTTAATTTTTAATACCCAAGTCTTGCTCTATTGAAAATACTTGAACGAGCACAATCAAGATCAATGAACCTAAAATCCTCAGTTGGACAGCTTATAGAGTGATTTTAGGTTAAAGGTCTCTCTAATACACGCCTAACTAACATAGATTATTTTTTTATCATAATAAGCAAGCTAATCTATGCTTAAGGTGGTTTTCGCATATCACCTTACTCCAAACTTCGTCCTCCTAACTTCCTCCAGGAGGGCGATTTTATTTTCTACTCCTCTTTTAAGAATCACTTGAGTGCATCTTTATTAATTAGGGTTTTCGTTTGAGTTCATCATAAATATAAAGCACTTATGATGAGTTGAGCTATCACTAATGACACCCTACAGAGCCTTACCTGTTGCGTATTATTTTTGATTACCAAAATCAGCTAAAGCCGTTCCAGAAAGTTACGAAAGAAAGTGCGGTTAGTGTTGCGAATTATCATTGTGAGACCTTTGCATGAAAGGATGGCGAGAGAAAAATGAACGTAATTTTCTCTATTTTTGCTAGAAAAGAGGGTAATAGCCGAGCTATTGGCCGAGTTTTTAGCAGAAATAGAGAAAATTCAAGCCATTTTTATCCTCATATCTTTCGTGCAAGGTCTCATTGTGCATCTCCATTAAATAGAAGCTTGCTATATCCATTATATCTTTCGTGCAAAGATTTCTATAAGTAACTTATTTCTTCGAGCTTTTGAATATCACATAAGAATTCATTGCTGGCTGTCTCAACTATTACATGTTGGCGTTTGAATTCAGCAATAGTTCGACTTGCAGTTTCGGTGGTAATACCTAATATCGCGCCCATATCTTCACGGCTAAAAAGTGAACACGTTGGGTCAAGACGCCCCTTGGATAACATTAATAATAATCGACCAACACGTTGTTTTGATGCACCTGTTGAGAACTCAGTTACCCAAGTATCCGCTTCATCCAAGGCATGTTGCCAACGTGTCATTAGCTCTTGATGCAAAGCAGGATTTGTTTCTGCCAACGCTTGTGCCGCATCGGCAGGGTAACGACATACTTCGGTATCGTGCAAGGCAATAGCATCGTGTTTGTACGCTGGGTTGAGTACAGCCTCTAAGCCAATTACATCAGCCGTGTGTAGTAACCTTACGATACGTTGCGTACCATCAGGTAAGTATTGAACCAGCTTTACCAAACCACTTCTAATGGTATACATACAAGTGGCCTGATCACCTAAACCATAGATTCTTTTGCCTGCTTTTATGTGAAATTGATTGATGGGTTTATGCAGTTTTTTAAAATCTTCCTCGGTCAAACCCGCAAATAAAACCGAATTACGAATACTACACTGACTACAGTTGGCGACACCTTGCCACGCTTGGTCTGGCTTGATAATTTGCATGTCCTGACGACAACCTTGAGAGAATTCGAAATGAAAGAGGTTGTAGTCTACAGGACATACAATTTACATACTATTTAATGGTAAATAGCTAGAAGAATAGACCTGAATTAATGCTCAGGGATACAAATCCCATTTGCCTTAATCGCTAAAAAAGTACGATATACCAGTACGACAACAATCATCGAAAGTAAAGCTAATAAGCCTGATGCTATCCACAGATACACAGCCTTATTGGTTTCATCAAACACGACAAAGCTGGCAATAGTGATCGCCGCAAGTGGGAATGAATAAGCCCACCATGATAAAAAGAAAGGTAAGCGAATAAAACGCGCCGCTTGTGATAACAATAATAACGTCAAGAATAGCGCCATAAAGTAAAGAACAATGGCAAAGTGATCTATTACTCCACTGAGCCGCATGTAGGCAATAAAGCTAACCGCAGGAGGAGCAATCATGATAAATAAGGTAGGTAGCAAATGCTTATCTAAAGGATCATGAAACAAGATTCTATTGAAAAAGATAGTCATTAGAATAATCCAGAACATAATCCCGA
This sequence comes from Thiotrichaceae bacterium, assembly GCA_026991755.1. Lineage (GTDB taxonomy): Bacteria > Pseudomonadota > Gammaproteobacteria > Thiotrichales > Thiotrichaceae > HyVt-477. The sequence continues at coordinate 2,209 of JALXAX010000121.1, read as the reverse complement.
TGCTAAAGAAAAACCATGAAACATCAATAAAGCCCAGTGGCACTCCCGCTACAGGCACTAATACATTACCCACCGCTGGGATAAACCAGGCAGGGTTAATATGATTGACCTTAAAGTGTTTATGATGCATCCAGCTGTTGATAACAAACAACGTAAAAATCAAGTGGAGTATAGTGCCCATAACCCATAAATATAACGTGGCTTTTGGGCTAATCTCCAGAAAAGCTATGGAGAGCAACAGAAAACTAATTGAAATAGTGGGGAAGAAACTTAGCTTTACAGGGTGCTGCAATTCTTTAATCACATTCTCGGGGTATCGCGCTACTTTTGTCCCATAAATCATCAATAAGAGTAGAAAGGTAGCAGCGGCTATGCCCGCTAGAATAGTGTGCAACGAGGAGTGCATTTCATAAACATGTAAGGCTTTCGTCCATGCAATCGTTATTCCCGACAAACCCATGACGATAGAAAAGAATGAAATAGGAAAATTCTCTAAACGACTTTCTTTTTTGACTGTATTCATTATAAATAATCCTTTCTATACGTTTATTTGTAAACTAGCCAATTACCACTCTCAAGGCAGTGCAAGACTCACTTACAACCTATGTACCAAACATAAGTTTTCTTAAATGAGACCTTGCATGAAGGCAACCCTTTTTGCTATTAACTCTATTTAGGTCATTTAAACCTAGAATCCTCAGTTGACCGCTTCTATTTATCGTTAAACTATTGATAGGATTGAAATAAATCGCAATAACTGAGGATTCTAGGTTAAAAGAAAACTATAATTAGCTTAATGCGATTGATCATTGCGATCTATCAATGCAGATAAAATAGAAAATGATAGGATTCCCCGATCCATTTCACTAAGTATAAGGAAAGTAAATAATGACTCATTTCGTCTTCTCAACAAAGCTCAACCAACCCATTGATGAAGCTATTGACACTTTAAAAGCAACACTTATGAATCATCATTTAGGCATTGTTAGTGATGTAAATGTAGCAGGAGTCGTAAAGACCAAACTTGATGAAGACATTCCGGCCTACCGTATTTTAGGAGCCTGCAACCCCAAAATGGCTAAAAACATGATCGAAGACCTACCTGAAGCGGGTGCATTATTACCTTGCACTATTGTTGCACGAGAAGTGGACAACACTACAATTTTTGACTTTATGGATCCTGTAACGCTACTAGGTATCGCTAACAACGACATGATGAATACCGTAGCTATCGAAGCCAAAGCTAAACTCAAAGCGACTGTTGCTGACTTGGAAGCTAAATAATCTAGCCATGAAAAAGGACAAAGAAGGGAATTATCACCTTGCCCGCAAACCTTTAATACTAATCACGGTAGGTGCATTATTATTTGGGATAATGCTTTCATCGACGTGGCATCGTTTGCATACACCCATCCGCCCATTGTTTGTCGATATCTATAACGAAACAGACGTTATTATTCCATCCGTTGTCATTGAGCATGGCAATATTAATACTCAAGAAAAAATCCAAGCAATAGGGGTTAAACCTGGCGAACATAGAGTTATTGCTTTAAACCATCAACCCAAATTAGGTTTTAGTATAAAAGCTAATTATTCGGGTGGTAAAGAAAGTGAAATATGTGCGGGTAAATTTAGTGAAAAACGTTATTTACGCGCTTCTATCTGGCCTTACGGTATCTATATAACGGAAATCCGCTAGTGTCACTATCCTTTGCTACAGGCAAGCAAACCTCTGAGTAAAATAATTATTACAAACTAACTTGGATTAAGACTTTTCGGATCATTTTCCATTATTATTAGGCCGAGGCTATTTTCTCATGTCTCACTCCAAGGTGGTAGCGTTCCTTAATATAATTAAGGAACGCTATTTTGCTTACCACTCTTCACATTCATTACTCTAATTCTGCGAAATGACGCTTTTACATAAAAGGATAGCTGAAGAATAATTCAGCCACTCTTTTTAGTGAGCTTGCCGTTTTATTAAAACCTGAATCCGTGACTTCAATGCGGATAATAGGGGATAAGAGATTGGTTTAGCACGGGATTTTAAAAAATCTTAGCTTCACCCTTCGTTAAGCGGGTATTTTTAAACCCGTGATGAATCAATATCTTGAGACCTTTGCACGAAAGGATGGCGAGAGAAAAATGAGCGTAATTTTCTCTATTTTTGCTAAAAAAGAGGGTAATAGCCGAGCTATTGGCCGAATTT
>JALXAX010000120.1 GCA_026991755.1 Thiotrichaceae bacterium | reverse complement strand
AAGATATAATGCTAAAAAAAGATATTTTTTCAAAAAATTACAAATTTAAGGGTATTTGAAATATATTTTTTAGTTATTCAGAGATTCCTTAAGAGGAGGGTAAAGCGGATGAGGGAGTAAGGTTTATTTATACGGTTAGTACATGCAAATATCTCATGGAGATACTACTAATCGTTGCAAAGGATAGGAGTCTTACGGGCATTGAGCCTGGTTGCGTATAATGAGACCTGTGCACGAAAGATATGACGGATATAGCAAGCTTAATAATTGAGTTGACCGCTTTGATAAAACGGCAAGCTCACTAAAAAATGGCTTGAATTTTCTCTAGCCATCCTTTCATGCACAGGTCTCATTATAGATTTTTACTGGTGATCTTGATTAGAAATCAGCACTACTTTCTTGATTAGCCACCACAACCACAGGTTTAAAACGCTGTGCCATCACTCTAGCACCAGGGTTAAACTTAGGTTTACTATGACGAGGAATACCTGTTGTAGCACAGCCATACCACCAGCAGCGTTCGTTACGTTGAAAGTACATCAAACCTCTGTATTTAGGTGCAACATCAGGGTTTTGAGTAATGTATTCCTTAATGCCCCAACTACCAATCCAGTTGTAATCACGTGGTGCAGAGAAGGCTACAAAAAGTTTGCCTCCTGCCTCCTTCCAGCCTTTAAGAAAATCGTAATACAGCTTTGCCATACGATCATCCTTATTGGCTTTAATCAAATGAGGGTTAGCGCCTTCTTGGTTGCTATGTGTTTGATAAGCGACAAGGTGCTGTCCACCTTCATAAGCGACTAAATCCACACCATAACGTCCTACAATACGAGACTGCATTTTTACATTTTGTAAAGTACGAGGGATGGAATAGGGATTGCTTGGCGATTTTAAAATATCAAACACCGCATCAACGCTGGTTATTTGTTTTTGAAGTTTTTGTGGCGCATGAAAGTAGGGCGCTATTGCAAGTGCATCAGTATGTCGGAAGGCTTCTTCATAGCCTAACAACATATGCGTCATCGCAACATTGGTCGCCATGCCACCCATCACTCGAATAAAACGATGTGTGTTGCCAAACTCTTTTTCCCATATCTTGAAGAGTTCAACACTACGTTTAGAGTAAAATTTATAGCCTGCGTATGCAGGGTTAGCATCTAAGTGTAAGTGTTTACCGCGCTCCATCATGTAATGAGTTTGAGAAAATACACCGTTCCATGCTTCATTGGTGTATTCGATATAGGCTTTTAAGCCAGGTTTTAAATGGGTTTTCACATAGCGAGCATATTGCTGAATAAAGTCATTATCTGCTCTATGCGGCAGGTTGAACCAAGGGTCTACACTCAGCAAATTAGCCAGTTTAACCATCACCTCAACAGGCAGGCCACGAGAGCCTTCTTTGCCTCCCCAAGTGGCATCCGTCACTTTAGGACGGTATTTCCAATGGGTTAAATTATTACGTGTAATACCCGACATATTCATAAATCGAATAACACGAAAATCTTTCATGAAATTTAGGTAATCGGGGTTAAAAACAATAGTTTCTGAATGGTTGATAAAGGAGCTATAAGCTTTTTGATTTTTACAGTTTTTAGCTGAGGCAACCCGTTTATAGGGGTTGCCTTTGCAAATGCCTCCTGGCATTAGTACCTTAATATCACGAATATAGTTTTTAGGATCACTTTCCAGAATAGTCAGCGTAGCGGTTATGCGCTTGCTTTTTCCACTACGGATTTGCACAAGGTCTTTTCCTGGCAGGTGGCGGATAAGTTTAGCATCCCCGCCATAAATCATCTTGCCGTGGCCTTTATAGGTCACTGTATAAGCGGTATTAGGAATGCTCGCAGCAGGAAAGTTGTTAATAAACCGAGTACCCGCTTGACCGCCATTTAAGTCAGTAGGCCAGCCGTGTTCATCGTAATCTATCTTGCCTTTAGTTAGCCAAGGGCGAGCCTCTTCAAAGGGCATGGATTGCTTGAATAAATCAACAAAAGGTACACTGGAATCCATATCCATCACCTCGTTCGTATTAATGCCTAAGGGCGATAAACGATTATGCGTGGGTGTTTTTTGAGGAGCGGCTTGCGTAATAGATGAGAAAAAAAGAGTGTATAGAACAGCGAATAGTACAAACATTCGCGTACGACTCTTCATCGAGAGAGTATATTTACCAGCATTCATAGTGTGTAATCTTTTAGAAAAAAGAACAAATCTTGCTGTTAATAGCCTTCTGACGAACTACTAAGTTTGTGTAACACCCCAATTTTTAGCAAGCTTTTTGTTTGAGCACGTAGCATAGCGGTAAATATATCTTCATTCTATCTATTCAGAAGCTTATTTAGGTTGTTTAAGGTTAAATATTAAGCATTTGTTTATAAAACGAACAGTTTTCTCAAAATAACGGAGGTTTAAGAAATGAAAAACTGGGGTTAATACAAATCAACTCAGCTGTTCTTTTATCTTATCCGCCACCCGAAATGAATTAGCATAAATAGTAAACGTAGGGGTAACACTTCCGCCATTAGGCATAAAGCTACCGTCCGAGACAAACAGGTTATCTGTTCCATGTACTCGGCAGTCAGCATCTAGCGCTGAGGTTTTGGGGTCGTTGCCAAAGCGTAGCCCACCCGCAATCAAGTTAGAAGTGGGGGCGCTAAAAGCATTTCCCCAAACGGTTTGAGCGCCCATTGCCGTCATTACCTCTTTGCCTCTATCAACCAAATATTGCGCGACTTTCATATCGTGAGGATGAAAGCCTGCTTTGACCTTGGCAATGGGTGACCCCCATTTATCTTTTTCTTTACTGTCCAGGCTGACATGGCAATCGTCATTGGTAAGCCAGTCACAGAACACTTCAAATTTAAAGTCTTTGGACTGGGTGAAGCTTGATTTAATGCGTTGCTTTAAAGTGCTACCCCATAACAGTTTGCCATCTTCACGCTTGAGTGAATTGGCATCAGACGTAGGGCTGGGTGGATCGAACACAAAATCTAGCGTGCCGCCTTTGACGGGTTTACTAAATGCTTTTTTATCATCAATCACATACCAATCTTGTAAAGCTCTGTTAAAGAAGGGGCCTCTAATTTTTAGGTCATCTGCCTGTTGCTTGCTGAATTGATCGTATTCGAACACACCATGTCCCGTACCACCAGAACAGCAATGTAAGTTCTTACCCACTTGTTGGTGATTATTGCCAATGCCATTAGGATGTTTAACGCCTGGTGAGCTAAGTAATAAGCGGGCTGATTCGATAGAGTAGCAAGCAACTACAATGATTTTGGCCTGTATTGATAATGCGTTTTTCTCGGCATTAGCCAGTGTATGTTCGGGATTGTTCGTATCAAAATAATCGACAGAGGTGGCATTGCCTTTCTGATCACTATTAATATGAAATGCTTTGGCATAAGGGATGATTTTACACTTGCCCGTAGCTATAGCTTGATCAAGCAAAGCTGCGCGCGAACTGGCTTTAGCACCTGAGCTACAACCGTAGCTACCGCAATAACCAGAGTATTCACAACTTCGTCTATTATTATAGGGCTTAGATAAAATGCCACGTGCCATAGGTAGAGGATGAAAACCAAGGGTGTGGCAGGCTTTATCAAACCAGCCTGCAATAGGGTGTTCGGCAGTAGGAACAAAGGGATAATCCTTAGTAGAACGAGGTTCTAAATGAGGGTGTTTAACCACTTTCCCTGATACCCCCACAATACGCTCCACCTTAGTGTAATAAGGTTCTAACTCACTATAGCTAATCGGCCAGTCAACAGTATTAGCCCCCTTGATCTTTCCAAAAATAGAAACCAGGCGGAAATCAACAGGCTTCAAACGATGAAAATAACCGCTCATAAAGTTGGATGCACCACCCACAATATTGCCACCCCAAAACTGTGCGGTGGTATCATTTGACCAGCCACCGTCATCATTAGGTTCATTGAGTACATGTCGCTCATCCTTAAATTGAGACTGGAATACATCATGGCGTGATAGTTGCTCATCTTTGAAGAAATCTTTCTCTGTATACCAGCCACCTTTCTCCAAAATAATAACGGAGTAGCCAGCTTTGGACAGTTCATAAGCGATGGGGCCTGCACCTGCGCCACTGCCTACGATGCAAATATCCGCATCCTGCACTGAGTTGGATGAAGGTTTTATAACACTTGGGGCTTTCATACAGATTTCCCGCTATCTTGGTCATAAAGGAAATGACGATAAGTGTGCTTGTTGTCAGGCCGTGGAAAGCCAGGCTGGTGTTCAAGCCATTTCCAGCCAATGCCATTCGGGTTGCCACCATAAACAGGGTCTAGCAGGAGGGCTTCAAGCAAGTAATAGACTAATAAAGACATCCAGTTTTCATGTTTCGAAGTGTGAGAAAACACCTCAAGTAATTGATGCTTTTGTTTAGGGTTAAGCGTAATGAAGTTTGATGAGTGCTGCTGTTTAGACAAGTTATCAAGCCACTGTATGCCCTCGATAATAAAGCCTTTATCACCATCAGCCATGTTTTCAGGATCGGTTAAAGCCCACTGTAAATAACGATAAGCATGAATATTGCTAGCTGATGGACCATCACCATCATCAGGGAAAAGCTGTAGTTGTACAGATTCTAAGGTTGCCTTTTGATGGCTTGTGAAATCTTTGGTTGATACTGATGTGGACAACTCTTTCGCAAATGAATGTTTGTAGATTAGTAAGCCAGCTAGCAATGTTGCTGTAGCGGATTGTTTTAAAAAATCACGACGACTTAGACTGCTGTTAAAGGCTGCTATGTGCGTTTGAGAGCCTGATCGAATCGGCTTTGGATGAGAGGATTGTTGCAAAGTGAGCACCTCACTCTAAAAAATAAACTAGTTACACTAAGTATAGACTTTTTCAGCATAAATAATTATGACTTGATCAGGGTATTCAGAGTAATTGATGCTATAGGGGACTTCTTAATTGTGTGTCACGGAACGGCGAGAGCCGTGCAAAACTGTATAGATGATGAGGGTTTGGCCCCTCGGAATCGACATGAGGGTGCAGATTCCAAACCACCCCAAGCTGCTGTGGTAAAGAGCCGTGGTAGTGAGCGTTGGCGGAAAAGGCGGGGCTTGAACCCCGTCAGGTGTGTAGATAGGAGATGAACGAAAGTGAACC
>JALXAX010000119.1 GCA_026991755.1 Thiotrichaceae bacterium | reverse complement strand
TAAGGCTGGCTGGGATAAAACCTACTTACTAAAGGTTCTTTTTGGAGAGAAAAGTCAAGTGCTTGATAGTTGATATTATTTTAATGCGATTGCCCTAAGGTCTTGATTATCTTCTTATCTTAAGATCAGTGCTTCTTTCTGATATTTTTTTAACTTTTTGATAGCAAATTCACGCTTACTAGCTTCTGAGCGTGAGGCTACTTCTTCTTGATAAACCACGTTTACAGGCCTCCTAACTCGCGTATATTTTGCCCCCATATCACCTACGCCATTATGCTCTTCTACTCGACGGCTGACATCCGTAGTTATACCTGTGTATAAGCTATTATCAGCACAACGCACCATATAAACAAACCAGGAAAGCAGCTTTGCTTTTTTAGGCAAAAGGCTCTTTGTGGTTAGCTGAGTAGTAAATTCACCAGGGAGATGAAAGTCAGGATCTAAGGATGAAAGGCTATTTAAGCTCATATAGCGTTTCTGCGACTTATTTGAGACATCACTAACTATAAAGCACACATTATAAGTCCAATCACCCTCATCTAATATCTCGACTAATAGCTTTTTAGGAATACATAACTCAGCACTCCAAGACTGTTCTTGTTGTGAGCTAGAGGTTTTAATCTTTTCTTTCTCGGCTATATTAGTTAAAAAGTTAGCTGAAAAATTTTCTATGCGTTGTCGGGGCTTACTAAAAGCCATTAACCACCATGCACCATTAGCCGCTAAATTAAACTCTACATAACGCCCATTGGCTGGATTGGCAATAAACCATTCGGCAACATCTTGTTCCCACAAACCTTCCTTGTATTCATTAGGTTGAGCAATAGACTGCTTTGACTTAGCGGCTTGCACATTAACCGAAAAGACCCACTGGGTGGGCGTTGAGTCCTTAATACTCAAATCAAACCCTACTTTTGGGCATGGCTTGCCATACCAGTCTTTCGTAATAAATTTCATTATTCTGTCTTTGGAGGCTTTAACTGCTTTCGAGATACACTAGGTTTTAAGGTAGAAACAGACCGAAAACTATCCCCCTTTCTCACTAACATCACTATCTGAAGATTATATTGGTTCGCAAAACTGAGACCTTTCTCCTCACCCATTACCATTATCGCAGTAGCCAAACCATCAGCCACCATTGCTGATTGATGTAAAACCGTAACGGAAGCAAGATTGTGAGTGATAGGCTTTCCTGTTTTAGGATCTATCATATGGCTATAGCGCACGCCATTCTCTTCAAAATAATTACGATAGTCCCCAGAAGTTGCCACCGCTTTATCATCTATTTCTAGAATGTGTTGAGCTACTTTTGACCGATTATTCAAGCCATTATCCTCTGGCTTTTCAATCGCAACTTTCCATGTTTCAGCCTTTGGGTTATGCCCTTTCGCTTTTAGCTCACCGCCTATTTCAACGAGATAATTTTTTATCTGTTGTTGTTCAATTAGCATAGCAACTTGATCAACGGCATAACCTTTAGCAATCGCAGAAAGGTCAATCCTTAACAACGGATTTTTCTTAACCAATCTTGCGGGTTGCGCCTGTGTAGTTAAAAACTTATACCCCGTGTTTACCTTGGCTTGCTGTATAGATAACTCACTGGGAGTTTCAAACTTAATGGCTGAACCAAACCCCCACAAATCAACTAATGGCCCGACAGTAATATCAAAGGCACCTTGTGTTTGACGACTTAATAGCTGAGCAGCATTCACTACATCAACAACTGCATCACTGACTGCAAAAGGTTGTGTATCATGAACTGCGTTGAATTGGCTGACTTCTGAGTCCACAAGATAAGTCGAGAACTGTTGATTAATTTTAACTAGCTGTTCTTTTATCTGCTTTTGTATTTTATTTTTATCAAGGTTCTTTTCAACATCAAGCAACGTTACATGCCAAAACGTCCCCATTGTTTTACCCTGTAACCGCAATACATTGTCTTCGGGCGAGGAGCCACATGACACTAACGCTAAAAATAAAGCAGTAATTAAGAGTATTCGCATGTAGTTACTCATCCTCTAGGAGGCTGTCTGAGAGCTAAGAAGCTACTGCAAATCCCATGAGCATCATAATCTGAGCTTATTGAAATCGTTAAATAGCTACGGCTATTCGCCTCTTCCAATAATCTCACCTTATGATTCTCCTGTGATTTTCGTTACGCTTCTAGTTCTCGGACAGCCTCCTAGTGAAGTTATCAATTCAATACTATGCGGTAATTGTTGCAAAAAGCTTTCTATATTTACCTCAGGTAGTTGGCACTCAGCATAAACACGCTCGGCATAATTTATACTCTCAATGGCTCCTCTTGACTGCTCAAGTAGATGTCTCAGGGTATTTTCTTCTGCAAAAGGAAGGCCAAGCCTGATGTGCTGTTGAACCACTCTTCTAACCAGTTTCGCTTGTTTCAGAGACTCCGCTGCCGCGCTTGAATAAGCACGTACCAGCCCGCCTGCACCTAATTTAATTCCACCAAAATAGCGCACAACAACAGCGGCAATCTCACCTGCATCACTGTGTTGGAGTACATTGAGAATCGGCTTTCCTGCCGTACCTGCTGGCTCACCATCATCACTCATCGCTTGTTCTGAATTTCCTGGCTGCCCTGCGATATACGCCCAGCAAATGTGTCTTGCATCAGGGTATTCACCACTGATTTCAGCAAACCACTGACGCGCTTCTTTTGCCGATTCAATGTGCTTTATATAGGCAATGAATCGACTTTTTTTGACTTCATGTTCGTATTTGCTAATGCCAACGGGTATTAAATATTCCACAATTACTAACCTAAAGCATAAATAGGTCGGTCTAAGGTTTAGCTACTGCTTGACCTGATTTGCGCCAGCCTAAAAAGCCATCTGAATAATTACGCACATCGGTATAACCCATCTTTGACAAGGTATCAGCCGCTAAAGGACTTCTAATATTCCCACCGCAATAAACAACAATCGGTGTATCTTTGCTTTGTGCATGTTTATCGATTCTAAACTCTAACCAGCCTCTTGGAATATTTACGTTTTGAGTGGCATCAATCACACCACCCATGGAACGAATTTCACCATAAGTGCGAATATCAACCAACACCAAGTCAGGGTTAGTCTCTATCTCTTTCTTTAGGTCAGCAGTGGTAATATTTTTTACGCTAGCCGCGACTTCTTTTACCATCTGACCGCCGCTTTTTATTCCTGCAACCTCTGCACGAGTTATGCTGGAAAGGCCAATAGCCACTACGGTTATGCTTAGTAAAATAAATTTATTCATTATAATTGCTCTCCTCTTACAAAATCTTTCTTATTTACAGCCACATGGTAATTTGGATCTTCAACCACATTCACTTCAACCAAAGGGCCTGCTGTTTTTAATAATAACCGACATTCTTCGCTGACATGTTTTAAATGTAAGCGTTTATGCTCTTTATTATAGCGCTCTGCTAACTTATCAATCGCTTGAATAGCGGAGTGATCGGTTACACGCGAATTTTTAAAATCAACGACAACATCATCAGGGTCACCTTTTGGATCAAAAATATCCTGAAAGTTTTGTACCGATGCAAAAAACAACGGGCCATTAAGCTTATACACCTTTCCACCCATTTTATTGGTAGAAACCTCAGCGTGTATTTGCTTAGCATGTTGCCAAGCGAATACTAAGGCAGACAAAATCACACCTGTTATAACGGCAATGGCCAAATCAGCAAAGACAGTAATAACCGCGACGGAAATACCTATCAAGGTATCCGCTAAAGGGATTTTACCGATCAAGCGAAAGCTACACCACTCAAACGTACCAATAACCACCATAAACATAACCCCCACTAAAACAGCGATTGGGATTTGTTCTATAAGGGGTGATCCTACTAATATAAAGCTCAGCAAAAAAAGTGCCGCAACAATGCCTGATAACCGACCACGACCACCTGATTTAATATTGATAATACTCTGGCCCACCATGGCACAACCACCCATGCCACCAAACACGCCCGTTACTGTATTTGCAACACCTTGACCTATACATTCACGGTTAGGCTGGCCACGGGTTTCGGTTAGCTCGTCAACCAAGTTGAGCGTTAGTAAACTTTCGATTAATCCCACCATCGCCATAATAAAGGCATACGGTAAAACAATTTTAAATGCTTCAAAAGTTAGTGGGATTTCAGGTAAATGGAACGTAGGCAAGCCACCTTTGATAGAAGCCATATCACCAACCGTTCGCGTATCTAAACCCAAGAAATAAGTCAATAAACTACCAGCAAGAATAGCGACTAGCGTTGAGGGTACAGCCGTTGTTAGCTTAGGTAGAAATTTGATAATCGCCATAGTTAGCAAGATCAAACCTAACATGAGATATAAAGGCGTACCTGTTAGCCACTGCATGACACCTTCGGCATCAGGGGCTTTAAATTGTTGCATCTGTGCCAAGAAGATAACCAGAGCCAAGCCATTCACGAAGCCTAAAAATACAGGATGCGGGACTAAACGAATAAACTTACCTAGCTTTAATACCCCAAACATTATTTGAATAAAGCCCATCAGCAAAACAGCTGCAAATAGATATTCGACACCATGATTCATCACCAAAGCAACAACCACTACCGCAATGGCGCCTGTTGCCCCTGAAATCATTCCAGGTCGACCACCCAAAATAGCGGTTAGTAAGCCCATTATGAAGGCTGCGTATAACCCTACTAACGGATGTACATGTGCTACTAATGCAAAAGCTACGGCTTCAGGCACAAGCGCTAAAGCAACGGTTAGGCCAGACAGCGTATCGTTTTTAATATTTTGAGGTGAATTTTTTCTAATGAGACTAAACATGATTATTGGCTTGAGTTATATCTGTACTGGATCACGACAGATAGGTTGTTATATGAGAGAGGCGCGGAGTTTATAGTATTTTGCCACTAAATGTTCTTATTTTAAGGACGCTCTGATCAAGTCGGGTGGAACTTCTCGATAGATGAAATTGCTCAGTTTTTGCTTGAAAATGGAGCTAATAGTCATTCTATTAGGGAGATTTTTAAGCAGAAAATGAGGGTTTTCAGCTTCGAGAAAACCGCTCATGGCTTGATCAGAGATTCCTTAAGGAAGCTCTGATCAAGTAAGCTAAATTTCCAGATATTGTTCATATGCAAAATTTTTAAAAAA
>JALXAX010000118.1 GCA_026991755.1 Thiotrichaceae bacterium | reverse complement strand
GCACGAAAGATACGACGGATAAGCTTGCTATATCCGTCATATCTTTCGTGCAAAGGTCTCTCAGTATTATTATGGTTATAGATATATCCTGTTACTGCATTACCCGCTATTATCCATCCCTTATTAATACCTGAATCCATGACTTCACTACAGCATAGGGAATAAGATATTGATTCATCACGGGTTTAAAAAATGCCCGCTTAACGAAGGGTGAAGCTAAGATTTTTTTAAAATCCCCTGCTAAACCAATCTCTTATCCCCTATTATCCGCATTGAAGTCACGGATTCAGGTAATAACTAACATTGACACGAAACTAGAATTATTTATGACCTGTGCTACCAACATTACTAGCGATTGGCCTTCCTACATCGACGAAGAGAAGTTAGCAGCGAATAACTGTAATGATTCTCAAGATCTATTTATCGAGAAAGATGGCTTAACCTATGCGGGTACGCATTTGATTATTGATATGTGGAATGCACAGCACCTAGATGATTTGGCTCTGATCGAACAAGCTATGCGCGATAGTGTGGATGTTTCTGGCGCTACGTTATTGCATATTCACCTGCATCATTTTACGCCTAATGGTGGCGTATCAGGCGTTGCTGTTCTGGCAGAATCCCATATTAGTATTCATACTTGGCCTGAGCGTGATTATGCAGCTCTTGATATTTTTATGTGTGGTGATACCGAGCCACATAAGTGTATTCAGGTATTAAGCAAAGCTTTTGAAACTAAAGACATTAACGTATCTGAGCATTTACGTGGTCAAATACCAGACTCCGTATCCTCCACAAAGAGCGCACCATAATAATGAAGCTATTACGCGAAATGAAAGCGGATGATATTGATGCTGTTGTGGCTATCATCGACGCTCATGATGATGACGATGAGGAATAAGCTGAGCATGACTATCGTGAAGTGGGCAGTTTTTATGATCAGTTTGTGTTGGAGCAAGAGGGTAAAGTCATCGGCTCGTCTTCTACCGTTTGCCAATGTTGCTCTAGATGTCTGAAACTTGTTTCAATATCTTTTCCGTCAATACCAGCACAGCCTTTGTTGCGTTTGACCGCGTCTCCAGCTTCTGCCAGATTACCTTCAGTTAAGACATCCTCCAGGTTGACTTCTTTTGTCACTGCCTCTGCTTCTCTTTTCTCATCTTGGCTTGCGACCTGCAGTTGGCTTCCTCTGAGAATCCACCCAGACTGGCTTCCTCACCAACAGAGAAATTGCGTTTAAGCCCCTATCTTTCGTGCCAAGGTCTCTATATATCTTTAAATTCTATTCCCGCTTTTTTTAAGCCATCGTAGACCTGATCAAATAAAAGTGTACTGCTTAAATAATTCTTTAACATTTTTAGGCCGTTTTTCTTAAAATCAGGATATCGAGTAAAAAGTTCATCACATTCGCTCTTAGCTAACGCTAACTGATTTAACTGGCCATAAACAACCGCTCTTGAAAGAGGCCCCCAAAAAACGCCTGGAGAGGTTATCTGCTGCGCTTCGATCAATGCCTCATCATATTGACCTAAGCGATAATAATTCAAGAAAGGAAGCGTATGATACCAGTCTGGGTAGGATAGTTTTGATTCAAGCACTTGGTTAACATAGCGCATAGCCTCATCCCATCTCTCCATAAAAAACAGATGAAAACCGTATCCGAAGGTAATTTGTGGATTATGATGACTTAATCGTCTAGATTGCTCAAAAGCGATAATACACAGTTTCTCAAAGCCAAGATGGAACCACATTTGACCCAATACATAATGGGCTTCATGTGAATCAGGCCTTAATCGTGTTGCTTCCTGACCACTTTTTAGCCCTTTTTCTAATGGGTTCTTAATAACACCTCGTGCATAAACATGTTCTTGTCGGCAATATTCACAATAAACAATATGCGCAATAACATCTTCAGCGTCTTTTTCAATAGCGTGCTGACAGACTTGTACCGCTGTTCTAAAACTTTCATCGGTCAGATGATCAGAATAGTGACGGTAATAGGCCAGCACTCTGTATCGTTCATCAATGTTTTTCTTATCATTTTGTAGTAATTGCCTAGCCCAATGAACATGCATAACACCTTGCAACAAATCTGCCACAGTTGCTGTTATTTTATTGCAAATATCTTGTTGGTTTTTAACTGCACTATTCACTTGTAATGAATAACTATCGGACCATAGAACTTCATCGGTATCGGCTACAATCAATCTGGCTACCAATTGGTATGCATCATCTTTTAAATCATGGATGTTTACGCTGAGTATATAATCAGCTTTGTGCTTACTATCCTGATAGCTTTTAATAACAGCCGTAGAAATCTCTTTATCAACATTCGGAATCGACGACATTAATCGAAATAATAAAAAGCGGCTTAATATAAACGCTAGGTTATCAGCAATATAATGAAGTAGCCTTGTGCCTTCCCCATTCTGAATATGGTCGGTAAAACAGGATACTAACAGCCTTGGGCCACAACTTTGTTTCCATCCATCGATGGTAGTCGATTCACTCTTTACTTCTTGTTTTATATCATCGTCAGTTTCAGCTTGAGCATTTTCATTTTTTTCAAATTTAGGAACATAACGCCCGACGGGCATGGAAATCACGCAAAAATCATTTTTGCCTATCTCTGCATAGTATTCCGTGAGTTTTTTTCTTAAACGCCCTGCTTCAATACGTATTAAGGGGTTGGCTTCAGGATCAAAGTCTTCTTCTTGTCCTAAAGCTTCTACTGCAATCGTATATTGTTTTAAAAGTTGCTCTTGACCTAATAATTTCTTATGTACGATATAACGCAGGAAGTTCTGCATCTGAATAGATGTTTTGAAAATAGAACTTCTGGTAATGGAATCCAACTGAAACTCAATCTGCTCAGTGATAAATCCACCCATCTCATTCTTTAGCTTTTTATCATCAACTGTCATAACTCTAGGCTACTGTTAATACGATGAATATGCACATTACCGTAAGGTAATGGTGTCTTACTGATTATTTTCCATGTAATCCCATACTATATCCTCAGTAGTTAGGGATCCTAATTCCCATACTACTTTAAGGAACCTCTGAACAAGTCATGTATCGTTTTTCTGATCAGATTTAATCAGTGTTTCCTTAAGGAAGCTCTGATTAAGAAATTATGAGAACCGAGTTGATTGAAATATTTGTGTAATTAATTACTTAGCGCCTATCGATAATAGACATTACGACACTTTTAGAATGCGTTTTAAAAAAATACAAAATACCAAATTTCTCAACAACATGGATCGTATATTACCATGGAAAAACATTGTGTCACTGATTGAATTAAATTATAGCAATTCAAATCTAGGGAGTTCCCTCATAAAGGTTGAGTCCATGCTACGTATCTACTTCATACAGTTATGGTTTAAATTATCGGATGAAGAAACTGAAGAAACACTATTAGTGTGTGAAACAGTACGCAATTTTGCACATTTGCAACGAGGAAAAGATCTCATCCCAGGTAGGTCAGAGATTCTTTCATTTAGACAGCTCATTGAACAACAGCAGCTTGAGACAGAGTTTAGAACGGTTATTCAGCAACTCATCAAGCAAACAAATCAAGCACCCGTAAATACAGCCTATTAATCTTTCATTAAAGCACATACTATTATGAATAAGTCTGAACTCATCACTCGCTTAAGCAAGAAAAATCCAACATTGGATTATAAACAGGTGGAACTATCAGTAAATACACTACTAGAGCATATATCTAGTACGCTAGAAAAGGGAAATCGTGTTGAGATACGCGGTTTTGGTAGTTACAACATTAAAAAACGGAATCCTCGAAATAGTAGAAACCCTAAAACAGGAATAAGACTCCTGACGGTTGAAAAAACAGTCGCTCGGTTCCGCCCAGCGAAGGAATTACGTGAACGTATTGACGACCAGCGCGAGAAATATAAAATCACATAATTTAAAAAGATTGCATATTGCACAATATAGGCTAAATATTAACATATCATTTTCATATCAAACAGATGGTTAAGACAATGTTATAAATTTACACTATTCACGCTATAAATATAATATTGATAAAATATTCATATATCTATACCATATGTAATACATATCAGTAGTTGATTAAATGGTCATAAGTTCTATCTTTTTACTGGCTAATAAATATTTTAACAAAAGATTTAATAGACACTACTTAATCAAACCCCTTAAATAACATATTTCAAAACTATGATGAATACAGCTTCCACTATTCTTTTTGTTGATGATGAAAAACATGTAACAAAATACTTTAAAAAGGCTCTCAGTCATACGTTTTCTATTCAAACAGCTAATAGTGTTAGTGATGCAATTACCCTATTAGATAAGCAGCATTCACAGATAGCTGTCGTTATCACAGACCAGCGCATGCCAAAACAACTAGGCATAGAGCTACTACAGCATACTCAAACGCACTACCCAGATATTGTACGCATGCTTACTACGGCTTTCTGTGATGTCGATAGTGCCGTTAGTGCTATCAATAAAGCTGAGGTTTTCCGCTACATCCCCAAACCATGGGATATTGATGCTTTAGAAGAGACAATACATCACGCCCTTAATCGTTTCACAACATTAAACACACAATCTATTAACGCATCGCAAGATCACTTGATAGAAGAAATTAAAGACGATTGCCAACACTGGTTAATGTACGCGATACATGCCTACGGCGACGAAGATGTTTATAAAAGTGGCATTGAAGCACTAACGTGTCGATATGATATTCTCATTACTAACCGTTTCGACAAAGAAAGTGCCTCTATCCTTAGAAAAGAAATGGAACAAATCATCTCAGATAACTTTCTTACTGACTCCATTCTTGAAGATTTGAGAGTTCAGTCAACTAAAGGTTTTGGAGTCTCTGACTCAAACAAAAATAAACACTAACCTAACACTAACCTTATAAGCCCCTACCCTTCCGCATTTTACAAATATCACAAGTAAGCAGCTGATTTTAATATAGTTAAAATAAGCCTTCTCAGTTCAAATGATTCTGTGTATCATTCCCCAAGCTGTATACAGAATGAACAACACTCATAATATTCCATTTACCCTACCATAAATAGTAGTGCTCTTTTCCTCAATAAATGAGCCCACTTTGCAAAGGTACGCATATGTCAACACACCAAATTGATAGCCTGATTAAGTTTACCAACAGCCAAGGAACCAGCGCCACTGGTACACTTATTCAGATCACTCGAAACAGTATTGTAATGGAAGTATATAACCCCTACTCCATCGTACAACTGAGTGAAGTTCTCAATGATTTATTTATTCGACGTGAAGAACGAGTCATCTATCAAGGCCGAGCGGTTGTTAGCACGCTAGTTAATACGGGGTTATATTTGGTAGTTTCTGCAACACTCGTTGACCCTTGGAAGGATTTAAGTGGCTTAGAACAAGACCCTGTTGGCATTCAAGAAGAAGCTCAACGTTTTTTAGAAGACCGTGAAACATCCTCTTTAAATACAGACTTTCAACTAGTTGTTTTTAAAATGAGATCCTTTTTGACTGATTTAAGTCGCTGGTTAGAACAAGTAGATTTATTTGCCGAACAGGATGGTATTACGCATAATCCGCAATTAACGCACGAACTCACTGATGAGTTAAAAAAACCACTGTTACCCAAACTACTAGAACACCTTCAAGCCTTTGAAATAGAAGCTAGTAAAATTGATGAAAACGATATTATTTCGCATAAGTCTTTTGTACGAAGAGACTTACACCCTCTGCTTTTAAGATCCCCCTTCATGTGGAGAACCTTCACCAAGCCATTAGGATATGCGGGCGACTATGAAATGGTAAATATGATTCTTCGCAACCCCGATGAAGGGCCAACTACCTATGCAAAACTCCTTAACAACGCCTTCCTTTGTGACGGTCCTGCTGAAGGTCACAGAAACCGCGTCATCATCCTTCAAGAAAAACTAACAGAGCTTCTAAAAACGGCCATCTCTGAGAATAGAACCATAAAAGTTCTAAACATTGCGTGCGGCCCAGCCGTTGAAATTCAACGTTTCTTAAAAAGTGAAACCATTGGTAAGCATATTCAATTTGATCTATTAGATTTTAATGATGAAACACTCGCCTACATAAAGTCCAATGTTGATTCAATCCTTACTTCAACCAAAGATGATGTAGATGTTAATTACATCCACAAATCCGTACACGCTCTGCTCAAAGAAGTCAGTAAAAGTGATATGGAAAACGAAAATCATTACGACTTTGTCTATTGTGCGGGTTTATTTGATTATTTATCAGACAAGGTATGTAACCGCCTCATGCGTCTCTTCTGGAAACAAGTAAAACCTGGCAGCGAAATGATGGTGACCAACGTTCACAGTTCTAACCCTGTTAAGTTTGGTATGGAGTTTTTAATGGAATGGCATTTAATCTATCGAGATGAGCAAGGTATGTTAGATTTATTACCTGATCACGGTGAACAAGAAGTTTACTGCGATAAAAGCGGTATTAATGTATTTCTTGAAATCCAAAAACCCTTATATAACTAAATATAACTAGAATAATGCCTACTTCTTTAGCGGCTGATTACTTTAAGCATATTACCAATGAACGCGTGCAACGTTCAAAGATCACGTGTGCACTGGCCATTTTCTTTTTTGTAATAGGCGGTGGAATACTTGATTATTTTGTTTATAAAGATGCCTTTTTTGAACTCTGCAAAATACGTGTCGCCACTTCTATTCTATTGATCAGCATTTATTTTTTCTACAAGCATTACGCCAAACCTGAACATATTACGTTATATATTGAAATACTTTGGCCCATAATCATTAGTGCATCCATCTGCTATATGATCTTTAAACTAGATGGTGCGCAGTCGCCTTACCATGCAGGCCTAAATGCTACCTTACTCGGTGCAATGTTACTGTTTCTTTTAACATTAAGGGGCACTTTATGGATTGTTATTATTACCATATCCCTCTATTTTTTGGCTATTTACCCAACCATCCATACCGTTGATACATCCATTCTTTTTAGTAATTTTTACTTCTTATTATTAACAGGAACGGTGGCAGCCTTTGCCTCATTTATTAATGAAAAAAGACGCTACACTGAATTTACACTGCGTCATCAGCTAAACCAACGTAATGTGGAGTTAGCTGAAATTGATCGAATGAAAACTAATTTTTTCGCCAATATCAGCCATGAGTTACGAACACCATTAACACTGATACTGTCACCTGTTGAAGACTTACTGCAATCTGAACAACCACTAGATTTCCGCGTTAAACAATTGCTTTCAACCGTTCAAAATAGTAGCTATCGCTTACTAAAACTGGTCAATGATCTCCTTAGTATCGCCCGTCTTGATGAACATGATAAAGAACTTGAATGTATCCCCGTCGACCTTCAACCACTCTTACGTGGCATTGTTACCAGCATGCAGCACATTGCCGACAAACAAAAAATTACACTTCAGATAAGAAGCGACTTTACCCCAGTAACTATCAATGCCAATGTTAATGCCTTGGAAAAAATATTTATCAACTTAATTAACAATGCCATAAAATTTACTCCACAGCAGGGGGAAATACATATCAACAATACGGTGACTACTGAAGAAGTCACCATTTCGATCCAGGATACGGGTATCGGCATTAGCAAAAAAGACCTGCCACATATTTTCGAACGGTTTCAGCAGGCCGATAGCTCAGCTACGCGGAAATATCAAGGTACAGGTCTGGGGCTTGCATTAGTACGGGAGCTGACAATAGCTCAAAAAGGAAACGTGCAAGTTGAAAGCCAATTAGATAAAGGAACCCTATTTACATTAACCTTCCCTGTCTACTCTGAGAACACATCTAGCGATATAAAATCAGCGGATACCCTCATTGATCTTGATTCGGAAAGTCCACTTGAAGAGATACATCAAAAAGCCGAGTACACCTTGCAACTAAATAGACCCGATACTTCAATCTTAGAACCCACATCATCTAGCTCAACTACAGGCGGCAGCATTGATGATCGCTCCAACCTACTGATAATAGAGGATGAGCCTGACTTAAGAACCTACTTAGTTAATACATTATCAGAAGATTATAGAGTCTTTTCGGCGGCCGATGGACTAGCAGGATTAGAGCTTGCACGAAAACATAAACCCGACCTTGTATTAACAGATTTGATGCTACCTAAAATGGATGGGTTAGCCCTATGTTCAGAAATAAAAAATGATAGTGCACTCAATTTCACTAAAGTCATTTTATTGACGGCACGTATTGATGAGCAGTCGAAACTTACTGCTCTAGATAATGGAGCTGATGATTTCTTAACAAAACCGTTTTCTAGCACTGAGCTAAAAACACGTTTGAAGAATTTAGCCGCATCACTTCAATTAGAAAAAGACTTACAAGTACATAATGAAGAATTAACCACTGCTCTATCAGACCTTAAAGCAGCAGAAAGTAAGCTACTACATAGTGAAAAGCTCAATGCTATCGGCAGTCTCGCTGCAGGTTTGTTGCATGAGGTCAATAACCCCTTAAACTATACATTAACTGCGGCACAAATATTAAAACGCGACCCAAGTATTAAGCAGGATGAAGACAGAGCCGAGATGGTTGATGATATCCTTGAAGGCATGGAACGCATTAAAGATATCGTCAAAGATCTACATACCTTTGCTTATCCTGATGAAGTCGATAAAGAAAGTGTTTTTGTTTTTGCGGATGCCATACGTACCGCTTTGCGTTTTACTTCTAGTCAAAAAGGTTTAACAACCATTAATGTGAATGTCCCTGACACCCTTGAAGTCATTGGGTCTATCAGTCATATCGTTCAGGTTCTAGTAAATCTAATGACTAATGCTCTAAAAGCAACCAAAGACCGTGAAAATCCAACAATTACTATCAGCTGTCAGTTTATAAATGATAATACTGATGACAACGATAACGCGATTAACGATAGCAATAGACGAGTACTATTATCTGTAGAAGATAATGGTGTTGGTATTGATGATAAATCACTATCACGCATATTCGACCCTTTTTTCACCACCCGAGATGTGGGGGAAGGTCTCGGTATGGGACTTAGTATTTGTCATACCATTATAGAAAATCATGGCGGTTCAATTAATGTAGAAAGCAAAGCGGGAGAATTTACACGATTCAGCTTTGATCTAGCCGTTGCAAACCACTCAGGAGAGTTATAAAGATGTCCTTTAGTAATCCCCATGCACAAAACACTCACGCTATTCTCTTTGTTGACGATGAAGAAAAAGCACGCAAAATGTTTACCCGCCTTGTTTCTCCACAATTTACCGTGTTAACAGCAGCAGATGTTAAAGAAGCAAAAGAAGTACTAGACAAACACCACCATGAAATTGGTGTGTTAATCACTGATCAACGTATGCCAGGTGAGCTAGGCGTGGATTTGTTACGCTATATTCGTAAGGAGCATCCGAAAATTATCCGCCTGCTAACGACTGCCTATACAGATTTAGATGATGCGATAGAGGCGGTGAACACAGGTGAGATTTTCCGTTATATCAATAAACCATGGAATGCGGACGAGTTGTTGATTGATCTTAACCTTGCCATGAATTTCTTTATTATTGAGCAAGACCGTCAACAATTAATACAAGAGAAAATGAGCCTTTCTCATCGTCAATCAAGAATTGAGATTATGAAAAGTTTAATCTCTATGAGTGCGGCTCAATCTCATTTCAATACGCCCAAACAGGCCATTAGATCATTTTTAGAACAAGTCGCTGAACCGCAAATACTTGCTGAACAGAATGCAACTCCTGATACCCGTAGTTATTGGGAGAATGAAGTGAGTAAGACAGAAAAAATGATATCTATAAATCAAAGCCTTAATGAAGGGACTGAACAGGCTCAAGCGTTTATCTCTGATGCAGATAGTATGCATTCGATAGATTACCAAAGCTGTATAGATCAAGTGAAAGGAGATTTATCTATAACTATTTCAGTAGATGCCATAGATAGCGATATAGCTCAAAGCCAAACTGTACTTAATCAACAAGGTGTAACTGCACTTCTAGGCAATATGATAACGGCTCTTGCGGATTCCGATGTATCTATTTCCATTAGCCAACAAGATCAAGATATTCAGATCGTTGCAAAGGCATCCCAACCGAGTAGTCGTTTTGCATCTCAGTTTCTAACGACAGGAGATGAGTCGCAAGATAAACAACTAGGACAAATGTTAGCAGCTTACATTTTGGTTTCACATGTGGGTGGTAAGATACGCATGAATTTTGATGATTCGACTCTTTCCAGTATTGAAGCTACCCTTCCAACAACCTTTAGCGAAGGGCAAAATGATATGCAAGACGGCATGTGGATTGAGGATCTATTTGTACTTTATAGTTAGTACTCCATCAACTTAGGTTTGATGGGTACAGAGCAATCCAAAGCGCTCAAGACAAGGCTTGGGTTGCAGGCAATGGTGGTTCCCTTGGCAAGACCCATAACGCAGTATTGAGTGCTTTGGGTTGCTCCCTTCGGGCGAGCCAGGAAGCGGTCATCCGCGTTGTTGCGTCTTTTGTGAAGGGAACAACCATTCACAAAAGACGCGCCTAGCGGCTAACCGCTTCCTGACTCGCTGTATTCATCAAACCTAACTTGTTGGAGTACTAGTACCCATCAAACCTATGTTGTTGGAGGACTAGGCAATTAAAAATATTCCAAGCAACAAAAAAGGCCTGCTATTTAGCAGGCCTTTTTACTTCTAAATAATTATATATTTAGATTATTACTTTGTAGCTGTAGCCGCAGGTGCAGGTGCTGTTGTAGGAGCAGCCGCTGGCTTCTGAGCGGTTGGTGCCGCAACAGGAGCAGCTGGCATATAACCATAAGGTGCATAACCATAAGCAGGAGCATAACCATAAGAAGGTGCATATCCGTATGAGTTATTTCCCCAGTTCCAAGGCATCATAGTCCAGCCACCGTTATTGCCATTATTGTTATTCCATGGCATGTTGAAACCATTTCCACCATTGTTATTATTCCAAGGCATTGACCAACCATTACTGCCATTATTGTTATTCCATGGCATTGACCAACCATTACTGCCATTGTTGTTGTTCCAAGGCATTGACCAACCATTACTGCCATTGTTGTTATTCCATGGCATGCTGAAGTTGTTTCCACCGTTGTTATTGTTATTCCAAGGCATTGAGCTTCCATAACCTGCGTTGTTATTAGCACCAGTACCAGTCATTGCTGTATTTCCAGCCGTGTTACCGCTACCTGTCCAGTTCGAAGCAGTGTTTCCTTTGCCTTCGCCCTGTCCATCTGCTGCGCCTTTAGCATCCATGTTAGTGCGACCTTTGCCTTTGAATTTGATAGCAAAATCAATTTCGCCGTCTGCGTCGCCTTTACCAGCACCCCAGCCGTTAACTTTTCCTTTTGTATCGCCTGTTGCGTTACCGTTACCTGTACCCCAACCGCCTGCGTTACCCGCAGCGTTGCCTTGTCCAGTACCATTATTGTATCCGTCCATCCAGTCAGCTGAAACTGTGCCTGAAAGAGCGATAAGTGCTGCAAATGCAGTTGCTTGAATTTTCATGATGTATCTCCTAGTGCGTGTTAGCTATATTTTGGTCTATTGTTTTATTTTCAATAAGTATATATCAATATTCTAATATTGCAAGTTTGATTGATGCATATACAAACTGTTTGTACCTTCTAAGGAACCTATTAATTAAATTTCATAGAGATACAACAGAGCGCTGTATCTCTTATTTGACCGAACAAAGCCAGTGTACGTTATTTAAACACAACCCACGATGAATATGGAAACCAACCAAGACGTAAGATGGTAGGGGCTGTTAAGCACTAGACTAATGTATACAACAAAACTAGTACTTAAGAAACCTCTGATCAACTCATGATTCGTTTTTCTGAGATTCCTTAAGGAACTCTGAACCTTGATACCCCAACTACTCAGCAACAACCATTTTTATTTTAGTAATCGCAGCCGCTTCAAGCTGACGAATACGCTCAGCCGACACGCCATACTTAGTGGCTAAATCTTGCAGAGTAGCTTTTGGCTCTTCTAACCAGCGTAATGTAATGATGTCTTTACTACGATCATCTAACTCACTTAATGCAGAAGTAAAGAGCTGTTTTGTATGCGACTCCCAATCAGAATCTTCCAAAGCATCGGCTGGGTCTTGAGATTGATGCTCTAAATACTGGCTAGGCGAATAAGTATTCGTTTCTTCGTCTTCACCCGCTGGAAGGTCAAAAGCGATATCTGTACCGCTCATGCGCTTTTCCATCTCGACAACATCTTTGCTAGTTACGCCTAAGTCATTAGCTACATCTTCGATCTGAGCCTGATTAAACCATCCCAGACGTTTCTTACTACTTCTTAGGTTAAAGAAGAGTTTACGTTGAGCTTTAGTCGTCGCTACTTTTACAATTTTCCAGTTACGTAAAATATATTCATGAATTTCAGCACGAATCCAATGCACCGCAAAAGAAATTAAACGAACGTTCATATCAGGGTCAAAGCGCTTAACCGCCTTCATCAAGCCTACGTTACCTTCCTGAACTAAATCACCCAGAGGCAAGCCATAACCGCTATAACCACGAGCCACTTTGATCACGAAACGTAAATTGTGCATCACCAATAAACGCGCAGATTCAAGGTCTTCATTCTTACGAAGACGGGTAGCAATCTCTTTTTCTTCTGCCACCGTTAATACAGGAATGTCATGCACAGCATGCATATAGTTTTCTAGGTTTGCACCTGGAACTGCAAGATTGTGATTTTTTAACATTAATACGTTACCCATATTTCATCCTTTAATAATTTCAATTTTAGCACTCTCCGCCTTAGAGTGCTAATTTATCCGTTTGTTCCGTAAAACTTAGTATTTTTCAATTATTTCTTCATAACAAAATGGTGTATTATTCGATCAGCTATAGGGTAATTAAAGGATAAGTGAATGCTATCACCTACATCCCTGTAGGCGACGCAGCTATTGGGCAAAGTAGTGGGTAAGCTGAGTAGTTACAATGAACGAACATATACAAACATACCCCCAAATAGCTCCATTTATCACTAAGCAACGCAGTCTTACCTATCATTAGCTATAATCTCAACATTGACTAAATCAGACTTTTTTATAATGAAATCATTTCCAATTATTTTAGCGGCTGGACAAGGCACGCGCATGAATTCCAAAGTGCCAAAAGTGTTACACATGATTGGTGGGAAACCCATGCTTCAACACGTGATTGATGCCTGTTCTGCACTTGATACCAACAAGATTGCCATCGTTTTTGGTCATGGTGGCGAGCAAGTACAGCAGACCATTCAAGATGATCGTATTAAATGGGTACTACAAGCAGAACAAAAAGGCACGGGGCATGCCGTTGCTCAAGCTATCGATATTATTGAAGATGATGATCAAGTCGTCATTGCTTATGGCGATGTTCCACTCATTAAACCAGAGACCTTGAAAGCATTAGTTAATAAATTAGCAGATGCGGATCTATGCGTACTTACCACTTACTTGGATAATCCTTTTGGCTATGGTCGAATTGTCAGAAATAGCGACGGGCAAATCACCAAGATAGTCGAAGAAAAAGACGCAAGTGATGAAATTAGATTAATCAAAGAAGGCAACACAGGTTTCATCGCCGCACGCGGTAAAGACCTTAAACGTTGGCTAAAAGAACTTAACCCAGAAAATGCACAAGGCGAGTATTACCTCACCGATTGTATTGGCTTAGCAGTAGAAGAAGGTGGCAACGTACAAGCTGTTGTGTGTGATCACCCCTTAGAAGTACAAGGTGTTAACAACCGCATTCAGCAGGCTGAACTAGAACGTGCTTATCAACTAGAAAAAGTCAATGAATTGATGTTAGCAGGCGCAACCATAGCAGACCCTTCTCGTGTTGATATTCGCGGTAATGTAAGCGTAGGGCAAGATGTTAACATTGATATTAATGCCATCTTTAATGGCGATGTGACATTAGGTGATAACGTGAGTATTCAAGCCAACTGTGTTATTACCAACGCCACCATTGGTGCGGGTACATTGATCAAACCAAACTCGGTTATTGAATCTGCTACCATAAAAGAAGATTGTGAGGTTGGCCCCTTTGCTAGAATTAGACCTGATGCCGTATTAAACGATAAAGCTAAAGTAGGCAATTTTGTCGAAATTAAGAAATCAACTATTGGTGAAGGCAGCAAAGTAAGCCACTTAAGCTATATAGGTGACACCACAATGGGGGCTGACGTTAACATCGGTGCAGGTACTATTACCTGTAATTACGACGGTGCAAACAAGTTCGAAACCATCATTGGTGATGGTG
Source organism: Thiotrichaceae bacterium (assembly GCA_026991755.1). Lineage (GTDB taxonomy): Bacteria > Pseudomonadota > Gammaproteobacteria > Thiotrichales > Thiotrichaceae > HyVt-477. The sequence goes on along the minus strand of JALXAX010000118.1, from coordinate 2,663 downwards.
TGTTCGTAGGCTCATCAACACAATTAGTCGCACCTGTTTCAGTACAAAAAAACACCACTATCGGTGCAGGCTCTACCATTACTAAAGACACACCTGAAGGCGAACTTACACTATCACGCGCAAAACAAGTGACTATCAAGGGCTGGGTTCGACCTACTAAAAATAAATAACTAATTTCATTAGTCACTTTTATTACGGCAAGTGACTATTATAATAACTAAAGGAACCTCTGATTAAGTCTGGTCGGAATTTCTGAAAGATAGAATTTGTCAGATTTTTGATAGAAAAGTCAGCAATAGCCGTAGCTATTGGTTACTTTTATAGCGAAAAACTGGCGAATTATAGCCTCAGAAAAACGAGTCATGACTTATTCAGAAGTTCCTAAAATAATCTATATAGAGAAAATACTATGTGTGGAATTGTCGGTGCAATAGCACAACGACCCGTAACTGAAATACTACTAGAAGGCTTACGTCGTTTAGAATACAGGGGATATGATTCAGCAGGCGTTGCCGTCTTAAATGATAATAATCAAATTAGCCGTACTCGTGCGCTAGGTAAAGTAGCCGCATTAACTGAAAAGTTAGAATCATCACCTGCAATCGGTAACATCGGTATTGCACATACCCGTTGGGCCACTCATGGTAAGCCCGCCGAACGCAATGCTCACCCACATATGAGTAACCAGCGCGTCGCTATTGTCCACAACGGTATTATAGAAAACTACGAAGAATTACGCGTAGAGCTAAAAGCTAAAGGCTATAACTTCACCTCAGATACCGATACTGAAGTCGTCGTACACCTTATCGAAATGTACCTCACCCAAGGCCAAAGCTTAGCTGATGCCGTCAGAGAAACCATTAAAGAAGTTCGTGGTGCTTATGCATTAGGCGTGATTTCTATCGAACAACCTGACGTACTGATTGCAGCCCGTCAAGGTAGCCCCCTCGTGTTGGGCTTGGGCTTAGGTGAAACCTTTATCGGCTCTGACATCCAAGCCATGTTGCCCGTAACTAGCCGTTTTATCTACTTAGAGAATGGTGACTTCTGTGTTATCAAACGCGATAGCTACGAAATTTTTGATGACGCGGGCGCAATCGTCGAGCGCGAAATAAAAGAATCCAACTCAGGCATGTGTACTGCAGAATTAGGCAAATATCGTCACTTCATGCACAAAGAAATCTTCGAGCAACCAACCGCTGTTCAATCAACCTTAGAAGGTAGACTTAACGTTAATGACCTCAAGCACTGCGTTTCTGGCGACAACATCATAGAGACGCTAGAGAAAGTCGAAGAAATCCAGATTATCGCTTGTGGCACAAGCTACCATGCAGGCCTAATCGCCAGCTACTGGCTGGAAGACCTGACAGATGTTCCCTGTAGTGTAGAAGTCGCCAGTGAGTACCGCTACCGTCGTCGTCCACCAAGAGATAACGTGCTCTTTGTAACGCTATCACAATCAGGTGAAACCGCCGACACACTAGCCGCCTTAGAAAAAGTCAATACTGACAAGAGCATGTTAGCAACGCTAACTATCTGTAATGTAGCTGAAAGCTCACTAACTCGTGAATCAGATTACACCTTAATGACGTTAGCCGGCCCTGAGATTGGTGTCGCTTCAACCAAAGCCTTCACAACACAACTCGTTGCTTTACAAATGCTCGTGGGCTTGCTTATTCAAGCTAAAGGTAACGCGCCTGAGAAAGTTGAAGAAATCGTCAACAACTTGAAAAAACTACCTATCTTACTAGAACAAGCTTTAGAGAAAGATGCTGAAATCGAAAAAATGGCTGAGCACTTTATTGAAAAGCACAACGCCCTATTCCTGGGACGTGGTGATCAATACCCTGTAGCAATGGAAGGCGCATTAAAGCTAAAAGAAATTTCTTATATCCATGCTGAAGCTTACCCAGCAGGTGAATTAAAGCATGGCCCATTAGCTTTGGTTGATAGTGAAATGCCTATCATTGCTGTTGCACCCAAAACAGGCCTAATCGAAAAGCTTAAATCCAATCTGGAAGAAGTACGCTCAAGAGGCGGAGTACTTTATATCTTTGCCGATAAAGCGATAGCTATGGAAGAAAAAGACAACATTCACGTCATTGAAATGCCAGAAGTGCCTGAAATGTTAGCACCGATTGTATATACCATACCGCTACAGTTGCTTTCATATTACACCGCTGTCTTTAAGGGTACCGATGTGGATAAACCTCGTAACCTTGCTAAATCAGTTACTGTGGAATAACAGAAAAGGAGCTTCCTCTTTGTGTATTGATTTAAAACCCTAGGAGGCTATCCGGGAACTAACATGGGGTATAATGGGTAGCGTTATTAATAAACACCCATTATGCCAAATACCACGAAATCATTTACCCTAATCTCCGCATTGCCCCTGCTAATCTCATTACTGTTCACTGTTGCTTGCAGCGAAAATAATAATGACGATGGAATAACCACTGGAAGTTTTACACCTCTCAATTGCACGATTCCTGGTGAATTACAGCTAAGCGATGATACAAAGAGCATTTTGAATAAGTATCAACGATAGAATGAGACCTTTGCATGAAAGGATGGCGAGAGAAAAATGAGCGTAATTTTCTCTATTTTTGCTAAAAAAGAGGGTAATAGCCGAGCTATTGGCCGAATTTTTAGCAGAAATAGAG
>JALXAX010000117.1 GCA_026991755.1 Thiotrichaceae bacterium | reverse complement strand
AGGGTGGTTTTGGCGTTAGGTGTGCCTGCGGAGGTGGTTCGTGAGACGAGCAGGCCTCGGTAGTCGTAGACGGTTTGGGTGATGGTGCCGTTTTTGGCGGTGATTTTGGCGGGGTAGCCATTGGCGTCATAGAGTCGGGTTTCTTTGTTGCCATCGGTGTCGGTGATGCTGGTGACTTTCATCATGCCGTGATTAAGATCAAACTGGTAGTCGTCGGTGGCTTGGGTGTTGATGTCGGTGACGGTTACGTGCTCTGCGGTGTAGCGGATGCTTCTGGCGCGGGTGTTGTTGGCGGCGGCGGTCTGGATGACGCGACCTTGTGTGTCGTACTGGTAGCTGGCGATGGTATTGCCTGTTGCATCGATGATGCGAGTGAGTTGTCCGTTGCTGTATTGATACTGGTTTTGTGTGCCGTCTACCTGGGTGACGCTGCTAAGGTTTCCTTTGGCATCATAGTGATAGCTGACGGTTCCTTCTGGGCCTTTGGCGCTGCTGAGGTGGTTGTTGGTGTAGCTTAGTTCTAGTGTTTTACCAAAATGGCCGGTGATTTTTATGAGTTGGTTTTGGGCGTTGTAGGTGAGTTTTGTGGTTTGGCCTTGTGGGTTGGTCATCTGGGTGAGTTGACCTTGGGCGTTGTAGGTTTCCTGACTGTCGCTGGGGGTGGTGGTGATCCAGTGGTTGCCGTCTTTTTTTAGGCTGAGTGGGCTACGTGTGGTGGTGGTCCATTCACCGTCTTTTTTGAAGAAGGTTTGTGTGGTGCCGTCGGGTCGCATCAGGCTGTGTAGTGGGTAGGGGTTGCTACCATCAGCATTTTTTACGGGTAAGGAGGCGACGATGTCGCTTTGTAGGTAGATGTCGCACAGGCCTTGATGAAAGAGCGGTTGGGCTTGCGCGAGTTTGCCGTTGTAGATGGTGTCTTTGATGTCGTTCCAGCCTTCGGTACAGGCGGTTTTTGCGTCATTATACAGGGCGGTTTTGCTGCCTTTGTAGTCTTCATAGGCGATGCCATCTCCGTCAAAACGACTGGCGAAGTTGTGTTGCCATCCGCCTAGAATGGCACGGGTGGCGCCCTGAGAGACATAGACTCGGCTAAGGCTAAGCGTGCTTGAGGAGAGGTCTGTCTGGCTTTGGGTTAGTTTTCCGTTGGCTATGTCTATGCCGTTGATACTGCTTCCGCTGTTACTGGTTTCTGGAGTTAGATACCAGTTTTTGGCTACTTCGGTGGGTGTTTTGGTATTGTCGTTGTTACACGCGGTTAGCGCTAATGTGATAGCGGCAGATAGGCTGATGCCGGTTAGTGCGAGGGTGAGTGGGCGAGAAGGATGAACCGATTGCATTTGAATTTCCCCAATTTTTTAGTGAGTTAAGCTTCTTTGAGCTTTATAGGATGAATGGTAGGTTAACAGGGATTAATGGGGGGGTAAACCTGCTATAAATGGTAGGTTTGTGTTATTTATCGGCTAGTTACAACGGATAACATGAGTATTGATGGGCTTGATAAGCCTATTCTATCAGCGTTGTTGGGGTGTTGACTGATTGGTGATTACGGTTTGTTTTTTGAGTGATTTATTTTTAAATTTTTTTAAAGAATCTGATTATAGTCTAATCGGAATTTCTGAACGATAAAATTTGTCAGACTTTTGATAGAAAAGTCAGCAAGAATAGCTGCTATTGGTCATTTTTTTAGCGAAAGACTGGCGAGTTATATTAATAGTTACAAAAGCATGTTCAGTAAAGTCGTGCCTCGACTTCGCTTGAGTGCTACTGTGTAGCCTGAGCGAGAGTCGAAGGAGATACCTGTATTTAAACTTGTGCAGCAATTAATAAACTCAGGAAAACAAATCACGACTTGATCAGAGTCAGCCTAAATAGGCCTAGGCTTATAGTTACCATCAGGCCAACAAGGAGCTGATAATGCTTCACCTATATTGGCGTCAAGCAGCTTTTCACGAACCTCTAGCAAGCGACCTACTAGACCTGGCTCAATCTCTGCATAAGCTTCTGGGTCTTCAACACGGTTTACAACAATACCTAGTAATTCTGTAATCGCATTACCCACTGAGTTTTGTGAGATAGTAACGATTAAGCGACCTTCATCATCTCGATACAAGATTTGCTTATAGGCAGGACGCCAACGAATATCATTGGCGAATTTTGGATCTTGTATGACTTGTTCACGTAAATCTCGGGCAACACGAATAAAGACGCTATTGCTCAGTAATACATCTTGTATTTGTGAAGGGAAGGTTGAGTCATCAGGAATGCTCTCTTCGCCTGTAGCCACTAGCGTAAAGAAGGTTTGATAGAAGTCTAAAAAGCCTAAAAGCACTTGCTCGTATTCATGCCAAAAGTATTGATCTTTTAACTTATCAGCTCCGCCAATCACTTCCCATGATGGCAAGCCTTGTGGATAACCCGTTAATTCCAAAGCACCTTCATCAGATAACAAAGGTTTGAGGATTTGTAAATCCAGTACATCAAGAAATTGGCGATAAACATCACTAAGCTGTCTTAAGAAGAGTGTATTGTGACCACTATCGGTAAGGTTTGGATCATTTGGGTTGGCGATTTCAGCCGATTTTAGCTCTTTCTTTGAGAACACCATAAAGTGGTTATGGATCATCCGAATACTGGGTACGCCTGGCTTATTTAAAGGCCATGTTGAGTCTAGACTGGCTTCACCGCATAACACTAAGTGCTTTTTGGGGTCAGGGTACTTTTCTAGCATGTAGTCACAAATGATCTGTGTCATTTGTTGCCAGACTTTCTTTTGCTGACGCTTCATTTGGTCACGACGAACAGGTCGCCCTAGTGGATCCAGGATCCGTCTTGAAACATCTAATATGACAGATGTATCGAATTCTGCGCTATGCCCCACTAGCTTTCGGTACATTAATAAATCTTCTGGTGTTCTGAATAAACCGTTTTCTTCTGCTAAGTTTTTAAGGTTGGCGGGGCTATTAAAAAACTCTACTCGTGATATACCGTCGGGAACTGATAACGTCATGCTGGGTCGGGGGGTAACAATAATACGAGGGGTTAATTTCATACTTTTTTGCCTATTTTAGAAAAGAATTAATCATCAGAACTTGCAAATAAACTCACGATAATGAGTACTGCCGCACCTATGGATATACCAATATCAGCCACATTAAAAGTAGCAAAATGATAATCAGGATTAACAAAGGGAACAGGGAAATGGAAGTCGATAAAGTCGATGACTTTACCTGCTAGCACACGGTCTATAAGATTACCTATTGCACCACCTAGCACTAATGCTAAACCAATCGCAGTCCATTTATCATCCCTTGCAAGGGTACGCAACCAGTTAAGAATAAAGAGACTAACTGAAAGTGCAAGAATAGCAAAAAACCATCGTTGCCAACCACCTTGCCCTGCTAGAAAGCTGAATGCAGCACCTTCGTTAAACCAAAGCGTCATATTTAAAAACGAGGTGATTTCTACAGGTTGACCTTTTACCAAATTAGCGGCAGCCATCCATTTAGTTAGCTGATCAACAAAGATCACAATAGCTGAAATCCAAGTCCATCTCAGCATGGTTCCCTGTAAGGCTTTAGGCATAATATCTTGCCTCACCCTCACCCACTACATTCTCGATACAGCGGTTACATAGTTCGGGATGTTCTTTATTTAAACCTACATTTTCACGGTGATGCCAGCAACGCACACATTTCTCGTGCAACGCGACTTCGGCTGCAATCCACAAGTTTTCTTCACCTTCTGCCGCAACAGCATCCTCTGCGGGAGCATCGGCCTCAATCACCTCAGCACCAGAGGTTATCATTACAAAGCGCAACTCATTCTCAAGTTTCTGTACGGCTTGATATCGCTCACCATTACAGTAGATTTTTACTTCTGCATCTAGCGATGAGCCAATTTCATCTGCAACACGAAGCTTTTCGAGTTGTTTACTCACGGCTTCACGTACTACAAAAATATGTTGCCAGTCGTCTTCGCTGATAGCAGCATTTGCCTCTAGTTCTGTTAATTGCTCATACCAAGCATCAAACAAAACGTGTTCAGCCTTCTCGCCTGGTAGGTAGCCCCATATTTCTTCCGCCGTAAAGCTGGTGATCGGCGCAAGCCAGCGTACCATCGCTTGTAAGATATGGAAAGATGCTGTTTGTGCAGAGCGTCTAGCTACACTATCTGCTGCCATGGTATATTGACGATCTTTGGTGATATCCAAAAATAAGCTACTCATATCAACTGAACAGAAGCGTAATATTTCTTGGTACACATAATGGAATTGGTAGCTGTTATAGGAATCCAATAATTTCTGTTGAGTCTTTGCTGCTTGAGAAACCGCCCATTGATCAAGCAATAGCATGTCTTTGTGATCAACTAGGTCGGTTGAAGGATCAAAGTCGCTCAAGTTAGCTAATAAATAACGTGCCGTATTTCGGATACGACGATAGCCATCGGCTGTGCGTTTTATGATTTCATCCGACACGGTCATTTCACGACTATAGTCGCTAGAGGCAGCCCATAATCTAAGAATATCAGCGCCTAACTTATTGGTTATTTTCTGCGGCGATACTGAGTTTGTTCCAGACTTCGACATTTTTTTGCCATCAGCATCTACTGTAAAACCATGTGTCAGTACGGTTTTATAGGGTGCAACACCATTCATCGCCATTGAAGTTTTCAATGATGATTGGAACCAACCACGGTGCTGATCCGAACCTTCAAGATACAAATCAGCGGGGAATTCCATCTCTTCACGACGCTCTATCACTGATGCGTGTGTTACGCCTGAGTCGAACCAGACATCTAAGGTATCCATAACCTTATCGTAGTCTTTTGCACTCTCGCCTAGTAGCTCTTCTGCTTCTAGTTTGAACCATGCTTCAACGCCTTCTTTGTCGATACGTTTTGCAACGGTTTCAAATAGCTCATTGGTCTCTGGGTGCAACTCACCTGTTTCCTTATGAACAAACAAGGTAATGGGTACGCCCCACGTACGCTGGCGAGATATACACCAGTCTGGGCTATTTTCTAACATGCTTTGAATACGTGCTTTACCCCAATCAGGTAACCACTCTACGGATTCAGTCCCTTTGATACATTGCTCACGCAAGCCCGTTTGATCCATACTGACAAACCATTGCGGTGTTGCACGGAAAATTAACGGTGCTTTATGTCGCCAACAATGGGGATAGCTATGGTAAAGCTTGTTGTTGCACAGTAACTTACCATGCTTTTCAAGTACTTCGATCACATGAGAGTTGGCATCTTGTACATTCTCGCCCGTGAATAGTTCTGTATTAGGTAAGAAGGTACCATCACTGCCTACGGGGTTATCAATCGGCAAGCCATATTTCATCCCCACCACAAAGTCTTCCTGACCATGCCCAGGAGCCGTGTGTACACAGCCTGTTCCTGCATCGGTTGTTACATGATCACCAAGAATAACGGGAACGGTTCGATCATAAAAAGGGTGCTGTAGTTGCAAACCTTCTAGATCACTGCCTTTACAAGTTGCTAGTATTTCATGCTCGGTGATTTCAGCTCTGTTTAGTACATCAAGGTATAACGCTTCACCTAGAATTAAGCGCTCATTTCCTGCTTGGATGAGTACATAATTAAGCTCTTCATGCATCGCTACCCCTTGGTTTGCGGGTAGCGTCCACGGTGTAGTTGTCCAGATAACAACTGATATATCGCCCGTTCCTTTTAGATCGCCGTAGCGCTTAGCTAAATCAGCTTCATCGACAATACTAAAGCGTACATCTATTGCAAAAGAGGTTTTATCTTGATATTCCACTTCTGCTTCTGCCAACGCTGAACCACAATCCGCACACCAATGCACAGGCTTCTCACCTTTACGCAAGTGACCATTGGCTACGATACGGCCTAGTGAGCGCACGATATCGGCTTCGGTTTGGAAATCCATCGTCAGATAGGGATTTTCCCAATCACCTAATACACCTAAACGCTTAAAGTCTGTTTTCTGTAGTGCTACCTGAGAAGTCGCGTATTTTCGACAGATTTCGCGAAATTTAGCCGCATCCACTTTTACGCCCACTTTACCGACTTTTTCTTCTACTTTTAGCTCGATAGGCAAACCATGACAATCCCAACCGGGAATATAAGGCGCATCAAAACCACTTAGGGTTTTGCTTTTAATAATAATATCTTTGAGGATTTTATTGACTGCATGGCCAATATGAATAGTGCCATTAGCGTAAGGAGGGCCATCATGCAGGGTGAATTTAGGTCGTCCTGCACAATGCTCACGAAGTTTTGTATATAAATCTATTTGATCCCAGGCTTTGATCATTTGTGGCTCTTTCTGAGCTAAATTACCACGCATGGGGAATTTTGTTGAAGGTAGATTCAGGGTCTTCTTGTAATCAGTCACTTGTTATTATTTCCAATCCATTTAAGTTGAACCAAGGCAAGTTAGCGGTTCACAGGGTCGCTAGAATAACAAGTTTTCTATGCTTTAGCTATGTAAGATCTACGCTAGATCAAGCACACCCAGCCAGTTACTAGATGGGTTATTCTGATTATTTTTTAGCTAAAACCCGACCCTTAAGTTTTTCTTGATGTGCTTTTTTAGGAGCTGCTCTTTTCTTTGCATAGAGGGTATGAGAAGAATAGAAAACAGGTTTAGTCGAAATCCTAATATCATCAATAAAAGCATATTCATCTTTTTGTGGCGCCCAGTAAGGGCCACTTCCGCCAAAGAAAGAAGCAAATAATAAACGATCTATTTCAAGACGGTTTACATTTCTAAAACGCATTCCTTGTTTATTAAGCACTAATTTGCCATCTAGCCAGCTTTTAACAGCGCCGTTTTTATGTCCTGGTTTATTCAACATCACCATAGTCTGTACGGTATGCCATTTACCTAGCTCAAGTTTATCCATATCAAAAGGCATCACATCGCCATACTTACTCGGCTGATCGGGGTGATACACATACTGCACCAATTTACCGTCTTTATCCCACATCATGCGCACACTCCAACCGTCCGCACCATTAGGAATATCGCCGTTCGTGTTGGAGATACCACCACCAACACCTGGTAGTTTACCGCCTTTTACGAAACGAAAACCTTTGGGAAATTTAAAACGATAGCCATAATAGAGTTTTTCAAACTTTCCACCCAATTCTGGCTTCCAGTTAACACAATGCTTTGGGCTATAACAGCCAGAAATTCCACTCGGATAATGAATACGCAAGCTATGTCCGCTATAGGCACTTTTATCGGCAACCACATTAATTAAATTCCTACCCATTTGCCAATCAGGGCAATTCCAGTCCTGACGAAACTCCTCATTGGTATAACGTCCTTTAGCATTCTTATCAAAATTAATATACCAAGGCTTACCCTCAGCTAGAGGGGTTTTTCCTGTGCAGTTGGCTTTCAGGTAAAAATTTTTATATTGCTCATCCTTACCTTTTACACCGTAATGCTTTGGTGTTTTCAGGTTTAGTACATAGCTCCAAACAGGGTGACTCATCTTAGGTATTGGCGCGCGGTTATACACAACGATTTTCTTTTCCCACTTGCGTAAACGCGGATCCCAGTACAGCTTTCCCGCATAAGCGAATTTCTTCTGCGCAGGATTGTTATAACGTTGCACTTGGATATCAACTGGCTCGGCCAATACCGCACTAGTTGTCAGCAAAATCATAAACATCAATATAAAAGCCATTGAAAATAACTTATCCATATATGCCCCTTAGCATTTCACCTATATTTAAATCTACTGTCTGTTTAAACATAAGTATCAAATTTTAGTATTAGTATTTAGGGTATCTCTATTAATTCTGGTCGGAGTTGTTGTGAGATAGAATGTGTTAGATTCTAGCCTCAGCAAAACGAACCATGAATTAATAGAGGTGCCCTTTAATCTTAACCGTACTCGCCTATTTATTAACGGATGCTTAAGAAGCTTTTTTTAGCTAAAAAATTAACCAACAGCTACACTACTGCTAAGTTTTCTATCAAAACCCAAGAACGCTCTCTCTCGTTTATTTACTTTCCCAACGAAACCTAAATAGTTTAGGATTTACGATATTCTGGAAAACACGCATAATGCATCTTTAATATTTAAACCATAGACTAGATAATATGACCATCGAAATGACGTTATTACAACGAAGTGATTCCAAGTGCGAACTATGCAGTTCAAACACCGAGCTAAGTGTGTATGAGATTCCACCTGTAACTGATGTTACGGCTGAGACATGCATATTAACGTGTAACACCTGCAAAGAGCAGATTGAAAACCCTGACAAAGTAGATTTCAATCATTGGCGCTGCCTAAACGACAGCATGTGGAATCCTGAACCTGCTGTTCAAGTCATGGCATGGCGTATGTTAGATCGCATGAAAGCGGAAGGATGGCCTCAAGACCTACTTGATATGTTATATCTTGAAGAAGATGTTCAACAATGGGCTAAAGCCGATCAACAAGATGATGTCGAAGAAACTGAACCTACTCTGGATAGCAATGGCGCTACATTACAAAGTGGTGATACTGTTACGTTAATCAAAGACTTGGTAGTAAAAGGTGCTAACTTTACCGCCAAACGTGGCACTGCTGTACGCAATATTTCACTAACCTCTAACCCTGAGCAAATTGAAGGGCGCGTTAACGGAACACGCATTGTTTTGCTAACCTGTTTTTTGAAAAAACAATAAGGTCTTTTTTGTTTCCTCTAAAGCTCCATCGCTCTCTGTTACCCAACCTGTTCGCTCGCGTTGCGTGGATGTTCTTAGCTGGCTTATTGCTATCCACACAACTGTCGGCTGAAAATATACCCAGTAGAGCACTACAGTTTGCATCATTCGGTACTTATGTTAATTCCGCATTGACGGGAGTAGCTTTGGAGGATTTCGAAGCAATAACAGCTGAAGTTGAAAATAATATTTTCTGGAAGAAAGAAGCTAAAGAAAACAAATATCAATCGGCTTACAAGAGGTCAATCCCCTATCTCGATAAAATGCTTCGAGATGATATTCCTGACTTTGTTTTCCTCATACCTTATCTCGAATCGGGTTGGCATGCTAAAAAAGGCAAAGTGCGTTCAGACTATGGGTATTGGCAGCTAGTTCAAGAAGTTGTAGATGAAATCCAACAGCTCGATCAAGCCTCTGATGCATTAAAAGAAGCTCACCCTGATGCCGTTCGTTCCGACCCTGACCTCAGTACAGAAGCGGCTTTAATTCACTTGAAGCGTTATTACTTTTATTTCCATCATGTTGCCAACTTTGATGAAGCGGATGCTTGGCTATTCTCAGTCACCGCTTTTAATTGGGGAGCTGGCAATATAAAACGCATGTTGCAGCAGATGCAGGAAGAAAATGAGTATGAAGCCATTAGCTTTTCTGACTTCTATCATTACCTTTTTGAAGCCTCTCAAAAGCATCCTAAAAACAGATCAATGCGCGTTGCATTGGAGTATATACCCAACTTGTGGAATATCGCGTTATTAGTTCAAACGGCTCAACAAAAACACTACCCTCAGCTAGATACAGAAAATAAAGCATTAACTCTTAATAGATCTTCTTCTGTATCTATTCCATGATCAGGCGCATTTTCAATAATACCCACTTGAATATCAATACCGTTATAAAGTGGCCTTAACTGCTCTAGTGACTCTATTTTTTCTACTTCGCAGGGCGGTAAGGTAGGTATTTTTTTGAGCATATCGACTCGATAAGCATACATGCCTAAATGACGATAACGAGGTGTAGTGCTTTTACCTTTCACCTTTTCAGTCATAGCCAACCAATTATCTCTATCCCATGGAATGGGCGCTCGACTAAAGTAATGCGCTTTACCTGTCGCATCCATCACGACTTTAACGATATTCGGATTAAAAATATCATCCATTGCCCAAATAGGTGTAGCCAGTGTAGAAATACCAGCATCCGTTTTTACAGCAATATCTGCTAAAAACTGAATAACTTCTGGGGGCATTAATGGCTCATCACCTTGCAGGTTAATAACCACATCACCATCATCCCAACCTTGCTTTTCGCTGACCTCAGCGAGCCTATCCGTACCTGACTGATGATCTTCACGTGTCATCACTACTTGACCACCAAAGTCTTCAACCGCCTTTTGAATGCGAACGTCATCCGTCGCCACGCAAATACTCTCGATGCCTGACTTTACCGCTTGTTGATAAACACGTTCAATCATGCTTTTTCCTGCTATCAACTTCAAGGGCTTACCTGGAAGACGAGATGAGTTGTAACGCGAGGGAATAACGATATGAAGGGTATTAGACATAACTAGAGAGGATTAGGTTACAAAAAGACTATTAATAAAAGCTATACAAAGAGAAAGATAGCGCCCAAAACGAATAAAGGCAATCTAATAAGACTGCCTTTATTCGTTTTTTAGGATGTAGTTAAACGTAACTTATACGTCGAACGATGAACCACAGCCACATGTGGTTGTAGCATTTGGATTACGAATCACAAACTGTGCGCCTTCCAAACCTTCTGTATAGTCAATTTCAGCGCCTACAAGGTACTGGAAACTCATAGGATCAACCAATAAGCTAACACCCCCTTTCTCGACAACCGTATCGCCCTCATCAATGGTTTCAGCAAAGGTAAAACCATACTGGAAGCCAGAACAACCGCCACCACTTACAAATACACGAAGCTTTAACGCATCGTTATCTTCTTCTTCAATCAGTGATTTTACTTTTGCAGCTGCGGCATCGGTAAAGTCCAATAATGCTTCTTCTGAAGGGTCTATCGTTGTAGCTGTACTTTCAGCGCTCATGTGCGTGTCCTCGACAATAATTTTCAATTAACAGCAAAATAGCACTAGCCTGTTTCAAGAGCAAGTAACAACACCTTATTAGTGTTTATTATCATGCGACTCAGCCGCATGTGAAAAGTATAAAGCCAAGCCTAAAAGAGCAATACCTGCAGCCAAATAGAGTAGATCCAGTGCTGACTCAAAGTGGAGTTGATTCGCGTGTTCGAAGAACTTTACAATCAATATCATTAGCACCACTTTAGCGAGCCTGTTTTTCAAATCATCTAAACTATGGATGACTAATATTTTAGAAGCCGTAGCAGAGTTCTCCGCATCATCAATCTTACTAATAAATAGCTCGTACAAACCTAGTGAAAATATAATTAAAACAGTTGCTAACAAATAACCATCAATAATTTCTACTACATGTGTCACTGTTGCAGTGCGTAACGCCATACGCGCATCACCTGTCGCGCTAGCATACTCATATAAATGACTAATCATCTGCCAGGCATCAACCGTCGCTATATACATAACAGCCACAGCTGCTGCTAAACTGGCGATAACGGCTGCAACTACCATTAAGCGACTGTTCCAAAGAATCTTTTCAAAAATGACTTCAATTATTCTCATAGTATTTCTATTGTTCTGATTGGTTTTGATTGATGATTTAGGGCGCTAGATCTTTTACGCCCGTTATAGCCAAGCCAGGAATATAAACTAGCTGATCTTTTGCGAAAACCAATGGTATACGATTACGCTCCCATGGAGGGATATTCCTTTCCTGAAACAGGTTTTTTAATGTGGTGGAGTGCTCATGTTTACTAAGTTTAATACGCTCGCCACCTTGTCGGAAACATACCGTCACAGGAGTTGATTTTTCTAACAATATATCGCGTAGCTCACCTAAATCAGCAGGATCTAAATCAGCCACACTTTTATCAATAGACAAAGGCTGGTTTATATCCCACTCCCACCGAGCATCAGCTGGAAGGCTTACCAGAGGATGCATAATATAAACATCGTCTTTATAGCGACGGATTTCAGCACCTTCCCATGCAACTAGTGGCATTGCATCAAGCACACTATTTAACACATCATGAATAATATGTTCAATCTGGGCGGCAGAGGGGGCTTTGAAACCAGACTGTTTAATCCAATGCCTAAGAACGGCTTTCTGTTTGATAGGTGATAATTGCTTAATCGCTTTTACCGATAAAGTATCTTCTTTATTGGTGCTACCCCTTAGTATTGGCATTTCCACATCAAGATAAGTGGCTTGAAGTTGGCTAGCTTCAGCATGTAGCCTAGCTGAGCGTGACAAGGTAAGCGCCATTTGAGGCCAGCGTTTTTTTAGCTCAGGAATAATCTCGTTTCTTAAATAATTACGATCAAAACGGTTGTCTGCATTACTAGGGTCTTGAATAGGCTTTAGAGCATGCTCATTTGCGTATTGCTCCAATTGTTCTCTGGAATATGCCAATAAAGGTCTCATGTGATAGCTTTGTGCAAATGGACTTTCTTCTGGCATCGCTGCTAAACCATCTAGCCCACTTCCACGAAGCAACTGTAATAACAGGGTTTCTGCTTGGTCATCTTGATGTTGAGCGGTTAGAAGCACTTCATTTTCATGCAAATGTTCAGCCAATGCCTGATATCGAGCTTTTCGTGCCACAGCTTCAAGGCTCTCACCTTTGGAAATCATTAAATTAAGCGTAATAGAGTCATGCTCGACGGTAAGAGAATGAGCGATTTGCTGACAATGGTCTGCCCATCTTGATGAGGCTTCTTGCAAACCATGGTCGACATACACAGAACGGAGTCGAATGTGTGGGTTTTCTTTTCGAATGGCGACCAGTAAATGAAGTAACACATGAGAGTCTAAGCCACCACTATAAGCTAGCAGATAGCTTTCTTCCTTAGCTTTCTTTCCTTTCTGATTTCCCCAGCCATTGCGTTGAGAAAAGAGGTGTTGGTATAAAGCCTCGGGAGTTAAAACGAGAGAGGTTGACGTTGATAAAGGCACCATCGCAGCTTTGTCTTTCTTCACGCTACGAATACCTTTGGCAAAGCTTAGCTGTCAAACTTACCGTATGACATCAAACGCTGATAACGACGATCTAACAATTTATCCATATTAAGTGCTTTGAGATCACGTAGTCCACTTACCAATGCCTCACGAATATTGACATAAGTAGCCTCATAATCACGATGCGCGCCACCTAATGGCTCAGGGATAATTTGATCGATTAGACCTAAATCTCTTAGGCGTTTCGAAGTAATCCCTAGCGCTTCAGCGGCATCCGAGGCTTTATTCGCATCTTTCCATAAGATTGAAGCACAGCCTTCTGGAGAAATAACGGAATACGTTCCATATTCCAGCATTAACACACGATCGGCTACTGCAATCGCTAATGCTCCACCTGAGCCCCCTTCACCCACAACAGTAGCAATAATAGGCGTACGTAACTTCGCCATTTCATAAAGGTTTCTAGCAATAGCTTCACTCTGGCCACGCTCTTCAGCACCAATACCAGGGTAAGCACCAGGAGTATCAATAAAAGTCAGAATAGGTAAATGGAATTTTTCAGCCAATTTCATTAAGCGTAATGCTTTCCGATAACCTTCAGGCCTTGGCATACCAAAGTTACGGTACACCTTATCAGTGGTATCACGACCTTTTTGGTGCCCAATCACCATCACGGGGCGACCTTCAAAACGGGCAATTCCACCCACTATTGCAGGATCATCACCATGCGCTCGGTCACCATGTAGCTCCTGAAAATCAGTCAGCAAGCCATCAATAATATCAGTGGTATAAGGACGAAGCGGGTGTCTCGCTAGTTGTGAAACTTGCCAAGGGGTTAATTTATTAAATATCGACTTGGTTAATGACCCTACTTTACTTTCAAGCCGTTCAATTTCTTCACCTAAGTTAACATCAGAACTATCCACATAACGGAGTTCTTCAATTTTTGCCTCTAATTCGGCAATGGGCTGTTCAAAGTCGAGAAAATCAGGATTCATAACAGAGTCTATTAATATCTAGTCGGGAATAGGATATTACATGTCTTATCTTAAAAATACCATGCTCTACAAAAAAGTCTAAAACAGACCTTGAACCTAGAATCCTCAGTTGATCGCTTCCAGTCATCATTAAGCAACTGATAAACTTAAAATACATGACAATATCCATCTTCACTTTTAGAGTGATTACTCTATAAGCTGTCTAACTGAGGATTCTAGGTTGAAGAACAAAGCAATCTAATCACTCCCTACATCATTAGCATTTTCATCAGCCTTCTTTTAACTTTCTATATTTACAAGCTCTTACAACTGACTTTTTCTACAACATTCCTATATATATAGTTTTTTCACATCATCTTTCCATTAATCGGAAATATATCTTCTCTCATCTTTTGATAACTAGAAAAATAACTCATCTATTAATAGAGTAGCTTCGTTATTACATCTTAAACTTTGTTTTATATGGCTATAAGGATCAAGGACGATTTCCATATTTATAGTTGGTTACTCTCCTTTCTGTCACATACCCCATATACACAAGCCCATCATGAACGGAGATAGCATGACTTCAATACATCAGAATCATCACTCACATCATCAAGCCAATAGATCTAGAAGGTCAGGTGGATCACACCACACGAGAAGACATTCTCGCCATGATGGAAACCGTTCGCACTCTAACCGACACGATCATGCAGGGAACTCACGCAGAGGCCGCATGCGTTCACACATGGGAAGAATAGGCAATAGACAAAGCCAGCAACTTCATGCCAGAGAGCAGCATTGCCGCCTGCAACAGCATCAGGTTAACAACAACCAGAATAGCAACAATAACAATGATATCCAGTCACAGTTACAAAACCTTCTTGGAAGTAACAACCTCTCAGGGCTTGATTCTCTATTACAAGGGATTGACCTAAATGAACTCTCTTCCTTGCTACAACAAGAGATGGGTGCAAATATTTCAAGCAATGAGGTAACACAATTACTACAGCAGTTTGGCTTAACAACTGGAGAAGATAGTAGCCCAGCACCTGAGACAACCACTAATAACAACACCAATAACAACTCAAGCACAGACCCATTAGCTGAAATCCAAGCCCTACTACAAGGCTTTAACATGGGAGATCTAAGTTCTCTGCTTGGCTTAGTCAGTGCGGATGATCTTTCAGCCCTGCTTCAGCAGGAATCAGGAATGAACGTTTCTGCAAATGAGATTACTCAGCTGTTACAACAATTAGGATTAGCAACGGATACAAGCGCTAGTAATGACCCATTAGCTGAAATTCAAGCCCTACTACAAGGCTTTAATATGGGAGACCTAAGTTCTCTGCTTGGCTTAGTCAGTGCAGATGATCTTTCAGCCCTGCTTCAGCAGGAATCAGGAATGAACGTTTCTACAGATGAAATTACTCAGCTACTACAGCAACTGGGATTAGCGACAGATACAAGCGCTAGTAATGACCCTATCCCAGTTGAACCAGATAACGGCATTGGTGATGGCGCAGACCCTCTTCCTCCCATGTCTGATACAACTAGCAATGACAACTCAAGCACCGACCCATTAGCTGAAATTCAAGCCCTACTACAAGGCTTTAATATGGGAGACCTAAGTTCTCTGCTTGGCTTAGTCAGTGCGGATGATCTTTCAGCCCTGCTTCAGCAAGAATCAGGCATGAACGTCTCTGCGGATGAAATTACTCAGTTGTTACAACAATTAGGATTAGCGACGGATACAAGCGCTAGTAATGACCCTATCCCTGTTGAACCAGATAACGGCATTGGTGATGGCGCAGGCCCTCTTCCTCCCATGTCTGATACAACTAGCAATGACAACTCAAGCACCGACCCATTAGCTGAAATTCAAACCCTACTGCAAGGCTTCAATATGGGAGACCTAAGCTCTCTGCTTGGTTTAGTCAGTGCGGATGATCTTTCAGCCCTGCTTCAGCAAGAATCAGGCATGAACGTCTCTGCGGATGAAATTACTCAGTTGTTACAACAATTAGGATTAGCGACAGATACAAGCGCTAGTAATGACCCTATCCCAGTTGAACCGGGTAATGGCATTGGTGATGGCGCAGGCCCTCTTCCTCCCATGTCTGATACAACTAACAATGACAACTCAAGCACCGACCCATTAGCTGAAATCCAAACCCTACTGCAAGGCTTTAATATGGGAGACCTAAGTTCTCTGCTTGGCTTAGTCAGTGCGGACGATCTTTCAGCCCTGCTTCAGCAGGAATCAGGCATGAACGTTTCTGCGGATGAGATTACCCAGCTACTACAACAATTGGGATTAGCGACGGATACAAGCGCTAGTAATGACCCTATCCCTGTTGAACCAGATAACGGCATTGGTGATGGCGCAGGCCCTCTTCCTCCCATGTCTGATACAACTAATAATGACAACTCAAACACGGATCCATTAGCTGAAATTCAAGCCCTACTACAAGGCTTTAATATGGGAGACCTAAGTTCTCTTCTAGGCTTAGTCAGTGCGGACGATCTTTCAGCCCTGCTTCAGCAGGAATCCGGCATGACTGTTTCCGCGGATGAAATTACCCAGCTACTACAACAATTGGGATTAGCGACGGATACAAGTGCTAGCAACGATCCTATCCCAGTTGAACCAGATAACGGCATTGGTGATGGCGCAGGCCCTCTTCCTCCCATGTCTGATACAACTAATAATGACAACTCAAACACGGATCCATTAGCTGAAATTCAAGCCCTACTACAAGGCTTTAATATGGGAGACCTAAGTTCTCTTTTAGGCTTAGTCAGTGCAGACGACCTTTCAGCCCTGCTTCAGCAAGAATCAGGCATGACTGTTTCTGCGGATGAAATTACCCAGCTACTACAGCAATTAGGTTTAGCAACGGATACAAGCGCTAGTAATGACCCTATCCCTGTTGAGCCTGATAACGGTATTGGTGATGGCGCAGGCCCTCTTCCTCCCATGCCTGATACAACTAACAATGGCAACTCAAGCACGGATCCACTAGCTGAGATTCAAACCCTACTGCAAGGCTTCAATATGGGAGACCTAAGTTCTCTGCTTGGCTTAGTCAGTGCGGATGATCTTTCAGCCCTGCTTCAGCAGGAATCAGGAATGAACGTTTCTGCAGATGAAATTACTCAGCTACTACAGCAACTGGGATTAGCGACAGATACAAGCGCTAGTAATGACCCTATCCCTGTTGAACCAGATAACGGCATTGGTGATGGCGCAGGCCCTCTTCCTCCCATGTCTGATACAACTAGCAATGACAACTCAAGCACCGACCCATTAGCTGAAATTCAAGCCCTACTACAAGGCTTTAATATGGGAGACCTAAGTTCTCTTTTAGGCTTAGTCAGTGCAGACGACCTTTCAGCCCTGCTTCAGCAGGAATCCGGCATGACTGTTTCCGCGGATGAAATTACCCAGCTACTACAGCAATTGGGATTAGCGACGGATACAGGTAACGATCCTATCCCAGTTGAACCGGATAACGGCATTGGTGATGGCGCAGGCCCTCTTCCTCCCATGCCTGATACAACTAGCAATGAGAACTTAAGCACAGATCCATTAGCTGAAATCCAAACGCTTCTACAAAGCTTTGATATGGGTGAGATTGGTTCGCTACTACAACTAGTTGACCCTGATGAGCTTTCAACATTGCTTCAACAAGAGTCTGGTTTGACAGTATCAGGAAACGAAATAACTCAATTATTACAACAGCTTGGGTTAACAACAGATACAATTACAACCCAGGATAATAGCGACCCTATTCCGGTTGAAGGTAATAATGGTAACGGGGGTGGTGTAGCTATTCCTCCAACCGTGCCACCTATTAATGATAGTGACATAGTTGATAACACAGCAATAGATACAAGCTCTACACCTGCTACTACAACAGATAGCGCCTCTAATACTGATACAACAACTAACTCTGAAGTTCAAAGCCTTCTACAAGGTATTGACAGCAACCAGTTTTCAGCCTTTTTTGATATATTCTCACCTGAGCAACTGGCTGAGATACTACGACAAGAAGGTACTGATGTTTCTGCATCGGAAGTACAATCACTGCTTGCACAACTAGGTGTTTAGTCAATAACTTAGGCTATACAAAGACAGGTCACTACAAAAAAAAGCTCTAACTTAGTATTGCCACCCGCAACTAAGTTAGAGCTTTTTTATTTATCCAAAGACTTAAAGCTAATACACTTGAACAACCAGCTTAAAGTGTCGACCTCAGTTGTCCTATATATATTCGTAGCTAGGCACGCTTTGAATGGGTTGATTACTAGTACTCCAGCAACTTAGGTTTGATGGATACAGAGCAATCCAAAGCGGTCAAGACAAGGCTTGGGTTGCAGGCAATGGTTGTTCCCTTGACAAGACCCATAACGCAGTATTGAGCGCTTTGGGTTGCTCCCTTTGGGCGAGCCAGGAAGCGGTCATCCGCGTTGTTGCGCCTTTTGTGAAGGGAACAACCATTCCCTGCAAGACGCGCCTAGCGGCTAACCGCTTCCTGACTCGCTGTATCCATCAAACCTAACTTGTTGGAGTACTAGCTACTTTCCAGCAATCGTCATTTCTTCAATCAGTATCGAGCCTGTTCGGGTATTTCCCTGATAGTCAATATCATTGCCTATAGCAACAATATGCTGATACATATCTTTTAAATTACCTGCGATGGTAATTTCTTCAACGGGGTATTGGATTTCACCATCCTCAACCCAGAAACCAGATGCTCCACGAGAATAATCCCCTGTAATACCATTCACGCTATTACCAATTAGCTCTGAAACTAATAAACCTGTTCCAAGCATTTTCAGCATTTCATCAAAATCTTGTCCTGTGCTTTCTAGACTAAGGTTATGCACGCCTCCTGCATTAGCAGTAGTCTGTAAACCCAGCTTTCTTGCAGAATAGCTACCTAGCAAATAACTTTTCACTATTCCGTCTGTGACTAGATCTTTATCTTTAAGTGCCACTCCTTCCTTATCAAAACTAGCACTACCTAAAGCTTGAGAAATGAAAGGCTGCTCATGTAAACGCACAAACTCAGGAAAAATCTGCTTATCTACAGTGTCTAGTAAAAAACTGGCTTTACGATATTGAGAACCACCGCTAATAGCTCCAGTAAAATGTCCAATCAAACTACGTGCCATTTTGGGAACATACAAAACGGGGACTTTGGTGGTTGCTATTTGTCGCCCATTTAGACGTTTAATCGCTCTTTCGGCTGCTTGCTTACCAATACTCTCAGGGGAATCTAACTGATCAGGCAAACGGGAGCTTGAAAACCAATAATCGCGCTGCATAGAGTCACCATCTTGCGCAACCATAGAAGCAGATAGGCTATGCCGAGTGCCTTTGCTGATACCGGTAAAACCATGACTATTCGCATACACGTTTGTTCCGCGGTAACTACTGACACCACTTCCGTCAGAGTTAGTAATAAGCGGACTAAATTCACGCGCAGCATTTTCACAATTAAGGGCAATATCAATCGCTTCATCCGCCTGAATATCCCACGGATGATACAAATCCAAATCAGGAAACTCAGTTGCCATTAGGTCAGCATCTGCCAACCCTGAGCATTCATCATCTGAGGTATATTTTGCAATTCTACAAGCGGCTTCAACAGTGTCTTTTATGGCCTGAGGCGAAACATCCGCTGTACTAGCATTGCCTTTCTTTTTTCCAAAATAAACCGTTAAACCCAAGCCTTGATCACGATGATACTCAAGCGTTTCCACCTTTCCCATACGCACATCAACAGAAAGCCCTTCACCACTACTAGTATTAACTTCAGCAGCGGTTGCACCTAGTTTTTTTGCTTCTTCTAAAACGTGTTCAGATAGAGAAACTAATTGATCTTCACGGCTCATTAGGCAGTTCCTCCCACGGTTAGATCATCTATTCGCAAGGTAGGTTGCCCCACCCCAACAGGCACGCTTTGTCCTGCTTTACCACAAACGCCAACACCTGAGTCCAGTGCTAAATCATTACCAATCATACTAATTCTAGTCATTGCTTCAGGGCCATTGCCAATCAGCGTCGCGCCTTTTACAGGCTTGCCAATTTTTCCGTTCTCTATCAAATAAGCTTCGGAGGATGAAAAAACAAATTTACCTGAAGTAATATCAACCTGACCGCCACCAAAACTCACAGCGTATAAACCTTTATCAACAGAAGCGATTATTTCTTCAGGATCATACCCACCTGCATGCATATAGGTATTCGTCATACGAGGCATTGGCAAGCAGGAGTAGGATTCTCGCCGTCCATTACCTGTCACCGAAGTATTCATTAATTTAGCATTCTGCTTATCTTGCATATAGCCTTTGAGAATGCCGTCTTCTATCAATGTGGTGCATTGGGTAGGAGTCCCTTCGTCATCAACACTTAATGACCCTCGTCTATTTTCTAGTGTTCCATCATCAACTACGGTTACACCTTTAGAAGCAACTTGTTGACCTACTTTTCCTGAAAAAGCAGACGTCCCCTTACGATTAAAGTCACCTTCCAAGCCATGCCCGACGGCTTCATGCAGTAAAATACCAGGCCAGCCATTACCTAAAACAACATCCATGCTTCCCGCTGGTGCAGCAACCGCTTCCAAGTTAACCAATGCTAAGCGTACCGCCTCACGCGCATATTCTTCTACACGCTGTTCCTTATTAAACCAAGTGAGATCGTAACGACCACCACCACCATAACTGGCACTTTCACGTTGACCTTCTTTATCAACAATGACAGTTACGTTCATGCGCACAAGTGGGCGCACATCGGCAACTAATTGCCCTTGGTTATCGGCAATTAAGACCACCTCAAAGCTGGCTGAAATACTGGGTAAAACCTCCTGCACATACGGACTTTCTGCGCGTGCCGTTTTATCAGCAAGGTGCAACAAGGCAATTTTTTCTGTTTCTGTGAGAGAGTCTAAGGGGTTATTAGGCAGATAAAGTTGCTGAGGGTTCTCACGTCGCTGCCAGCCTTTTACTTTTAAACTGGTACCTGACTTAGTAATGGCTCTTGCTGCACTTGCAGACTCTAGCAAAGCATCAAGAGTAATTTCATCAGAGTAGGCAAAACCTGTTTGCTCTCCTGAGATGGCCCGCACCCCAAAACCTTGTTCAATACTATAGCTACCTGACTTAACAATACTGTCTTCCAAAGACCAAGACTCATGACGAGCCGATTGAAAATAAACATCGGCAAGATCAATCGTAGACTGGTTAAGTTTAGCAAAGACTTGGTCAAGGTCTGTTTCCGTAAGACCTGCAGGCTCTAAAATTGCAGCCTGAGCCAAGTTCATAGGATCATTCATATAAGGGTTCCGTTGGGGTATTTAGTTGAGCTTTAAGCTAGCTGAATCAGATACAAAACTTCTAACCATCTAGTCTTCTAACCATCTAGTCTATGTTCTAACACAGGGAATGCTTTTCGTGTTGCGGCTTGAGCTTTCAAATCAGTATCTATCAAAATAATACCAGCACCTTTACCTAGCTCTTCGCGCACATTACCCCAATAGTCAATCACCATACTATGACCATAAGTAGTACGACCACTAACGTGATATCCGCCTTGTGCGGGTGCAATCATATAACTTAAGTTTTCTATGGCTCGTGCACGTAAAAGGACTTCCCAATGCGCCTTACCCGTAGTCTCTGTAAAAGCTGAAGGTAGAACAAAAATATCAGCATCTGCTGCCATCATTTTACGAAAATAAGCAGGAAAACGTAGGTCGTAGCACACTGCCATGCCAACTTTTCCAAAAGGAGTGTCTACCACAACTAGATTCTCACCCGCTACCGTCGTATCGCTTTCAGTATAGGTTTCTTTTGCTTCTGATAGCTCAACATCAAATAAATGGCGCTTGTCATAGCGTGCAATTTGCTCACCTTTCTCGTTGTACATAATAGACGCGGCATAATACTTGCTTGGGTTGGGCGATTTTATGGGAATAGTCCCTGCAACGATCCATAGTTTATTCTCTTTCGCACACTGGCTCATGGCTGACTGCATGGGGCCTTTTCCAACCTCTTCTGCTACAGCTACTGTATCAGTTGGGCTATTACCCATAATACCAAAGGTTTCAGGCAATACGACCATTTCGGCACCCTGCGCTGACGCTTCTTTAATAAGCCTGCAAGCCTCCATGAGATTCGCTTGTACATGAGGCCCTGACGCCATTTGGATAGCGGCAATTTTCGCCATTATTTCCTCTCCACACTCTTTTAATAGTTAATATTATTGCACCTGAAATTACTCAGGTCATTTTGTTTTTTTATTCTAGAAGCCATACTGACTTACACCTACATTAAAACAATATCGTACTGCTCTTGCGTATACAGCGATTCTACTTGGAAGCGAATATTTCTATCTACAAAAGTTTGTAATTGAGCCAAGTTATCCGACTCTTCATCCAACAACAAATCAACCACATCTTGAGAGGCTAATACAAGCAACTCTTTTGCGTCAAATTGCCTGACTTCTCGCAATATTTCTCTAAATATTTCGTAGCACACCGTCTGCGCTGTTTTCAGATAACCTTTACCAACACAGATAGGACAAGCTTCACAGACGATATGTTCTAGGCTTTCACGAGTGCGTTTTCGGGTCATTTCGACTAAACCAAGCTGCGACACTGTGCTTACATAGGTTTTCGCAGAATCAGCCGCTAGTACTTTTTCTAAAGCTTGTAATACTTGCTGACGATGGCTGTAATCCTTCATATCGATAAAATCGATAATAATAATGCCACCCAAGTTCCTTAATCGTAGCTGCCTTGCTATTGCCTGAGCTGCTTCTAAATTGGTCTTGAAAATCGTTTCTTCTAAGTTTCTATGCCCAACAAATCTACCTGTATTTACATCAATGGTCGTCATTGATTCTGTTTGGTCGATGATGAGATAACCACCCGACTTCAGTTGAACCTGTCTCTCAAGTGCTTTTTGGATTTCATCTTCAACACCATAAATATCAAAGATAGGTCTTTCACCAGGGTAATGTTCAATGACATCCAGCAATTCAGGGATATAAGATTCGCAAAACTCAGTGACTCCAGCCAGCGTTTCTCTAGAGTCAATACGCACTTTCTCAACAGATTCACCGACCATATCTCTTAATACTCGATGCACCAAGGGTAAATCAGAGTACATAACCGATGGTTTTGTAGTTTCTCTGGATAAGCCCTGGATATCCTGCCAGCGTTTACGTAAGAAAGTGATATCCGAACGCAGTACCCTTTCATCGACACCTTCGGCAGCGGTACGAATAATATAGCCGAAGTCATCTTCTGTTTCACTGCGAATAGCTTCAACTAGGTCTTTTAACCGCTCTCTTTCTTCAGGGTCTTCGATTTTGCTAGAAACACCTAGCGAACTATCTTCAGGGACTAAAACTAACGAGCGAGATGGAATAGTGACATAGGTTGTTAAACGCGCACCTTTTGTACCCAGAGGGTCTTTTATAACCTGAACGAGGATGCTTTTCCCTTCATGCAACAGCTCAGCAATATTGGGGGTTCCGCTATGTTCACTGCCATTACTCTTAACCACACCCTTAAACTTAGGGGTCAAATCAGAAGCGTGCAAAAAAGCTGCTTTTTCAAGGCCTATATTGATAAATGCAGCTTCCATACCGGGAAGTACACGACTCACTTTACCTTTATATATATTTCCAACTATGCCTTGGTGGGTCGACCTTTCAATATGAACCTCTTGCAAAACACCATTACTCAACAGAGCAACACGAGATTCTTGAGGGGTAACATTAATCAGTAATTCGGTATTCATTATTGTTGCTATCCCATTTTAAGTTTAGAAATTGTAACTACTCAGCTTACCCACTACTTTGCCCAATAGCTGCGTCGCCTACAGGGATGTAGGTGAGGGGCGAAAGCAGGACGCGGTAGCTTTAAAAGTGCTCATTTATATTTATAAACTGCGCGCTTTCGCCTTGCTCTTGAACAAAGTAGCGGGCAATCTGAGCAGTTACGAATTAAGCTAATTAGAATATCGGTTTAGCAGTTGCTTAGTTTCATACAGAGGCAACCCCATCACACCCGAATACGAGCCTTCTATTCGCTTGATAAAAACCGCCGCATATCCTTGAATAGCATATGCTCCTGCTTTATCTTGTGGCTCACCAGTTTCCCAGTATGTTTGAATCTCCCCATCCGTCAACGTTTTGAAGGTCACGTTGTTGACATTCAATTTAACACTGCATCCCTTTTTATGTCGCAAGGCGACAGCAGAAAGTATAGTGTGACTGTTACCCGACATAGCTGAAAGCATTTGATGAGCGTGTTGATAATCTTTCGGCTTAACTAGTAACTGGCCATTTAACACACCTAGTGTATCTGCACCCAGCACTACTGTATTGTTATCATGCTCTTTTTGCCAAGCCGCTTCTGCTTTTTCTGCGGCTAGTCGTTGCACTAAAGCTTCAGCTGATTCACCTACCCTTGCAGACTCATCAATATCCACTGCTTTTACATGATAGCGGACACCGATCTGATCAAGCAATTCCCTACGACGAGGCGATGCAGAAGCCAAGATAATACGCTGCATATCAACTAACCTGCACGATGATAGGGATGGTTTTCAGTAACCGTCCAGCCCCGATACAGTTGCTCTGCTAACAAAACACGTACTAAAGGATGAGGAAAGGTAAGAGCAGATAACGACCACACCTGGTCAGCTTGATTGACACATTCTCTGGTCATACCCTCTGGGCCACCCACTAGCAGGGCAACGTCCTTGCCAGACATCATCCAGTTTTCCATATGGCTTGCCAGCTTTTCCGTACTCCATGCTTGCCCAAGCACATCTAGCGCCACTACATGACAACCACCAGGAATAGCTTTAATCAACTTATCTGACTCTTTCTTACAAATAGCTTTGGTGTCGCTATTTTTAGTCCGCTTTTCAGCCGCTACTTCTTTTAAGTGCAGTTGTACATTACCCGTTAGCCTATTGGCATATTCAAGATAGCCTTTAGTAACCCAATCGGGCATCTTCGTACCTGTTGCCAGTAAGTGAATTTTCATTTCAAGCAAATCCTAAAGGTAAGTAATAAGCTATTAAGACTATAAAGAGGCTGAGTATTAATTTGTTGCAAAAGCTTTTACATACAAGCGCCTGATGAACAGAGTTGAAGGGCGTGGTTTTTTACTTTTGCAACTATTGATAACGAACAGGTAGGGTCAATCCACTTTCTGAGGCGAAACTTGCGTTTCAGTACCCCAAAGTTTTTCAAGATTATAAAAGTCCCGCGTTTGTTGCATCATGACATGCACGACTACATCTCCAAGATCAACCAGCACCCACTCTGAGCCTTGCTCACCCTCGACACCTAGTGGCTGCTCACCTTGTCGCTTCGCTTCCACGACTACGTTTTGAGCAATAGATTTTACGTGCCTAGATGATGTGCCCGTAGCGACAATCATAGTTTCGGTAATGGTTGATTTTTCACTCACATCAAGGATACGGACATCCTGTGCTTTCATATCTTCTAGCGCTGACAGGGCTAGACCTGTGATTTGTTTTGTATTCATCCATCAATTGTAACGCTATGATGGCTTGGGGGCTAGCCTATATCCTATTTAAAGCCTCGTATATAACTGCTTTTCTCTTATATAACCCTCTACTGTTTCAGGCAATAGATAGCTAAGACTTTTATTAAGCATTGCTTGTTGCCTAATGAAAGTAGACGATATATCTAGTTGCGTTACCTCAATAGGTAATATTTTCCCTGCTTTATGACGATGTAAATCTTCAGCACTCTCAACAAAAAAAGAAGCATTCCAATGGCTTCTATTCAAAAAATAATTAGGTCGATGTGAGACTACAAGGTGAGTGATAGTTAGGATTTCCTGCCAGTCTTTCCATTTTTTAAACTGCTCAAAAGCATCAACACCTAATAAAAAACAAATAGACTCCTTTGGAAATTCTTCTGCTAACGAACGAAGTGTATCAACAGTATAAGAGTAGCCTTCTCGGTGAACTTCACGATCATCCAATACAAATAACGGCTGATCAGCAATAGCTAGGCTTACCATCTGGAAGCGATCAGTAACAGCCGTTTGAGGTTGGTTTTTTAAGGCAGGGGTTTTGGCTGGAATAAAACGAACTTCTTTCAATGACAATGCTTCAGCGACCTCCAAAGCAGGTCGCAAATGCCCATAATGAACGGGGTCAAACGTGCCCCCCATTATTCCTATCATTGGCGAATATGTCCGTCACCCAAGACGATATACTTCACGCTCGTCAAGCCTTCCAAACCAACGGGGCCTCGTGCATGCAACTTATCGGTACTAATACCAATCTCCGCCCCCAAGCCATATTCAAAGCCATCTGCGAAACGGGTTGATGCATTAACCATCACCGAGCTTGAATCCACCTCACGTAAGAAACGACGTACTTTAGTGTAATCTTCCGTGATAATCGTGTCGGTATGATGTGAGCCATAGTGATTAATATGCTGTATTGCAGCACTCATATCATCAACTACTCGAATGGATAAGATAGGCGCTAAGTATTCTTCATGCCAGTCTTCCTCTGTAGCTTTTCCACAGCTAGCCAAGATGGTTTGCGTTTTTTCACAACCTCTTAACTCAACTTCTTTTTCAGCATAACGCTTGGCTATTTCTGGAAGAAATTCATGCGCTACAGACTCTGACACCAATAACGTCTCCATCGCATTACACACACCATAACGATGTGTTTTTGCATTGAAGGCTACGTCCGATGCTTTCTTTAAATCTGCACTATCGTCTACATAGACATGACAAATACCATCCAGATGCTTGATAACAGGAATCAACGCATCTTCGGTAACACGCACAATTAAACCTTTGCCTCCGCGTGGAATAATGACATCGACATAATCCTTGGCACGCAATAGCTCGCCTACCGCATCACGATCGGTTGTTTCTATCACCTGTACGCACTCTTTCGGCAAGCCCGCAGCCTCTATGCCTTTTTGAATACAAACAGCAATCGCCTGATTAGAATGAATCGCCTCCGACCCACCACGCAATATCGTTGCATTACCTGACTTTAAACACAGCCCTGCCGCATCAGCCGTAACATTAGGACGAGATTCGTAAATAATACCCACCACCCCTAAAGGCACACGCATTTTACCTATCTGAATACCAGAGGGACGATATTCCAAATCTGAAATTCCACCAACAGGATCAGCTAACGCAGCAATCTGACGCAAGCCTTCGGCCATATTAGCAACACCCTTTTCGTTAAGCGTTAAACGATCCAACATAGCGGAGTCTAAACCTTTATCACGCCCTACTTGTAGATCTTTTTCGTTCTCAGCTTGTAGCCACTGTGAGCTTTCTATCAACGCGTCCGCGATATTATTTAAAGCTAGGTTCTTCTGCCCCGCTTCCGCCGCTGCTAATACGCTAGCAGCCTGTTTTGCTTTACTGCCTGTTTCTTCGATGTATTTTTTAATATCCATTCATTATCTCTGTAATAACTCTTATCAATCTTCCTACTTTTAAAACCTCTATAGAAGTAGTGCTAGGTTAGTACCGCCTCTTATTGATTCGTTTCTAGTATGTGTTTGCCTGCCAAATCCAGCGATAACGACAGCACAGCATCCCAAATTCTCGACTCATCTCGAACTCGTGTCTCACCCTGGCCTTTCGACATACTCTCTATCGTAAAATTTTGTTGCAAGAGTTCCGACCAGTTCGCGCCTCTTAAACGCCTTATCGCTGGAGGAAACAATGCCTTTCGAGCTTGAGGTATAAAACCCGCCACGCTCATCGCTTGCGCCTCAGACTCTCCCTGCATTACCTTATAACACATATCATGCAACTGACGAGACAAGGTGGAGATTGACCAAAGGATTAATGGCATTGCAGTGCCTTCCTCACGCAAAACGCTCAATACATGGTGTACTCTTCTACTATCACCCAGCAACACCGCATCAGATAAATCAAATACGCTAAACCGAGAGCTATCTGCAACGACCTGCATCACCTGATCAACATCAACGCTTCCTTTACCCGTTAACAATACCAACTTCTTTATTTCTTGATCTGCTGCTAACAAATTACCTTCAATCCGTTCTGTTAACAATCGTACTGCTTCTTGGCTGGGTTCTAAACCACTATTCCTCATGCGCTTAGCTACCCATGCTAATGTTTGTGCTGGAGATAAGTCCCATACTTGAATCATTACACCCTGCTTATCTAACTCTTTTACCCAAGCACTATTGCGGGAGCTTTTATCTAACTTTCCTGTTTGTAGCAATAAAAACTTATCATCGGGCTTCTTTTCAAGATACTCACGTATTGCTTTACTGCCCTTTACACCCGGTGAACTGTTGGACAAACGCACATCCAGTAATTTTTTCTGGCTAAACAATGACAATTCAATACTGGCTGCGGTCAGTGTCGACCAATCCGCTTTTCCGCCTTCAAAAGAAATAATATCTCGTTCATCATAACCTTGTTGCACAGCTGCTTTTCTAATTTGGTCAGCAGCTTCCATCATTTGCAGTGGCTCATCCCCCGATAAGAAAAAAACATTGCCCGTGTGTGTCGTTAAAAACTGGGGTAGCTGTTCGATGCGTAGTTTCATGGGTTACAATAATTCTCTAAGAGTATGTAAAAGCAGACACTTCATATAAAAAGTTGCTAAAACACAACAATAGAAATATACTTGCCGCTATATTTTACGACAATATCTTCTTATCGCTATGTAATAGCAGTGTAAGATGTTGATATACAAAGATTAGTCAAATACTGGTAGCTTTTTTAGGCTTAGCTTTATTTTCAACACTCCCTAATATAATCAATTATTTACTGGGTTTGTAAAAGATAAATAAGTAATAAGTAATGTAGCTATCAATATTATTCTACATCTTATCCTACAGGCTTTCATGTCAATTAATTAGCTCATAAAATGAGTAAAAGAGGTTTTAAAATGAACAACGTAAGTAAAACGATTGCTGCTAGCGCGGTATTATTATTCACTTTAGCTGGTTGTAGCCAACAGCAAGTTTCTGGTGACTCTTCCCAGGTTGCAGGATCATCTCAGCAAGTAGCAGGTTCATCTCAGCAAGTAGCAGGGTCATCTCAGCAAGTGGCGGGGTCATCTCAGCAAGTATCTCCTGAAGATATTGCAAAGAACTGCCCTGCGTGTAACGCACCTAAAGTTGAAGCAGTACCAGCAAAGCCACAAGTTGTAGCTAGCGGACATACTCACCCTGCGAATAAATGCACAAAGTCTATTAGACACAACCATCCTAATGGTTCACGTTCTCACTCACACAAGTATAGCTGCACAGGTACACCAAGAGGCAACAGATGGACTCACGGACATCCAGCTAACAAGTGTACAAAGTCTATTAGACACACTCACAAATACAACAGCGCTAACCATAGCCACAAGTATTCTTGCCAAGGCGGCGTTGACATTCAGGCTTTACAGGCTAAATTGAAAGCAAAGGGCTACTACAAAGGGCCTATCAATGGCGTAATTAACTCAGGAACTCGTTCTGCGTTACAACGTTATCAGCAAAGAAGACGTTAGTAATAAGTCAATCTTAACGACTTATTAGTATTTAAAAGAGCTAGATTTATATCTAGCTCTTTTTTTGTTTGCCATATCTCTCAGACTACTTTAATTCCCTCCGTCCTCCCTGCCCTACTTTTTCTTTTTAAATCATTTATGAAAGATTGATTTCCCTCTACAAAAAGTTTGTTAAACATACAAATTATTCAATAACATAAACTCCTCACTTCAACCTAGAAAGCACAGTTGGGTACGAAAAAGACACGCAAGCTCTTGGCGCACCAAGCAAAACAGAAAAACTTCTTATCACCAATTAAGGTGACTACGAATTTTTCTGTTTTACTATGCACACCAATATCTTGCGTGGACTTTCATGACTCAACTGCGTTTTCTAGGTTGAAGCACTAGTATGTAAACGAATTGATGTGTAAAATCCGCGAAATATCCACTTATTGTTGCTAACTACTGTAAACTCACCCAATGCTACAATGAGGCACACCAATTTATATTAAGAGACCTTTGCACGAAAGATATGACGGATTTAACAAACTTAATAATTGAGTTGACCGTTTTGATAAAACGGCAAGCTCACTAAGAAACGGCCGAATTCTTTCATGCAAGAGTCTCATTAAAAATGAGATAGACGCGATGTCGAAAATCTTACTAATTAATGGCCCAAATCTAAACCTACTAGGTACGCGCGAGCCTGAAAAGTACGGTAACACTCAGTTATCGGATATAGAAAAGAAACTAATAAGCTATGCCAAACAAAACCAGCATCACCTGGATTGCTTTCAAAGTAACGCTGAACATGAAATTATTGACCGAATTCACCGCGCGCATAGTGACCAAATCAACTATATAATAATTAACCTAGGTGCATTTACTCATACTAGTATTGCACTACGTGATGCTTTATTAGGTATCAATATCCCATTTATTGAAATTCATATTTCAAATATTTATAACAGGGAAACATTTAGACATCATTCCTACTTCTCTGATATAGCAGATGGCGTTATCATTGGATTAGGCGTAAAAGGATACGAGCTAGCTCTACAAGCAGCCATAGAAAAACTCAGCTGAAGTTATTTTTATAGATATAGCTTCAAATACAGAGAAGGTTTTGACTATCAAACACCTTCTTACAAACATAACCGACAGGATAAAAGATGGATGTAAGAAAAGTAAAAAAACTAATCGATCTCATTGAAAATAGCGATATTGCAGAAATTGAAATAAAAGAAGGCGAAGAGTCTGTTCGAATTTCTAAAGCCTCTGCTGTTGCCCCCATTATTCAAGCGGCTGCTGCAGCACCTATTGCGGCCCCAGTTGCTGCGGCTCCAGTAGCAGCACCCCCTGTAGAAACAGCCCCGGTAGCAGAAGCCGATAGCGGCATCCCTAGTGGTCATCAAATAACCTCCCCCATGGTTGGCACATTCTATCGTTCTTCATCGCCAGGTGCTCCTGCTTTTGTTGAAGTAGGCGATAATATTGCTGCCGGAGATACACTGTGTATCATTGAAGCAATGAAAATGCTAAATCAAATTGAATCTGATAAATCAGGTGTCGTGAAAGCCATTTTAGTGGATGACGAGCAACCTGTTGAATTTGGTCAGCCCTTAATTATTGTTGAATAGCATAACAGCCTCACTGGTGGAATAAACTTATGATCAAAAAAGTTCTGATTGCCAATCGTGGAGAAATTGCTCTACGTATTTTACGTGCCTGTCGAGAAATGGGTATTAAGACCGTTGCCATTCATTCAACAGCTGACCGAGACTTAAAACATGTTCGCTTAGCGGACGAGTCTGTCTGTATTGGCCCGCCTCCCTCACCAGAAAGTTACCTAAACATTCCCGCTATTATTAGCGCTGCCGAGTTGACTAACGCGGATGCGATTCATCCTGGTTACGGCTTCTTATCTGAAAATGCAGACTTTGCTGAACGCGTTGAATCTAGCGGCTTTATTTATATCGGCCCCAAAGCAGAAACCATACGTTTAATGGGTGATAAAATCTCTGCTAAAGAGGCGATGATTAAAGCCAATGTACCCTGCGTACCAGGCTCTGATGGAGCTATTCCAGATGACGAAGCAGACGTTAAGAAAATGGCTAATGACATTGGCTACCCCGTTATCATCAAAGCGACCAGTGGTGGCGGTGGACGTGGCATGCGAGTTATTCACAAAGAGGAAGACTTACTAGAATCCATCAGTCTCACTCAAACCGAAGCCAAAGGTGCCTTCGGCAATGATGTGTTATACATGGAAAAATTCCTCACAACACCTCGCCATATCGAGTTTCAGGTACTTTCAGATAAGCATGGAAATGCAATTCACCTATGTGAACGGGACTGCTCCATGCAACGCCGTCACCAAAAAGTGGTTGAAGAAGCTCCTGCTCCAGGATTACCTGTTGAAGAACGCGAGAAACTTGGTGGCGTATTAGCAGATGCCTGTAAAAGTATTAATTACCATGGCGCAGGAACCTTTGAGTTTCTCTATGAAAATGGTGATTTCTACTTCATCGAAATGAATACTCGACTTCAGGTTGAACATACGGTTACCGAACAAATTACAGGTATTGATTTAGTTAAACAGCAGCTTCGTATTGCAGCAGGTGAAAAACTAATCATACCTAATAACATACAGCCTCGTGGTCACTCTATTGAGTGCCGTATCAATGCTGAAGACCCTGTTACTTTCCTGCCTTCACCAGGAAAAATCACTCGCTACCATGCGCCTGGAGGATTAGGTGTTCGCGTTGATTCACATATCTATGCAGACTACACCGTACCTCCAAACTATGATTCTATGATTGGCAAGCTCATCACTCATGGAGAAACACGTGAAGTAGCCATTACCCGAATGCAGGGCGCCCTTAAAGAAATGATCATTGAAGGCATTAAAACGAATATCCCACTACATCTTAAAATTCTTGATGACCCTGGCTTTAGGGAAGGTGGAGCCAATATCCATCACCTAGAACATATGCTAGAAAGTTCTGACTAGTAGTGAGTTGGATACAACTACATTGCCAAACCATTACTCAGCATGAAGCAGAGATCAGCACCCTTATGGAAACAGCGGGTGCTGTATCTGTCACCTATCAGGACGCTAAAGACAACCCCGTCTTAGAACCCTTACCAGGCGAAACTCCACTATGGGATCACCTCATCATAACGGGCATGTTTGAAGCGGATACCTCGTTAAACAGCCTCACTGAAAAGCTTGAAAAACAATTCCCTAATCAAATTAAACTGCGAACAGAGATACTTGAAGAACAACAATGGGAACGCACCTGGATGGAACATTTTCATCCGATGAAGTTTGGCAACAACCTATGGATTTACCCAACCCACAGTGAAAGACCTGATGATGGCAGTACGCAGATACTATTAGACCCAGGCCTAGCCTTCGGTACAGGCACCCACCCAACCACCGCACTCTGCCTTGAATGGCTAGACAACCACCCTCCCAAAGCCCTCACCCTCATTGATTATGGTTCTGGCTCAGGAATTTTAGCTATTGCTGCGATAAAGCTTGGAGCGACACATGTAGTAGCTACCGATATTGACAAACAAGCGTTTATTGCTACAAAAGACAATATGCAAATTAACGGTATCCCTAGCACTGCTATCAGTAATTACTTGCCCGAAGATCTGCCAACAGAACCCGTCGACATTATGCTCGCAAATATTCTATCTGGCCCATTGACTGAACTAGCTCCCACATTGGCTAACCTTGTCAAACCACAAGGAAAAATCGTTCTTTCAGGTATTCTTGCCAATCAAGAGAACGCCATAGTCGACGCTTACTCTCCTTATTTTGATGATATTGCCGTGTCATCATCCGAAGGCTGGTTA
This sequence comes from Thiotrichaceae bacterium, assembly GCA_026991755.1. Taxonomy (GTDB): domain Bacteria; phylum Pseudomonadota; class Gammaproteobacteria; order Thiotrichales; family Thiotrichaceae; genus HyVt-477. The sequence continues at coordinate 21,569 of JALXAX010000117.1, read as the reverse complement.
CGAGTAACAGGTCAAAAAAAGTTATAACCACCATACATAAATAAAATAATAAGAACCAAATACGGACAAACTGGTCAAATATCCGCCTACTGGCATTAAATCCCAGATGACCTGTCTTCTTTTTGCCCACTATAAATTGCTAAAATATCTATCAAATTGATTAATTAAATCGCATACCTAATAGACACAGGTACGCATTCGGGTCTTAACCAATAGATGTCAACGAAAACAATCTATCATCGTCTTAAAAAGTACTAATCGAATGTATACACAATGCCCACATTGCGAAGCTATTTTTCGCGTCAGCATGAAAGAAATCACAGCCGCACACGGTCGCTTACGCTGTGGTGAATGTAATAATACCTTCGATGCAATGGACTCTTTGAGTAGTACATTGCCAGACGGGCTTGATGGAACCATGACAGCTGAAACTAATATACAAAAGCACCCAGTGCTTTCACGAACGAGGAATGCCCCAAACTCCTCAACAAACACTACATACTCAGCAACCCCTACCCAGGATCGTGCTAGAAAATATATGCTATGGGCTGGAATTGGTTTATTAACGTTACTGCTATTGCAAACACTCTATACATCACGTAACTGGTTAGTCCAACAACCACTCACTTCATCGATGACACGATCTGTATGTAAAACACTCGGTTGTAGCATTGCACTTAAACGCGACCCAACCAAAATTGAAATAGCTAGCCGCAACGTTTATGCACACCCGAATAAACCTGGCGCACTTATCGTTACTGCAACGATGAGGAACAATGCTAATTATAAACAACCCCTACCGCTCGTAGAAGTCAGCTTCCTCGATGCAAACTCTGACGTCATCACACTACGCAGATTTAGACCTGAAGAATACACTCCAAAAAATAGAATCAATAAAGAGTTATTTGAAGAAGGTGAAACCATTACCTTTAAAATCCAAATTCAAGACCCTGGCAAAGAAGCCGTTACTTTTCAATTTAACTTCTTATAAGCATATGCAAATCGGCCCTTATACATTAACTAGCAAACTGCTATTAGCACCTATGGCGGGTATTACGGACCCTCCCTTTAGACGCGTGTGCAAGCAATTTGGTGCGGGCCTTGCCACTTCTGAGATGTTGACTTCAGACATCAATCTATGGGATTCGAAAAAATCTACACATCGTTTACCTCATGCAGGTGAAGCCGAGCCTCGGAGTGTGCAAATTGCAGGAACAGATCCAAAGATGATGGCAATGGCGGCAGAATTAAGCATCGAAAAAGGTGCACAAATCATTGATATTAATATGGGCTGTCCTGCCAAAAAAGTCTGTAATAAAGCCGCAGGCTCAGCACTTATGCAAGACCCCGAAACCGTTAAAGCCATCATCAAAGCAGTTACAAAAACATCCAGTGTACCCGTCACACTAAAGATGAGAACAGGCTGGTCTCGAAAGAACCGTAATGCCATAGAAATCGCCAAAATAGCTGAGCAACACAATATTTCGGCACTTTCAGTACACGGTAGAACTCGCCAAGACGCCTATCTCGGATACGCTGAATACGAAACCATCCGACGTGTCAAAAGTGCTGTTCAGATTCCTGTCATCGCCAATGGAGATCTTCGCCACAAAGAAGACCTTAAATTTGTACTGGACTACACAGGTGTTGATGGCCTCATGATTGGTCGTGCGGCTCAAGGTCAGCCATGGATCTTTCAACGCTATAACAAATTATTAGAGACGGGGGTACTACCCGCTGATCTATCTTTTGATCAAAAAAGTAATATCATCATTGATCACATTAAACATATTCATCTTTTATTCGGTGAAAAGACGGGTGTCCGCATTGCCAGAAAACATATCGGCTGGTACTTGCAGAAATTGGGCTACTCCACCGAAATAAAGAAGATAATTTTTGGATACCAACATCCAGAAGCCCAAGTACAAGCTCTTGAGAATGTACTTGGAAATCCCCCCAACGAAGAAAAGGTATAAATTATGAACAACCACACCTCATTAGCAGAGAGTCAGGCATCTTTATTGTCAGGTACTGTATCTAACGTTTCAAGTGACTATTTAGCAAGCCTTGGCGACCAAGATCCGACAAACCTTTATCGTCAGATTATTGACGAAGTAGAAAAGCCGTTACTAGAAGTTATCATGGAGCGCACTCATGGTAATCAATCACGCGCGGCTATCTGCCTTGGTATCAATCGTGCTACATTACGCTCTAAACTTAAGCGTCATGGCCTAATATAATCGTATTAAATTAGATAAAACTTACCCACAATGCAAATTTACCCAGATAAATATCAACAAGTCATCCAAACTCATTCCAGTTTGATACGCCTTGTTGTGCATTCTCTACAGCAAGAAGAACTACGCCCAAAATTGAACGATGTTCTAACGATCAGCGCAAATAATGGATGGGTTACACTGGTTGCCGCTATTCGCAAGATACTTTCTGGCGAAAGAAACAGAGAAAACTTGGGAGGTATGAATGGGCTAGATGAAGAAGACACTGTCATTATAAATGCTATTCTGAATGGAATTCAGAACCCTGCGATGCTACCAGAAGGTGATGGAGCAACAGGTGACGCAACAATGGCAGCACCAGGAATAGCCAGCATGATCCATGAAGCAGCGACAGGCAACGCTCAAGCACTCGTCCTATTATCAAATATGGCTGAGCAAATGAGTAGAGCTGGAGGAGACATGAGCCGCTTGGGGGGAATTATGAAGACTATTATTGATGGTGAAAGAGACCCAGACATTCTATGCAAAGGCATGGGACAACAAGGTCGATCTTTAGTTTTATCTATACTAGATGAGCTTGGAAGGATCCAAGCTCATTAACTTATATTGCTCACCTAGGCCTACATCAACGAGAGAAAGTACCTTGTAAATTAGTCCCGTTCTGGATTAACTTTCACCATTAAACAATTCTAAGATATCTACCATTCCTTTAGCCCTTAAGCTGACTCCCATATCTATACACGGAATAAATTTCCCGTAGAGACGTTGCATGCAACGTCTTACACTACCCTACAAATATCCGTGCATTTCTAAACATCCGCAACCAGGCACCGTCTTCACCCCAGCCTTCAGGCTTCCATGAATATTGTACGCTTCTAAATAAGCGCTCAGGATGCGGCATCATAATAGTGAATCGTCCATCAGTTGTGGTTAAGCCTGTTACACCATCAGGTGAACCATTTGGGTTAAGCGGATACTTTTCTGTAGCTTTTCCATTGTGGTCGATGTATTGAAGACTAACTAGATTTTGTTTTAAAACATCTTCAGCAGACTGATCACCAAAGACGGCTCGGCCTTCACCATGAGCTACAGCGATTGGCAAACGAGAGCCTTCCATTCCTTGCAAAAATACGGATGGAGACTCAAGTACTTCGACCGCTGATAGTCTTGCTTCAAATTGCTCCGACATGTTTCTATGGAAACGAGGCCAATGATCCGTATCGGGGATTAAGTCGCTAAGCTGTGAAAACATCTGACAGCCGTTACAAACCCCTAAACCGAAGACATCATCACGCTGGAAAAAAGCTGCGAATTCATCTTTGGCGCGGCTATTTTGCAAAATGGTTTTTGCCCAACCACCACCTGCACCCAGTACATCACCATAAGAGAAGCCACCACAAGCGACTAAGCCAGAGAAGTCATCCAACTTTACACGACCTTCAATAATATCAGTCATATGAACATCAACCGACTTAAAACCCGCTCTGTCAAATGCGGCAGCCATTTCGGTTTGGCCGTTTATGCCTTGCTCACGTAATACCGCTACGCTTGGGCGTAAAACATTAATAAAGGGAGCCGTAATATCTTCGCTTACGTCATAACTAAGCTTTACGGGGATACCCGTATCAGACGCATCCGCAACTTGACTAAACTCTTGTTCTGCACACTCTGCATTATCTCGCAGTGCTTGCATTCGGTAGCTTGTCTCTGACCAATATTGCTGTAGTTTTACTCTTGATTCTGTAAAGACCGACTCTCCACCCCACGTAATATTTAACTGATCATCATCATTCAATTGACCAAGCACATGGGTGTGTTTATTCAAACCTGCTTCACGCAATACAGACAAAATTTCTTCTGTATCATTATGATGAACCTGAATAACCGCACCTAGTTCTTCGTTGAATAATGCCGTCATCACATCACTACCCACATCATCCAGTTTGATGTTTACCCCTGTATGACCGGCAAAGGCCATCTCGCACACAGTAGCCAATAAACCGCCATCTGAACGATCATGATAAGCCATCAGTAAGCCGTCTTTATTTAAGGTTTGAATGCTATTGAAGAAAGCTTTTAATGCATGAGTATCTTTAATATCTGGCGCATGATGACCGACTTGTGAATACACTTGAGCAAAAGCCGAAGCCGCCATACGGTTACTGCCTTTACCTAAATCAATCAGGATAAGGTCAGAGTCACCTTGGTCTGTTCTTAATTGAGGGGTCAACGTTTTACGCACATCTTTGACGATACCGAACGCTGTAATTATTAACGATAACGGTGCTGTCATTTCACGCTGTGTGCCCTCTTGCTCCCACACGCTTTTCATGGAAAGTGAGTCTTTACCAACGGGAATAGCCAAACCCAATTCAGGGCACATTTCCTCGCCCACTGCTTTCACGGTATCAAACAATAAAGCATCTTCACCTTCATGCCCTGCTGCTGCCATCCAGTTAGCTGAAAGCCTTATATCAGCCAACTTTTCTATACGACTAGCAGCGATATTGGTAATCGCCTCACCAATGGCCATACGCCCAGAAGCGGCTGCATTCACCAAAGCGATAGGAGTACGCTCTCCCAGTGCCATTGATTCACCTGCATAGCCTTCATAATCAGCGCACGTTACGGCGACATCAGCCACCGGGACTTGCCATGGACCAACCATCTGATCCCGTGTAACCATTCCTGTTACCGTACGATCACCAATGGTAATTAAAAAGGATTTCGACGCTACGGTGGGCAAACGCAACACACGTTCAACCGCATCCGCTAACTCAATTCCTTCAAAGCTAAGCTCTGGCTTATGGAAGGTTTTGTGATGCACATCACGTACCATTTTGGGCGCTTTACCAAACAACACATCCATAGGGATATTAATCGGCTTGTTATCAAACAAACTATCTTCTAGCACTAATTCTTGCTTGTCGGTTGCTTCACCAATCACCGCATAAACCGCACGTTCACGCTCACAAATCGCTTTGAATTGCTCTAGCTTATTCACGTCAATCGCTAATACATAACGCTCTTGTGCTTCGTTACACCAGATTTCCATCGGCGACATGCTTTGCTCATCATTGGGGATATTACGTAATGAAAACACACCACCTTTACCTGCATCATTGATGATTTCTGGAACACCATTAGACAAACCACCTGCACCTATATCATGTAGTGATAACACAGGCGTTTCATCGCCAAGTGCAACACATTGATCAATCACTTCCTGACAGCGACGTTCCATTTCTGGGTTACCACGTTGCACAGAGGCAAAATCTAAATCCTCGCAACTAGTTCCACTCGTCATTGAAGAAGCAGCCCCACCACCTAGGCCAATCAACATAGCAGGGCCACCAAGCACAACAATAGGTGTTCCTTCAGGAATATCGTTCTTTTCGATATGGCCTTCGCGAATACTACCTAAACCACCTGCCAGCATAATGGGCTTGTGATAGCCACGTAGCTCTGTTCCTGATGTCGAAGGCCCTGGCACTTCCGCTTCAAAAGTTCGGAAATAACCGCAAATATTAGGACGACCAAACTCATTACTAAACGCTGCCGAACCAATAGGCCCTTCAAGCATAATTTCACGTGCAGAAACAATACGGTCAGGACGACCATAATCTTTTTCCCAAGGCATGGGGTAATCAGGAATATTCAAATTCGACACGGAGAAACCCGATAAACCTGCTTTTGGCTTCGAGCCAATCCCTGTTGCGCCTTCATCACGGATTTCACCACCAGAACCTGTTGCAGCACCAGGAAAAGGAGAAATAGCCGTTGGATGGTTATGCGTCTCAACCTTCATAATCATATGAATGGGTTCACGAATCGGCACATATTCACCCGTTTCGGGGTCTGGTTTAAAGCGTGTACCCATACTGCCTTTAACAACCGATGAGTTATCCTTATAAGCAGAAAGCACACCTTCAGGTGCATGATGGTAAGTGTTACGGATCATCGAGAATAAGGATTTTTCTTGCTCTTTGCCATCAATCACCCAATCCGCATTAAAGATTTTATGACGACAATGTTCTGAGTTTGCTTGTGCAAACATCATTAATTCAATATCACTGGGATTACGATCTAGCTCTTTATAGCGATCTGCTAAATATTCAATCTCATCAGCTGAAAGCGCTAAACCCCATTCTTTATTGGCTGTACTTAATGCAGTCTGGGCATCGGTACTGATATCTACTGTTCTGAATTCAGCTGGTTTTGCTTCTGTAAATAAGATGGATGCATCGTCTAGATTCGACCAAACAGTTTCCATCATTCGATCATGCAAGATTGATACAAGCTTTTGATGTTCAGCATCCGGCAGCTTGTCATCCGCTTCGATTAGATAAGCAACACCTCGCTCAACCCGCTCAATCTCAACTAGACCTGCGTTATGCACAATATCTGTCGCTTTACTTGACCACGGTGAGATGGTTCCAGGACGGGGCGTTACGAAGAACAACTGTCCTTTAGCATTCACATCATCATTCGACTCGCCATAGCTAAGAAGCTGTTCGAGTTTTTCCTGTTGAGTTTTATTCAGCGTCACATCGGATTTGACAAGATGCTGAAATGTCGCAGAAAGGTGGCTAATGGAAGGAACAGCTTGCTGTAAAGTCTGTAATAATTTTTGTTTGCGGAACGCTGATAAAGCATCGCTACCAGAAAGGATAATCATATCGGCAATAGGTCTCGCGAATAAATCGCTCTTAGTTACTTGGTTACGAGGAAAGCAGGCTAAAAATTAGCAAAAAAGATAATTTTTAGTTCAACTAAAAATAAACCCTAATGATAGTCCATTCTGCATAACAACCCAATGTAAGATTCGACCGCTAATAGCCGATTCATTACCGTAACATCCTATACATTTCATTTAATCATATACATACTTGCCTTGTGAAAAACATCCTAGCGGTATCGGCGCCCATTAATTTGGGCGCCACTTTAACTTATTTCCCCCCGGTCGATAGAAACACTACCTTAAATTGAACACTGTAACGACAAGAGCTGCGCTGGAGCACCGTGCTCTGAGTTCTTATTCTCTTTCATTAGCGGTTTGCAATGGGACTGCAACACACCGCCTAAGCGTATATTTTTGGGTGTAAAGTAAACCATTATTGCCAAACCTGACGGATCAGAAAAATTCCACGTTAGTTTATTGTTCCCCTTCATATTAAGTGGTTGTAACAAGGGCAATGTAAAATCAAGCTGTAGAGCTGTTTGACCATTCTCAGTAAACTCCTGAAGATTAAACTGTTTCACCTGTCCTGTTTTAACGGGCTTGCCATTGAACTGAATATGAGTGAAATAATTATGCTTACGCAAGTCATTAAGAGTAGTTTGACCTAGTACCAGCAAATTTGGGTTCTGTTTTTTCATTAACACACTCATCTTTTCATCGTATACCCATGAGATATTCAAGGCATTAAGCTGATTTTGTTGATTGACTGTGTAGGTTGTTTCTATATCTATAAAATAGTGAAAATGTTCCGCAAGGACTGACTGGCTCATTATTATAAATAAAAGGCCTAGTGAGGTTATCCATTTCTTGTTTCTAGTATTATTTTTTTGAAAATTCATTATATTATTCCTTGTTTATTAGTGCTTTACCATCATCAGAGTCAAAACAAATAGAGCACTAGTAGCTATCCATGACCCAATGACTCTAAGTGCTACACCATTGATAATATTTCGCAATAAACAGCCCAAACTACTAACGTAGAGCAATAGTATTGTCATACTGACAAGAGCACCTGCTAACCAGTTATACATCACACCATTTCCAAAGCCTGGAATCATAATGGGTTTTGAATCCAGCCCAAGTGTAATGGCGACAATGATGCTTAACAGAGTCAGAATTAGGCTCAAAGTCTGCACGCGTAGTGCAACTAACAGGCTGATGCTTAGTGCCGCAATCAGCAGTAATAGTTCCATATTCCATTTTGGTTCATAAAATTGGTTGAGAACAAAACCAATGCTAAGCCCCGCCAAAAAAACAAGTGTGCTTTTTAAAATGCCAGACCAGCCATGTTGACCTATTAAAACGGCCAAAGCCACAAGCAAAATAAGGTGTGATGGAGTTTGTAGTGGATGCCAAAAGCCCTCCATAAACCAGGTTGAGGCGAACATATTCATATGGGTTAATACTCTTCTCGTATATGATAATTTATGCGTTCTTATCGATTACAAACATTAAATATGAGACCTTTGCACGAAAGATATGACGGATATAGCAAGCTTAATAACTGAGTTGACCGTTTTGATAAAACGGCAAGCTCACTAAAAAATGGCTTGAATTTCCTCTATTTCTGCTAAAAATTCGGCCAATAGCTCGGCTATTACCCTCTTTTTTAGCAAAAATAGTGAAAATTACGCTCATTTTTCTCTCGCCATCCTTTTGTGCAAAGGTCTCAATATATTTAATAGTCCCTAAATGACAACCAATACCTTTTGTATTTCAATATAGGATATCACAACAATATAAGCACATATAATTGATTTAATTGCATATTATATTGTATTTATTATATTACACCAGCCTGTTACTTTATCCCACTTCCTTCTGTACTTATGGCTCTAAGAAAAATAGTCGTTGTCTTGAATTAAATCAAAGAATATCATCTTCCTGCTTTTGTTTTGCTACAAACAAAAAGAATAAGGTACATTTTTACTGCATGGATAGTATTACTTACGTCTTGTCCGCTACCCATAAGCAGGTGAGCAACTTGTACTTGCATCATAAAAGCAAACTCCCTCTTCGACCTCCTACCTAAAGAAGAGGGAGTTTCTTTATTAACGTAGCCGTGTGAGTTAGCATAACCCATTCGTTTAACGATCAAACCAGAGATGTGTTATGAAGACCCTATTAAATAAAACAAAGACGACAACAATTGCTTTAAGCAGCATACTCTTATTACTTGTAGCCACCTCTCCAGCACTGGCCCACTCTGATGCCGCCAGTTTACAAGGCGGCTTTATGAGTGGCTTTATGCATCCGATTTCAGGCCTTGATCATGTGGTTGCAATGGTTGCTGTTGGCTTATGGGGCGCATTTTTAGGCAAACCTGCCATCTGGATTCTACCCGTTGTATTCCCATTGGTAATGGCTTTTGGCGGTGCATTAGGTGTTGCAGGCGTACCCATTCCTTATATCGAAACAGGTATTGCCTTATCAGGTGTGGTTTTAGGGTTAGCTGTATTATTTGCCTTACGTCCTCCCATGTGGATTGCCGCTTTTATTGTCGGTGCATTCGCTATATTTCATGGTCATGCACATGGTACTGAATTACCTAATGCAACCAACCCTTTGATTTATAGTCTTGGTTTTGTAATTGGCACGGGACTATTACATCTAGCGGGTATTCTCATCGGTGAGTTAAAACGCCTACCTTGGGGTGACTGGATTGTTAGAGCAGGTGGAGCCATCATTGCCTTAATAGGCCTAGGATTTCTCACTCACATCATCTCATCTTAATTAGTTACTTAGCTCTCTATCTATTCACACTCACGAAAAATTTGTGACTGACACGTTTCACAAGAAGGAGGAGCCAGTCCCTATCACTTGCAAGCAGGTGGTGATTTAATCTGGCAAATCGGTACGGGCTACTTTGGCTGTCGTAATAAAGACGGAAACTTTGATGCGGGCCTGTTTCAAACTACAGCCTGTAAAACCATGCTGGAAACGGGTACCACCCCTGACTTTATTATCATGGATGGGGGTGAAGGCAGCACAGGAACTTGCTCAGAGATTCCTTAGAAGAGGAGCCAAAATCTGCTAGAAAGTACTATTGTGCTTTGATCAACTCCACATCAAAGATTAACGTAGCATTAGGCGGTATAACATTACCTGCTCCACGAGCGCCATAACCCATTTCAGCAGGTATAATCAAAGTACGTTGACCGCCTTCTTTCATACCGACAACACCTTGATCCCAGCCTTTGATTACGCGCCCCGCCCCTAAAGGAAATACGAAAGGTTGTCCACGATCTCTTGAGCTATCAAATTTTGTTCCATGCTGGTCAGTTGCGCTTGGGTCAAATAACCAACCGGTATAGTGAACCGTAACCGTTTGGCCTTGTTTAGCCTCTGCTCCACTACCTTCATTTACGTCTTTCTTTGTAAAAGCTATTGCGGCAGTTGTTGTTGCTTCTGCTGTTGGCGCTGAAGTTGATGCAGCCGCCTTGTCTGTTGTTGTATCGGTGCAAGCCATCAATAGAGCTGATAGAGAAAGTACGAATGATAATGTGGTGATTGATTTCATGGTCATTAGCTTTGTTTAGTTGAAAATGTCGATATTAGCAGATTGACTAGCATACGGTTACTTTTGATTATCGAGTAAAATATCTACAAGCCACCTCTAGAAAAATAATTAAAAGCCATTACAATAAAGTACTTATTAATTATAGCTTTAATAAATATGCTAGCTTTTCTCGCCCGCACACGGAATGTGCTGTTACGTCAACGCGACCAACATCTATTAAGACAAAGCCTCACACGGCACAAAAACAAAGGACTACTACCTTCTGGTAAAATAATTGAGTCTTATCTTGCCCCTCCAAGCTTCTTATTAATGGTTTGGGCTTCATTTCCTTTGCTTTTAATCGTCACACTGAAACCTGACACTATAGCCATGTCCATTTTTGCAACGTTCATTAACTTCGTTATGATCCATCACCTAGATACCTTTCGAAGTGTTTTGTATTTATTATGTGGTTTAGTTTTACTGTTAGTGACTAGCCTTTATCATTTTGGCTATGTATAAGGAATATACCTTTAGGAAATCTCTGATTAACACTGATCGGAATTTTTGAGACTTAGCTGAGCTTTAGCAAAACTTAGAAGCTTCAGCAGATAGAATTTGTCAGATTTTTGATAGAAAAGTTAGCAATAGCCGTAGCTATTGGCCGGATTTTCAGCAGAAACAGAGGGAATTCAAGCCATTTTTTAGTGAGCTTGCAGTTTTACCAAAGCGCTCAACTCAATTATTGAGCTTGTTAAATCCGTCATATCTTTCGTGCAAAGGCTTAGCTGGATTTTAAGGAACCTCTAAAACGATGCTAGTATGCTCCCTTCATTTATTTTGGACATCCCTTCATGAGCAACGCAGACAACGATAAAAAATTTATCCAAATGGCCGATTCATTTATTGATCTTGCCAACCAACATTGTGACGATGCTGAAAACCCATTAGTGAATGCATCAATGCTCTATGGCACAGCACGGTTTAGTGCTTTCATTACGGCTTCTATTGCAGAATCTAAAGCTACTTACGAAGCAAATATTGATAATGCCGTTGATTACTACACTGAAGAATTTAGAAAAATGCTGCTTGAACATTTAGAGCAATACAAAAGCGTTTTTCAAGAAACCCCTCGTTATGAGCACTTGATGAAAGATAAATAAGACGACTCTGGCTTCTAACGCGAGACCTCATGTCAACTTTATCGTTCTAACTCCACGATAAAACGTACACTCGCCCCCATTTTTTCAAAGATTTGTAGCAAGCCGTAATAGGTTCTGTTATGAAAAATGAACTCTTCTGCGAGATAATCCACTTTAAAATAATGATGCAAATTTTTCATTAGCTCATGACCTATCTTGAGATACCCCCTATTTTCTGCGAGATCAAAGGTTTCATCACGAAAAGGCTGGCTAATCCATTGCCCAAAAGGACGTAGAGCTTTGTCATAGAAGGCTTTACTTGAGTCTGGCAATGACATATCCAGCTCTCGATAAGCCGCAAATACGGCTTCGTGATCATCATCAAAATAAGCTTGAAGAATACGAGGATAGGCTGCGGTAAAGGTATCAGACATACGTCGAACACAGCCGAAATCTATCACCGTTATCGAACCATCTTCATGAAACAAATAATTACCCGGGTTAGGATCAGCATGTAAGCACCTTAACTCTCTTGAAGCGTGCAGAAAAAAGTCATACAACAATTGTGCTCTTTCATCTCGCATTTCCTGAGATGGGTTGGTTGCTAACCAGTCATCAAGATGTAAACCTTCTATAAATTCAGTAGTAAGCACTCTCTCACTACTAAACTCCGTGTAAACATGGGGAACAGATATACCCTCAAGATCAATATTCTGTTCAAACCACTGCGTGTTTTTTGCTTCAATGCGATAATCCACTTCCTCCATTAACCGCTCTTCTATTTCATCTAGTGATTGTAAAATCACTTTAGTATTGGGTAAGCCTCTAGCAACACCTCGGATTATCGTCATATCACTTTTTATAGCCGTGCTAATGCCAGGATATTGCACTTTTACGGCAACTTGTTTTTCTGTACCGCTTTCATTTTTATGTAACGTAGCTTTATGAACCTGCCCTAAGCTTGCAGCTGCAAAAGCTTCTGCTTCAAACTGTGCGAATAGTGCTTCGGGCGTTTGTTTTAACTCACCGACCACTACTTTACGAACTAATACTCGATTTAAAGAAGGCACTTGATGAAAAGATTTTTCCAGTTCTTTACGATACGCATCAGGTAACAAACCTTGTTCCATACCCACCATTTGCGCTACTTTTAAAGCCGTACCACGAAGTTGGGTAAAGGCTTTAAAGAGTATTTTCGCATTCTTGTCATCCAATAAGTCTTTGGATTCTTTCTGCTTTTCAGCTGATAAAAAAGGCCGCTTGGCGCGATGGCTCAACTCTCCAAAACCCACTTTAATCGCTGCCATTCCAGCTACACCTGTACGTGCTAATTTACCTTCAGGGACAAGATCACTCATCATCGCCTCCCATAAATTGACGTTTAGCAGACTTAGCTGTACCGCTACAGGTTACATCCTTCGCGGTATCAAACAATGAAACAAAGCTATCAAAGTGGCTCATCACATGGGTGCGGAACAAAAAGGAAATTAAATCCATCGACTTGCCAACCAAGCCCTGTTGCAGGATATTGGCAATGATCAACATGCTCTTATCCACCAACTGCGTAGTGTTGGCAAAATCAGCCGAATCATCTTTTAGCCAATACGCCAATACACCTGTTTGATAGTCCCAGAACAAACGCGGCAATAATTCCTGATACGGTTGATCAGGGATTTCTCCCGCTTCAATCGCTGCACCTAACATATCCTTTACCATGCTCACATTTAAGCGTTTAGTCTCCGCAAGGTGCGACATAGCGGAAGCAGGCGAGTAGTAAGTTAGCTTGAAGACTTCTTGTAGAAATTCTCTGGCAGGTAACCATGTTTGCAACTCGGTATCAATGAGCTGTTGTAACTGCTCATGAAGTGAATATTCGTGAAAATCCTCAATGGATTTTAGTGACTCCATCACCTGATGCTGCACATATTCACAATAACCGTAGAGTAATTTCTCTTTAGAAGGAAAGTAGTTATAGATAGTGGCATCACCGACTCCTGCACGTCGTGCTATTTCACGCATAGAGGCTGATTTAAAGCCTTTTTCGGAGATTACATCAACCGCAGCTTCAAGTATTTTCTGATGTGTTTTTTGCTTTTCTTGCTCATTTATTTTCATGACTTCATCCTTTTTTTGAACTTGCTATGGATTAAATATAAAATAAATCGCACTTAATGTATAGTATTTTCTTTTAATGTGTAATTTAATCTATAGTAATTCTCTAAAAAATGGAGAGATAGAGCAGATTATGTTTAAGCAGACTTAGACAGGGTGGTGGTTAGTGCAAAATATCGATCTATTCAAAGAATAGGATGGTAGGTTGGCGGTGACGAAGGAACCTCAACAATATTCGTCATGTTGGGCTTTTGAAGATATAGCCCATTTAGACACATCAAAAAGCTACTGAGTCAGCCTCAAATACAACATAGGCAATTTACGCGGTAGCTCTTCTGCATTTCGAATCACCATATAAGAACGACTACCGAACAAATACGGTAGATAATCTTCTGCTTGCTCATCAATGGTGACGCAGAAAGGTCGCAGGCCTAGTTTTTCTGCTTCTAGCACTGCCATTCTGGTGTCTTCTATACCATATCGACCTTCATATTTATCTAGATCATTCGGTTTACCATCAGTGAGAATGAGTAGCAATTTTTGACTACTTCCCTCTTCGGATAACAGCTTACTGGCATAGCGAATAGCAGCTCCCATGCGAGTATAATAGCCTGGACGAATGGCGTTGATGTATCCGCGAATATCGTCGTTGTAGCTGTCATCGAAAGATTTAATCTTATAAAAACGGATGTGGCTACGGTTGCGAGATGAGAAACCATGTAGTGCGAATCTATCCCCTGTTGCGTTGAGGGCTTCGGAGAAGAGATAGAGCGAGTCTCTGATCACATCAATGACACGAGCGGTATTGTTGATATGTGCATCAGTGGATAGTGAAAGATCTGCAAGTAACAAGCAGGAAAGGTCGCGGCTTTGATTCCGTAGTTCGCGATACACGGGCATATCGCTATTAACGTGACCTTGTTTGCGATCCGTTAAGAAGTTGATGTAGTTTTCCAGATCCAGTTCTGTGCCTTCGTTTTGTCGACTTAACCATCGCCGCTGAGGTCGCAGAACCTCGAATTGACGACGAATTTTATGTGCTTGTGCGCGCAATCTCTGGGGTAGCTCCATTGGCTCGGCATCGCGTGAGGTCATGGTTTGTAGGCGACAGTGATCTTTTTGCAGGCGTTGTGTTTTGTAATCCCACTCGTCTATAGGGATGCCTTCGCCCAGCACTATGTCGTCGTATTGGTTGGAGGGTAAATCCAGGTCTAGTTTTATTTTTCCTGCGGTAGTTTTGTTGTCTTCGGCGACTGTGATGTTATCCATATCTTCTGCGGTTAGCATCGCATCGTCATCATCGTCTTCTACGCTGGTTCGGTCTACTTTGGTGTACTCTGCCCAGCTCCATAGGCTTTCTAAGCGAAAACTCATTAGCCCATCATTGCCTTCGGGCATATCTTCTCGATTGCCTTGCTTGCGCTTTTGTTGCTTTTTTTTGTCTTTTTGTTGATCACTTTCGTTATCATCCCAGCTATCGGGGTGGTCTGGATCTTGTGGTGCTTTGCTAGCCATAAATTCTTGCTGAGGTGGCGCAGGGTGCAACCAAAGAGGTACGGGTTGAGGCGGGCGTTTGGCGTATTCTAAAACAACAGCTTGGCTTGAATCGGCTAATGCTGCACGGATGGATTGCTCTTGTTTGGCTTCCTTTTCTGGCAGACTGTCTAAGCTAGGCCGCTGTTGCAGATGGGCTTCTAACAGCTTTAGGTAACGTGTTGTTAGGCCTGGCCAAATATCTAGTGTTTTTTGGGTTCGATACTGGTTGCGGCTGATCCAGTTATTGCCTTGGGTATCCACGACTGAAAGTGCTGTAAGCCATAGGTATAAATCGGTATTGAGCTGTTTACTGGGAAATAAAGCTAAGCTTTCTGGCAGTCTTAGTGTTTCTTCATCCCGCCATGCGTATTGAGTTTTATTACCGGAGCCTGCAATGCGTTGTAGCAAAGACCTACGTGCATATACATCTGAATCCACTGCATTTTCGACGCGTAAACCACCCTCCCCGCCTAATGCGCGAAAGAAAATTCCAGCAGTATGGCGCACATCATCCAAATAGACGATTGCGTCTGGATAATGGTTATCCGCTTGCTTGGTGATGAAGCGATGCCATGTCGAGCCGACTAGTTCTTCTAGCATGTTTTATTTTCCCTATTTAGCGTCATTTCTTTCACATCTTGGAGGTCGTATATGTGATAACTTCATACGGCAAAAGAACGGGTTACCTTCCTAGCAACTTGTTTGACCAGTCAGGTGGTAACCAGAAGATCATAAACGCACATAAAACAACTAAGGCTATAAACCATAGTATGAAATTACGCTGTGGATATTTACCATAATCAGGAGGTAGCGGAATGCCGCAATTCGGACATGCGATATCACCTGCTTTTACTTCTCCTCCACAATGTTTACAGGTTAGGTTTTTCATCTGTCTGTTATCGTCTGTTAGTTATTTAGAGCGCTGTCCACTTAGCTATTTGCTCTGGGAATAAGTACACCAGAATAATCAATGCAGGTATTACGTAAAAGTAGACTTGCATTAGCGTTCGTACAACTACGTTGGCGTGTTTTAATTCCATAAAGTAATCGACAATAATACGGCCTTTTATGGCAAGCACTAGCGCCATGATGGCGATGCTATTTAAGCCAGGAGTGGCTTTTTCTGCCATGTAGGCGCTGAATAGTGTTAACACGATTAGCATTATCCAGAGGGTGTTTATTTGTTTGATGTGCTTGTTCATTTTTACATCTCATTTTGTTTTATCTTTTGCTTTAGCACCCTCTTTACTAAGAGGCTGACTGTCCAAAGAGACTGTGAAAGTATTCAAAACGTCCCCCTCTTTGTAAAGAGGGGTTAGGGGAGATTTAAAAAGTTTGAAAATAAAAACTGAAATATCAGTATATTACTAACTTTGTTAAATCCCCCTCAATCCCCCTTCAAAAAGGGGGAGGCTAAAAGCGAATACTTGCTCAGCCTGTAAAGCGCTACTTCATACGCACCATTAACGAATTACATACAGTAACGGGAAAATGGTTATCCATGCCAGATCAATCATGTGCCAATACACCGCTACATTTAATAAGCCTTCATGCTCTTCTTTTGTATAGATTCCTGTATTTAATCGGTAGATAACCCACACAATGGCGGCACTTCCCCAGCCTACATGCAAGAAGTGGTTAAAGGTAACGTAGTAGTACACCGCATAAAAAATATTGGTTTCTGTCTCTAAGCCTTGGGCACTGTTCCATTGGTATTCGAAGTATTTGATGACCAGATATAACGCACCTGAAACTACCGCTCCCCATAACCAGCGTGAGCTTGCCGCAGGGTTGTTTTCACGTATTGCTATCACTGCTCTTACTACAAAAAAGCTACTAGTTAACATGATTAAGGTATTGCTTGTTCCCGCCAGAGTATTAAGCCTAGTAGGGCCTTCATTAAAAAGGTCTGGATGATGCACCTTAGCGATAAAATAGACGATAAACATAATCGCAAATTCGCTCATTTCAGCCAGTATTGCCGCCCATATTGCCCAATTACCTGGAACGCCTTTAGTCAAGCTATTAGCTTTAGCGGGAGTGCTAAAGCTAAGTGACTTGTCGGCTGGATCAGCAATTTCATTCATTACTTTAAACTCTCTTTCTCTGTAACGGTGGCTTACCTTTGTCTTCCTGCATAGCCTCATCAACCAGATTTAATATTCGTGCAATAATTGGATATCTAAAGTCCTTGCCCGTCACTGCTCTGGAAAACGCAAAAATCCCAATCACCAGAAAGATAGGCACAAACAGCATAAAGTAAGTTTCTAGCAGAATTAATGCAGTTAGCGATGCATAGCCACTGGTCAATAAAATTATGATATTGATATCAATAAAAATAAACGTGCTAAAGCTACTCGCCACCAAAGCCTGTTTTATGTGATTTTTGGTAATTGACGAAGCTTGTTTATAACGGAAAAAATACAGCACCCACAGCGCCAAATAAAACACACCTACAAATAATAGATTAGCAATAAAGAACGCTTCTGCAAAAGCAGCGGTGTGGTCATTAGGCTTATACTTTAAGCTCATTAACGGGTTTCCATTTTTGCGCGAACCACTTCCATTAAAGCGTTTACCGTTTCTTCTTCATCACTGAGCGGTTCTATAATGGCTGCACGACAAGCTTCAATCGGATCAAAACCTGATTTAATCAAAGTAGCCGCATACACTAATAAACGGGTCGAGGCTGATTCTTCCAGATCATGGTCTTTTAATACGCGCAAGGCATGTGCCAATTCGATAAGCTGGGTTGCAGTAGCTTTGTCTATTTCGGTCTCTTTTTGGACGATGGTGGTTTCGGTGTCGATATCAGGGTAGTCAAAACGCATCGATAAAAAACGCTGACGAGTTGAAGGTTTCATGCCTTTTAACAGGTTTTGATAGCCTGGGTTATAAGATACGACCAGCATAAATTCAGCTGGGGCTTGTAGCACCTCGCCCGTGCGCTCTATCGGCAGTATGCGACGATCATCCGACAACGGGTGTAACACAACAGTGGTATCTTTTCGGGCTTCAACCACTTCATCCAGATAACAAATCGCGCCCTCTCGCACTGCTTTGGTCAACGGGCCATCTTGCCAATAGGTTTCGCCATCTCCAATTAAGTGTCTTCCTACTAAGTCAGCCGTTGTAAGGTCATCATGGCAAGCGATGGTATATAACGGCCTGTTTAGCTTGGCTGCCATATGTTGAATAAAACGTGTCTTACCACAACCCGTTGGGCCTTTAATCAATAACGGCAGCTGGTTGTCGTAGGCATGGTTAAATAGCTCTACTTCGTGGTGCTGGCTTTGGTAAAAAGGGATTTCACTCATTATTTTTACTCTTTTAATTGGGGTTAAACCTGAATCCGTGACTTCACTACGGCATAGGGAATAAGATATTGATTCATCACGGGTTTAAAAAATGCCCGCTTAACGAAGGGTGAAGCTAAGATTTTTTAAAATCCCGTGCTAAACCAATCTCTTATCCCCTATTATCCGCATTGAAGTCACAGATTCAGGTTAAATCCATTCATAACCGCATATTGGGCGGTTATCATATCCATAGAATTAACATGTTCACTAAACCATTTAGGCCATATTTGGAAGATATAGTTAGATAGTAATTCAATATTCTGATGGCTATCCCATTGTTGAACAACGTCCTGCATTCCTGCATATGCAACGTCATGTTCACTAGCATGCACTGCATAAGCAGGAAATTGGTATTCCTCCATTAGCTCATTTTCATGCTCAAAATGAGCTTTGGTATGCTCAAGCCATTGATGTAATAATCGTGCGATTTTTTTGGCTACCTTGCTACCCGCACCTTCATCAGTATACATTTTGCTTTCTTGGTATAGCGAAATTAGATCTCCAATATCCTGTACCAATGCTATCTCTTCAAAATGGGTGTTATTCATAAAATCAATAGAAACAGAGGGAATCGTATCAGGGTCTAGAACGACCTTTTTAGTTGTATCTGCTAATGTTGTCATCTGAATCTCCTTTCGTGCAAATGTTCGCCTTACAATGAAATGATGTAGGTAATAGCTATGGCCAAACAAATAATGCCAAGCCAGCCATACATAATGATGCGCCAGAGTAGTGAGACTCCACGCAACTCCATAAAATCGTGAATAATAAAAAAGCCTTTGATAAAAGCAGTCATCAATAAAAATAACACCACTCCAAGACCACTAAAACCTAACTTGCCTAAGCCATAAGTAGAGAGTGTTAACAGCAGCATAAGGATCCAAATGCTATGAATGTTGTAGTAGTGTTTCATGAGCGCCTTCATCTAATGATATAAACCAGCGGAAATAAGATAATCCACACCAAATCCACCATGTGCCAATATGATGCGCCTGTTTCCACACCAATGTGATTGCGTACGCTGTATGCTCCACGTTGCGCTTTAATAGCCACTGCTAGCAAGATAATCATGCCCAAAATGACATGAAAAAAATGGAACATCGTCAACGATAAATAGAACATGTAAAAGGTATTGGTGCTTAGGTTAATGCCTTCTGAAAACTTGTCGTAATACTCTATGGACTTTAAAATAAGGAAAGCCAATCCACCGCCTAGTGCGGCGTATAACCAGCGAATACAGCCCTTGACATCATCCTCTCGAATAGCATGAACAGCGCGGATAACAAAGTAGCTTGCCGTGATGAGCAATAGCGTATTAATTGCGCCTGATTCTTGGTTGAGGGTTAGCTGGTATTCATTAAACATCTCAATGTTTTTCACACGAACAACGGCATATGCCACAAAGGCAATAGCGAATACCAATAGCTCCATAAAGATAAACATCCAGATGGCGAAATCACCTGGTAATAGCTTGGGTTCTTGTTCAGTGTAAATAGCGGTCACTACGATCCAATTTTAAAGAGTTTAAAAAGGAACAGTAATATTGCAAAGGAAAGGCTGCATTGACAAGCGTCAAGTACATACATTGAAATTAACAGTGGAATGTGATTCCATTTATTGGAGCAGCCCCACAAACACCTGTAAAATTTAGTTATTTCATGGAAGGCGTTATAAGAAAAGCCACACAGATGAGTGAAGAGTGACTTTCAGGCACACGATACTTGGCTAATAGATCAGACTATAATAACCCAGACATTAGCCGCAATTTTGAAAATTGAAGGTTGGTATTTCCTAAAAAGGAACTTAAGACATCTCTAGTAATTAAGAGACCTCTATATTAAAAAAATCCAAGCCATCACAGCAAGTGTAATTAATGATAAAGCAACAATTCCAGCAACCACACAATGACGACAAAGAACTCCGAATCCACTTAATGACATAATATTTCTCCTTTAAAAGACTAAACAGCACTAACAGACATGAGCTTAGTCAAGCTTTTACTAATCTTCCTATAGAAGATCACGGAAAATGACATATGTCAATAAATCAACCTTAATTAAGGAGCCTCTAATTAAGTCCAAAAAAGGACAAGAGCTAGAGTTTAAGAGGCTCCTAGGGCGACTATCTTGTAGGGATTAATCTTAATCCTGTAAGCCTGCTTTCTTCGCAGCCTCTTCCCAACCTTCAGGTAAATGATGCGCAATACCTTTGTGGCAATCAATACAGGTCTTTGTAGGTTCCTTACCATCTACCACTTCCCATACATGAGGATCATGGCGTTCAGCACTTCTTTCATCCTGTTTATCCAGATTCATTGAGGCAAAGTTATGGCAGTTCCGACATTCACGCGAGTCTGTGCTTTTCATTCGCTTCCACTCATGCAAAGCTAGCTCAAGTCTATGCTCTTCAAACTTTTCAGGCGTATCAATAGTACCTAACAACTTATGGTAAATTTCATTCGAAGCTTTGATCTTACGAATAATCTTATGTGTCCAATCTTTAGGTACATGGCAATCAGGACAGGTAGCTCTCACACCTGTACGGTTACTCCAATGCACTGTTTCCTGTAACTCCTGATAAACGTTTTCTTCCATTTCATGACAGGAAATACAAAACTCTTCAGTATTGGTAAGTGCTAACGTCCAGTTAAAACCACCCCACAGGATAATACCAAGGACAATACCCATCAGTAATGTCCCCTTTATAAAGAAACCAGCCATATGCTTACGGCTTTTTATCTGTGCCATAGTTATTCACTCCTAGGTTTTAAAATAAATATTGAGACCTTTACCTGAAAGTGTAAAGGTCTCATATTGTGAGACCTTTGCATGAAAGGATGGCGAGAGAAAAATGAGCGTAATTTTCTCTATTTTTGCTAAAAAAGAGGGTAATAGCCGAGCTATTGGCCGAATTTTTAGCAGAAATAGAGGAAATTCAAGCCAT
>JALXAX010000116.1 GCA_026991755.1 Thiotrichaceae bacterium | reverse complement strand
ATCTATTGCCAGAGTTTAGAAAATTTGAGTCTACTTTTCTCAATAAAATAAAACTTATTAATGACCAGCAAAAAAACATACCACTTAGCATCATCAAAGTTAAAATACCTGAGCGCGGATATACCAAAGTCCCCCGTATCAGTGTGATTTATTTAGCAGGGAAAGTTGACCTCAGTGCACAATCCGTACAATGGTATTACCCACTTTCCTTCGGTGATCATGCCATACGGCTCAGACAAATGGATGCTGAAAAACAAGCATATCATTGGTCTGAGTGGCAATGGTTACGCAACGACAAGTTAAGCGAGCCACTATCACTCACTGAAATCGTTGCAAAGAAACCGCTGCTCTCTACTATTGGCAACTATATTGAGCTGGGATACAAACACATTTTACCCAAGGGAACAGATCATATTTTATTTATACTCGGTCTGTTCCTCTTCTCCAGCGCATTTCGCCCCTTATTATGGCAAATCACCATGTTTACCATTGCTCACACGATTACGTTGGGGCTTGCCATGAACGGCCTAGTGGACTTACCCGAGCGCATTGTGCAACCGCTTATTGCCTTATCTATCGTCTATGTCGGGGTAGAAAATGTGATGAACAAGGGCTTAAAAAGAAGCCGACTCATTCTGGTCTTTGTCTTTGGATTACTGCATGGGCTAGGTTTTGCCAGTATGCTCACTGATTTTGGGATGCCAGACGATGCTTTTGTGACAGCCCTTATCAGCTTTAATGTGGGGGTTGAGCTAGGGCAGTTAACTATTCTGTTAGGTGCATTTTTACTCATAGGGGTTTGGTTTGGCAAAAGACAATGGTACAAGGCATTAGTGATTAACCCTGCCTCTATCGTTATTGCACTGATTGCTTTTTATTGGTTTATCGACCGTCTGGACACAGGGCTAATTTAATTTCATCAGCACTCTAAGGGCTAATAAAATGTGTCAAAAAACCCACACCTAATAGTGCTATTACGGCTCCGCCACCGCGTACAACTCTATCACCCCAGGGTAGTCGCTTGAGCTCTCCGATGGCGATACCTGCCAGATGTAATAGTCCTGTGCCGATGACAAAACCGATGCCATAGATCAGAGGGTTAGCGGCATTGGGTAATTCTGTTCCATGCGCATGACCGTGGAAAATAGCAAAAGCGCCAACAATAATAGCGGCTACCCAGATGGGTGGGCGTACAGCGAATAGTACGACCAGTCCAAGCACAATACCGGATAATGCTATGCCTGTTTCAATAAACGGTATCGGTACTCCCGCTACACCTAAAGCACCACCAAATGCCATCACCAGAGGGAAGACGACGGGCAATAGCCAAATTGCCGGTTTGCCTAAAAAGGCACCCCATAAACCGACAGCGACCATGGCAATAACATGATCAAGCCCTGCTATTGGGTGCATAAAGCCACTCATAAAACCACCCTGCAAGCTGGCAGCATCGGAATGAGCAAAGGCGGGGGATAGTGAAAGCAGGCATAATAATAGCCCTGTGAGTATTATTTTCGGGGTGCAACGGTTTGTGTTCATAGTATCTCCTGATACAAAATGGAATGTAACTACTTCAACGTAATTCGTAACTGCTCAGACTGCCCTCTACTTTGTTCAAAAGCAAGGCGAAAGCGCGCAGTTTATAAATATAAATGAGCACTTTCAACGCAGCTATTGAGCTAAGTAGAGGGTAAGCTGAGTAGTTACAATGGAATTATTAAAAATCATAGTTAATAAACAAACGGGTATTATCTCCGTCCTGTGTGAGATTGCTTACTATCAAATCTGCACTGAGATGTTTTTTTAACTGATAGCTCAGGGTAAAGTCTGTTTCATCGCTAACACCCTGGTTAAAATCAATTTTTCGCGGTCCCAAGCTTAGGTTTTTGATACCCGTATATTCAATACCTGCGGCAACAGCACGTATGTTGGCAGCATCATCCACAGTGTTGATTTCTGCCGAAGTAAAAAATGGACCACCACCAACACCGCCAACCGCATTGTTGACTCCATAAGTACCCCAGACCTTGTTGTAGTCAGTGAACAGTCTTATTTTCTCAAGTTCATAACTTGCTGATAACCCCATCAGTCGGGCATGACCACTCACGCCATGTCTGCGCTGATGTGCCAGTTGCAAGCCCAGTTTTAACGGCGTGCTGGGTTCAATGCTGAATTCAGCATAGTCCATATCGGCTGCCTTTGGCTGGGCATAATGCCAGAGCTGCGCTTGCCAGTTATTTTTTTCATATTCTACACCCAGCAGGGTTACGCCTGATGAGTCGTTAATATCGGTAAACTTTTCCTTGCTGGTATCCACGCCAGACGCCTTGTCGAGATGCGCCAGAGTAATCGTTGTATTGGGTAGACCGTGATGCGTAATTACAGCTCCAGAAAAGGTATTGGGAATCATGCCAACATCATCACTATCGGCATGGGGTGTATCAAATGTCTGTCTACCGAGCTTGATATCTATAGAGGGAAAATGCGCTCCTAGCCACGCCTCACCGAGGATGGCATAACCATCGCCGTCTGGACCACCGTGGCTATCCAGAAACAATTCATCATCATTAATTCCCGCCATTGGATAGCTGGCATAGGCAACCGCCGAAGCATTAAAAAAGTACAAAGTTGGGGAAACATAGCCAACTTTGCCACCTACGGCTGCGGAATCAAAATTTTCGGTGCGGGAATAACCTAGCCGTATTTGCCCAGAGAATCCAGTATCCGAATTTAGATCATGAGCGATAACTGGCTGAAAACTTATCAGCAGTACAAGCCATACAAGGAAGCGGTTTTGTATGGAACGAATGTGGGATATCTTTATGGCATGTTTAGTATCAGGCTGATGGGCTGATGGGGTCTTCATATACTTCCTTGCTCAGTCGATTGGGGTAAATTTCAACATTACTAATTGTATGAAGAATCTATATTTTTTATGAACTACTGTCAAGTCAGCACCTTATGGCTTCTTGCTGCCACGACAAACCTATCTCTGTTATGAAACGGATCAACTTTTTGGATGAATATGGGTATGTGAATGCTCATGTGTTTCGTGTGTATGACTTTGTTTCTCAATGGAAACAGGGATCAAATAGAGTTCGCCATGGCGAACACCAGGTTGGGCAATAATACGGTTGGCAAACGAGCGTACTTCTGAGACCGTCCCTTTCAAGACTACCGTCTCCATGCAATTATCGTGATCCAGGTGGACATGTAATGTCGAAATACTTAGGTCATGTTGCTGGTGATGTTCCTGAGTCAAGCGCCGCGACAGTTCACGTTCATGGTGGTTGTAGATGTAGGAGAGGTTGGCAATACAGTCTCCTTCTGGCAGCTGCCTTAAACGTTCCTTTTCCAGCTTTTCCCTGATCAGGTCACGCATTGCCTCGGAACGATTTTTATAACCTTGCTCCTTAATAAACGCCTTAAATTGTTCTGCCAGCTCATCTTCCAGAGAAATAGTTACTCGATTCATTATTAGTGCTGCTCCAGTTGTGCAAAGAGTAAAACTGAATGCTTCCGTACGAAGTGAGGTTTATTTGGACAACCTCCAGTTTATCTGATTATCCTAGAAACCACAGCTGGGCGCGAAAAAGACGCGTGAGATATTGGTGTGCATAGTGAAACAGAAAAATTCGTAGTCACCCTTATTGGTGATAAGAAGTTTTTCTGTTTTGCTAGGTGCGCCAATAGCTTGCGTGGACTTTCGTGATCCAACTGCGTTTTCTAGGATTATATGTGAATTAAGAGCAGGCTCCCAACCCACCTCTTCTAAAAACTATTTCAGTGTAAAACCTCAGCCATATCCACTTTAACCACATGCAACTTCTCATAAGCTCGCACTATCGCTTCATGTAATGAGTTACCAAAATCAAATCCTTGAAGCTCTCCTTTAATTAGCGCATTGCCTTGCTCAATAATGGCTGCCGAAAACATTTTTTTCAGCGCACGTTGATAAATATGCGGGCTATGTAAATTTTCTGCCGACTGTAGTGTTATCAACACATAGTCATAAAGTTGCATTCTTCTAATATCTAGCTGACCAAAACGGGTCAGCCATTCACACCCTGCTTGCACTTTATCTAGTTGCCCTGAGATAGCCGCTAGCAATACATTTAGCTCGGCGACTCTAAAGTCTTTCCAAATGGTGTCTTGTTGTACGGGAATACCGACGAGAGAGGCTACGGGCTGAAGATCATCAAGGTCATTTTCTTCTATCAACGATAGTAACGAATCAGCTTGCTGTGCAGTAAGATGAGGAAGCGATAAAATATCATTCCTAAAATTGATTCCCGTATTGTTATTAGCCCACAACAAGTCTTCACAAGGGTAAATCTCAGACATGGATGGCACTATGATACGACACCCATAAACACCTAAATGATCGTAATCTGAAATATAAATATCCCTACCTGACTCATGGATCAGCTCGCATAACCAAGTAAATTCTTCATCTGTTGTGCCATCAAAATCACATCGTTTAAATGTATAGTCAGCCTCATCTTTTAGGAAATCCCAACTGATTAAGCCACTAGAGTCTATAAAATGAGTTTCCAGGTTTTCCTGACTAGCCACTTCTTCTAGATCAAAAATAGGCGCAGGAAAAGTATTAAGGCTATTAAGCTCCCGACCTTGTAACAACTCAGTTAATGAGCGCTCTAAGGCGACTTCAAATTTAGGGTGCGCACCAAAACTAGCAAAACAGCCTCTATTTTCGGGGTTTAGTAAAGTGACATTAATAACAGGGTACTTTCCACCTAATGAGGCATCTTTTACTAATACGCCAAAGCCTTTTTGTTCAAGCTTTTCAATCCCTTCTTTAATGGAAGGATAGCTGTCAATTACGCTTTGAGGAACGTCAGGCAGGCTAATACCTTCCTCTATAATCCTAAACTTTACGTGACGTTCAAATATTTCTGATAGCGCCTGAACTCGCGCTTCGCTGGGTGTATTTCCGGCAGACATGCCATTGCTAACGTAAAGGTTGCCGATGATATTGACAGGAAACCAAATATCTTCGCTAGTACGTTGACAGGTATAAGGTAGTGCGCAAATGCCTCTTTCTGTATTAGCCGAATTGATATCAACTAAGTCGGTCATTTCAAGCGACTGCTCAGGATCATAAAATGAGATGAGTTCGTCGGTTAATAAGCCATCTGGCCATGTCGTATTGTCTTCAATGGGAAACCATTGCTCATTACTATAATGAACAAAGCCCTTTGCATCTCCCAAGGCAATCGCATCACCTAAATAGTAGTCTGCCCAAAAGTAATTGGTGGCTAAACGCTCGAAGAACTCACCTAAAGCACTTGCTAGTGCAGCCTTTTTAGAAGCGCCTTTACCATTGGTAAACAGCAAAGCACAATCACGATCACGAATATGCACCGACCAAACATGCGGCAGGGGGTTTAACCAGGAGTGTTCTTCTATATGAAAACCCAGAGCTTCTAACTGTAATTGCATACGCTCAATAGATTTTTCTAGTGAGGCATCCTTGCCAATGATGTAGGTGTTACTGTCCATAGCTTATTTCTTGATGCTATATAGGCACCTTTAGTTGGATAAATAGGCTG
Source organism: Thiotrichaceae bacterium (assembly GCA_026991755.1). Classification (GTDB taxonomy): domain Bacteria; phylum Pseudomonadota; class Gammaproteobacteria; order Thiotrichales; family Thiotrichaceae; genus HyVt-477. Next base: position 11,516 of record JALXAX010000116.1, on the reverse strand, counting down.
AGTTGAGCTAGTACTCCAGCAACTTAGGTTTGATGGAGTACTATTAATGATTTCATATGTATTGACACATACTCATGGAACCGAGACTTCAGTCTCGGCTTAACGGGGCTGAAGCCCCGTCTCCAGATGTATGTCATTACTTTTGAAACCATTAATAGTTACGATTAGACAACTACTTTTTAGATTCCTGCTCTATCTTTATTTTTTCTTCCGCTTGAATTCTTAAATAATGCGAACGACTTTCTGCTTCAATAAAGACCTTTTTCACCATAGGAAAACGTTCTTTAATACGAACCTCTAATACAGCTATCGAGCGCTCAACATCATCCGAAGTGATGCCTGATGTAAAATCAGCACTAATATTGACCAAGATAAAGTCAGGCCCCATATGCATAGTCAGGGCTTCATTGACTACTTCAATTTCGTCGATTTCATCGACTAATTCGTTGATGCCTTGACGTATCGGTAAGTTGGCGCTTTCACCGATCAATAAGCTCTTAGTCTCAACCGCCATCCACCATGCCGTTCCTGCGAGGATTAAACCGATAATGACAGAGGCAATGCCATCAAAGATAAAATTACCAGTGACTTGCGCCATAACCACGCCAAGGAAGGCAACCATTAAACCGAGCATCGCTGCGCTATCTTCAAACACTACAACGAATAGCGACGGATCTTTGCCTTTTTGTACGGCCTCGATATAACCCAGAGAGCCTTTGGCTGCCTTAAATTCACGCAGTGCAAACAGTAAAGCTGAGCCTTCAAACAGCAGTGCGAAGCCTAATACAATGTAGTTAATCATCGGGTTGCTAATAGGCTGAGGATGAAGTATATGATGCACACCTTCGTATAATGAGATACCAGAACCTAGCGCAAAGATCAGAATCGCTACTACAAAGCTCCAAAAGTAAATTTCTTTTCCATGACCATAAGGAAATTCATCGTCAGGTGGCTTTTTCGCTTGCTTCATACCATGTAATAACAAGAACTGGTTGCCTGTATCAACTAACGAGTGGATACCTTCTGACAGCATCGCCGAACTGCCTGTGAGGAATGCAGCAACAAATTTAGTAATAGCAATAAGGCTATTACCTATTAATGCGGCAATAATAACTTTGGTTGAACTGGATGCAGACATAATTTATAGGGTTGTTGATAGTTGAATTAGTAGGCTTGGGCTTGCTATTCAATAACAAGCACGCCTCGTTGGGTTTTATCATTATAGATTAGGTGAAGCGCTCTGCCTTGATCGCTACCTGTAAACCACGTTTCGCGCTGTAATGCTTCGGGTTGCCACCAACTAATGGTTTTATCAACAAAAACACGTTGCATAATGTCATCCGTTAAAGGTTTTTGCTGTAGGTTTTTATGAGTAATAAAGCCTCTCACCACATCAGGCAACGTACTAAAGGAATAACGAGAGACTCGTTTATCCTGAGTAGTCTTCCTAACCGCATGCACATCCACAAGAGTCGACATAGGCGTATTAAACCAACGCGACAATGCAGACCTTGCGACATCCGACTTGGCTTGCTGGGTTGAGTTTTCAGGTTCTTGGAAGAAGATACTGCCAATAAAAGGAGTAGCTGCCAAGATTATTCCAAAGAGGATAACCAATGCCATGAGAACAGTAGATAAATTTTTCATTGGGATATTATAGCGATATTAGAGGAGGTAGATAGTGTTAGCGTTCATTGTTATCAACATTATCAAAAGCACGATACAAAACGTAGCCGATTTAATCATGAAAGCTTAAAGAGTGTTTTTGCATTCTGAGTAGTCACTTTAGCGACTTTGGCAATACTCGTTGACCTTAGCTCTGCTACTGTTTTTACCATCTCGTTAATAAAAGCAGGTTCGTTACGTTGTCCATAATGGCTGCTATCGGGTTGATCAGGTGCATCGGTTTCTAACAACAGACACTCCAGAGGTAGCTCAGCAACTAGCTTGCGTAATTTACTGGCTCGCGTATAGGTAATCGGCCCACCAAAACCTAGCAAAAAACCATGTTCTATGCAGATTTCTGCTTGCTGCCTGCTACCTGAAAAAGAATGAATCACACCGCGAAGGCTAGGGTGTTTACGAATATATTTAAGCACCAGGTCTAACGACTTACGTGCATGAATGATCACGGGCAACGAGAACTCATCTGCCAGTTTAAGCTGTTCTGTAAAAAAGTGGATTTGTACTTCTTTATGCTGTTGGCTAGCAGAGTTTTTAATAAAAAAGTCTAGTCCGCACTCGCCTACTGCAACAGGACGCTCAATATGCTCCTCAACATAATGCCCATTTTCCAAAGTGGTTTTTAAAGTAGCTTCTAAATAAACCCGTAGTGCTGCAATATCGCTAGCCTGATGATGTTGCATAAACATAGGGTGCAACCCATAAGCCACTTTTGTTATTGGGTATTGCGTTTGTATATGACTAACCGACCGCCAATTAGAACGGCTTACCGAAGGCACAATAATATGTTTGATACCGTTCTCAACCGCATCAGACACCACCGTATCACGGTCATTATCAAACACCTTAAAATCGAGATGGCAGTGGCTATCAACTAATGTCATCTACGCATCATACGTTATATTTAAGGGTTGAGAAAAGAACCCAGAAACAGCCTTGGGGAACTTCTGAAAAAGCCATAATTTATTTTGAGATCTTAATGAATTGATCAGAGTGGTGCTTATATAACTTTCACTGTAATATTACCGTCAATTCAAATCACAGCTATAACACTATAAATGAATAAGATATCAGTCCCACGCTGCCCCACCCTTTTGGTTATTTTAGATGGTTTCGGTGTAAACCCCAGCAAGATGAATAATGCAGTCCATGAGGCACATACACCTAATTTAGATCACTATTTTGGGCACAACCCACATATTACATTAACCGCTTCTGGACGTGCCGTAGGTCTGCCTAAAGGGCAGATGGGCAACTCTGAGGTAGGCCATTTTACGATTGGTTGTGGCGACATTCAGATGCAAGCATTGGTTCGTATTAACGATGCCATTGAAGATGGTACGTTCTATACCCAGCCTGTTTTACTCAATGCTTTTAATAAAGCAAAAGCAACCAACCGACCTATTCACCTCATCGGTTTGGTTTCTGACGGTGGTGTACATAGCCACACAGCACATTTGTTTGCGCTATTGAAGATGGCAAAAGAGCACCAGATAAAGCCCATCGTTCATGTGATTACGGATGGTCGTGATACACCTCCCAGATCAGCAAAAAGCTATCTAGAGAAACTTCAAGTTGCTTTAGGTGACTGTGATGGCGAGGTAGCTACTGTTACAGGTCGATTTTATGCGATGGATAGAGACAATCGCTGGGAACGAACTCAAACGGCTTTCGATGCTGTTGTTCATGGCAAAGGAATCCCTGCTGAAAGCATGTTAGAAGCAATTGATGATGCCTATGAAGCAGGAGAATATGACGAATTTATTAAGCCTCGCGTCATATCAAACGTAGAAAAAGTAGACAGTGACGACCAACTTATCTTCTTTAATTTCCGAAATGATAGACCTCGCCAATTGGCAGATGCACTAGGTAGTGAGGACTTCACATGCTTTGATAGACAAGGCTACGGTGCCATTATGGTGACGTGTTTAACCGAATACGATAAGAACTTGCTGGCACCTATCGTATTTACACCCGAACGCCCCGCAACTAATTTAGCCCATACCATTAGTTTGGCTGGTTATAAGCAGTTACATGTGGCTGAAACCGAAAAATACGCGCATGTGACTTTCTTCTTTAATGGTGGCCGTGAAAAGCCTTATGCGGGTGAAGACCGCGTAATGATCGACTCACCTAACGTTGAAACCTACGATTTACAACCAGAGATGAGTGCAAAATCAGTAGCTGATACGGTGATTGATGCCCTAGATAAAGGCGATCATTCTTTTATTGTAGTGAACTTTGCTAATGGCGATATGGTCGGACACTCTGCAATCCCTAAAGCAGTTATTGAGGCTGTTGAATGCCTTGATAGGGAAGTGGGACGTGTTTTGGACTCCGCAGTAGATAACAACTACTCAGTCATTTTAACCGCCGATCATGGTAACTGTGATGAGTATGTTGACCCGCTAACAGGTGAGCCACATACGCAGCACACAATCTACCCTGTGCCTTGTTTGATTTTAGATAAATCATTCTGGCGTTTGGGAACATGCGGAGGTTTATCATCCATCGCTCCCACCGTTTTGCAGTTGATGGGGTTATCTCAGCCTGAAGCCATGTGTGGTGAATCCGTGCTAATGGAGGAGATCCCCAAGAATAAGGTTAAGGAAGCTCTGAACAAGTCATGATTCGTTTTTCTGAGGCTAGAATCCGCCAGCTTTTCGCTATAAAAGTGACCAATAGCTACGGCTATTGCTAACTTTTCTATCAAAAACCTGACAAATTCTATCTCTCAGAAATTCCGATCAGACTTAATCAGAGATTCCTTAAAGCGCCTACTTATTAAACTGGCACACGAATCTGGCTAATAGTAGGGTAGCCAGATAAGTTATGGGTTACTATGTTAAAAAATATGTTTAAAAAAACAGTCTACCGTTTTATTGGAGTGAATGTCGTCATTTGGCTATCGTCCTGTGCGTATTCACCCCCTCCCAACTCGGCAGGCCACCAACCAACCGATACAACATCTACAAACCCACCTATCAGAGTTATTCCAACTAGGCCTCCATCGTCACCCATACGACCACCCGCTAATTCTCGTCCTGTGGTTAATCCTGCACAAATCCTATCTGCACACAATAAAGTACGAGCACGCCATCGTTTGCCACCACTTAGATGGTCGCCCACTTTAGCGAGGTTTTCTACTCAATGGGCTAATCACTTATTGCAGACTAATAGCTGTCGAATGCAGCATCGCCCCCTAACGGGACGCTTTAAAACCAATTATGGTGAAAACCTCTATTGGGCAAGCCCTCTACGTTGGAATAGCGGAAGATCCGAAATACAGAAGGTCAGCTCTGCAAATGTCGTTTATGAGTGGGCTAACGAAGAAAAATTCTATAATTATCAAACTAATCGTTGCCAAGCTGGGCAACAGTGTGGACACTACACACAGATTGTTTGGCATAACGCCAAACAAGTAGGTTGTGGCTTGGCTGTGTGTGGGGATAAATCTCAGGTATGGGTTTGCAGTTATGACCCTCCTGGAAATTGGCAGGGTGAGCGACCTTATTAAGAATAAGATAGGGCGTGATAATCAGTTTAAAATGAAAATAATAATAATAAATACTAACTTTTCCCAGCATATTCTTTATGCCATGGTCAGTTGCCTGTGTGTATTAGGTTCGGTAGCTCACGCTGCTGATGATTCTGATCAACCACCCGTAAAGGTTCACATTTCAGGAGCACCCGAAGATCTGGCTGAAAACCTAAAAGCCTTTTTACCCTCTTTACGTAACTTAAAATGTGATTCGACACCGCGTCGTGTAGAACGCTTTATTGATGCCTCAAGCGAAAAGCTATTAGAAGGTGCTGAAGCAATGGGCTATTTTGATGCCCAATTTAAAATGACATCACGCAAGAAAAGCCAATGTTGGGTATTGGATGTAGCTACCAAGCCTGGCAAAACGGTTAAGGTTAACAAGCTTGCTATCAAGTTAGAAGGCTCAGGTAAAACACTAGAAGAATTTCAAAGCATTATAAAAAAACCACCTTATAAAACTGGTGATGTGTTGATTTCTCAACACTATGAGGATTTTAAAACCCGTCTTAAACGCACTGCTAATAGCCTTGGTTTTTTTGATGCAGATTTAACCCAACATACTATCAAGGTTGATATTCGTAGCCATCAAGCAGATATTGATTTGCTATTCGATACGGGTGAACGTTATCGTTTTGGAAAAATAACGGTAGATCAAGATATTCTGGGGTTTAAATATATTGACCGTTACACCTTGATTAAGGAAGGTGAGGTTTTCCGTTCAGAACAGCTGATCAAGCAGCAACGCTTGTTAGAAAAAAGTCGTTATTACAAACTAGTGCAAGTTCAGGCGGGTTATGACCAAGCCAGTAAACATACCATTCCCATTCATATTAAAGCGAACAGACGTAAACGCTACACCTATAAAGGCGCTTTAGGCTTTGCAACTGATGAGGGTATGTATGTTGAAGCGAGCATGGATACACATTGGTTAAATAAGAAAGGTCATCAACTCAACCTAACAACACGAATTTCTGAGAAAGACCCTTCGGTGGGCATGAAGTACAAAATTCCCTTATGGAAACCAGAGTACGAGTTTGCCACTTTGTCGGCTAGCTGGAATCGTAGTGATAATGACGATATTAAAGGTACAGCACTAAAACTGGGACTGGATTATCACCGCAGAAATAACAATGATTGGGAGCAAGTCGCATCGCTGAACTATTTAGATGAAGAGACCCAAATAGATGGTGAAGAATCAAATCATAGCCAACTCACCTTATTCGGGCTTAGTGTTAAAAAAACTGAGCGGGATAATGCACTATTCCCTACCAAAGGGTGGCGCCTTAAAGCAGGCCTCAAAGGTGCCACACAAGGCTTTTTGAGTGATCAGAGCGTACTGCAATTTGAAAGTAACGCTAAGTATTTGCATACCTTTGGCAGTAACTCCGTAGGCACTAAAGGAAAAGCCATACTCCAAGCAGGTATAGGCTCTACCTTTATTGGTGATTTTGACGAAATGCCCAAATCATTACGTTTCTTTGCAGGCGGGCAAAACTCGGTACGTGGCTATGGTTTTGAAGAGCTAGGAGAGAAAAATAGCAATAATGAAGTGATTGGCGGTAAACACTTACTCACCTTCAGCACGGAATACGAATACCCCATAAAAGACAAATTTAGCGCTGCTGCCTTTGTAGATACAGGCAATGCCTTCAACAGCTGGAATGATTACACTATTGAAGTAGGCTATGGCTTGGGGTTGCGTTATAAATCCCCACTTGGGCCTATCCGTATCGATTTTGCTGTACCCGAAAACGATAACACAGACATACACTTCTACTTTAGCTTGGGGCCTGATTTATGACGGACTCATCAACTAACAAGCGCCCACCAAAGCCTAAAAGTCGAAATAAACTACTTCGCTATTTAGTTACTATACCGCTTAGCTTGATAGCCCTCTTTTTGCTTCTACTTAGCCTTGGTGTATTTTTCCTTTCCAGCACAGAAAGTGGCTCAGCTCTTTTATTAAATAAAGTTTCAGATACCTTTGCCGATTTAAAAATTGAAGGGGTTAAAGGTCGTTTACTCAGTGACTTAAATATCCAGCATATCTTTTGGGAAAAGGATGGCCTGGAGATCGACGTAATGGATGCTGAGCTGACGGCACTAGACGTTATCCCCAGTATCTCGCTAGATACGCTACATGCCAAGCACATAACCATTTCTCTACCAGAAGACGAGGAAAAGAAGCAGTACAAGCCTTTCGAAATTACATTACCCGACCTGCATTTGCCTATCGACATTAACCTAAAAAATGTAGATGTTGATGAATTACACATCAAACAAGGTGATGCGCTGGTTCAATTACGCAACGTGAAGCTCAGCACCAATATCATCAACGACACACTCAAATTGCATAACCTGTCAGGTAATTTATACGATGATGCGGGTGAAGTTATCGTAAAAGCCAAAGGTGAAATGGGCTTGTCTACGCCCCATCCCCTTGACTTAGCAGTCGCGATTAAAGGTGATAGCACGCGTATTGGCGTGGGTGAGCTGGATATTAGTGCAAAAGGAAAGGTGGTTGATTATCAACTGCTCTCAAAAGGACACTGGAAGTATGCCGAGTACCCAGAATATAAACTAACCCTTTTAGGTAAAGGCAACTTGGAACAGCTAGATGTCGAGTCCTTACACCTTGATGGCACAGCAGGCATTGCTGACCTTAAAGGGCGCATGAGCTGGTCACCCGAACTCAATTGGCAATTAACACTAACCGGAGATGGGCTAAACCCAGCTCCATTTGTTGCTGATTATTCTGGTGATTTAGCAATGGAATGGCTAACCACAGGCTCATTAACGGACAAGTTAACGATTCAATTAGAGCTGAAAAAGCTGACAGGCCAGCTACAGGACTACCCCATTGATGCCAGCTTGCAGATGACCATCAAAGACGAGGTCTTCTCACTTAGCACATTACAAGCCAGTGTAGGCGATAACACGCTAACGGCTGACGGCAAAGGCCAAGCAGATTCAAAAAATAATATTTCTATTAACTGGCAATTAGATGCACCGAAACTAGCACAACTACACCCTTCTGTTAACGGAAAACTAAAAGCTGATGGCAAACTGACAGGGAAAATGGATGGCTCTGAGCTATCCATACTTTTCAATAGCTTGAAAGGCAAGGTGCTAAACTACCCGATAAATGCTAAAGGTCGCGTTCAGCTCAATGGACAACTGATTTCAGCAGAAGATTTAATCGTTAATGTCGGCAAAAACCAGCTAACCCTCAATGGTTCAGCTGATGAGCAACAAGGTATTGACTGGAAGCTCAATGCTCGAAACCTCAGCCAACTCCATCCTGATATTACAGGGAGTGTTAAAGCAGCAGGTAACGCTAAAGGCTTGCTGGATGGCACGCGTGCGGCACTGCATATTGATCATCTAAAAGGTAAACTTCAAGGCTATCCCATAACAGCCAGTGGTGATGTGAAACTTCAGAATGAAGCTGTAACTGCAAAAAGCATCAGATTAAATGTAGGTAAAAACCAAATCACGTTATCAGGCAACTCTGCTGAGGATCTAGGTATCCAGTGGGCTGTAAACGCCCCCAACATAAACCAGTTATATGCTGACATTAAAGGCAATATAAAAGGATCAGGGCAGTTATCAGGCGCATTAGATGGCTCTTCCTACCAATTGAAAGTCCAAAGTCTCAACGGAAAAGTAGAAGGTAGGCCATTAAACATTAAAGGTTATATCACTTCAGAATCTGGTCAACTTACCCTAAAAGACTTAACCGTTTTGGCGGGTAAGAACCACCTGCAAGCTGACGGTAAAGCCAGCGAACCTTTTGACTTACGCTGGAAAATAGATGCCCCCACACTATCGCAAGTGTGGCCTACGCTGGGGGGCAGTTTAAAGGGTCAAGGCATCTTGGCGGGCAGCATTGAAAAACTACATATCAAAGCCGATTTAAAAGGTAAACAACTCCGTTATGAAGATATCAAGCTTGCAGCGATTGATCTAAAAGCAGACCAAAATGGTGAGATTTATACGCTAAAGACAACGCTAAAAGCATTAAAGCTAGCTGACAACGTCATTGAACAAGCAACCATTGATGGTAAAGGTAGCATCGAAAACCATACGGTGAAACTGGCTGTACAACATAAAGATGGCAAGTTAAAAACACAGGCACAGGGCAGCTGGAAGGATGAACAATGGAAAGGGCAGATCAAAAAACTAGGGCTAAGGGACACACCAGCAGGCAACTGGAATCTTACAAAACCCGTTAGTATCAACGCTTCTGCTGAGCAAGTGACTAGCTCTAGTTTTTGTTTAGTCAATGCTCAACGCGCTAGCCTGTGTAGCGAGGGACAATGGTCTGCCAACAATGGGATCAAAGCAAAGGGCAAGCTTAAACAGATACCACTGGCTATGGGGAAACCGTGGTTGCCCGATAATATAACCTTACCTGGGCTTGTTAATGCAGACTTTGATTTTAAAGAAATCAACGGAAAACCCAATGGGGTATTAGACCTTCGTTTACCCAATAGCAGCATTACGATCAAGGATGAAAAGGGTCGTGTAGAAACAGTGCAATACACGAATGCTAATGCCAAAGTAACGATCAACAACAAACACGCCAAGCTCAACTCCACTATAGATGTAAAAGGTCGTGGCACACTTAGCGCTGAAGGCAAAGTGGACTTGGCTAAGAACAGCAAACTCTCTCGCATTGATGCCAAAGCAAAACTATCCATTCCTGATATTCACTGGATACAGCAGCTTTCTAACGATATTGATGAGCTAAAAGGCACTATCGACGGCATTGTGGTGGTTAAAGGCACATTAGGAAAACCTATAGTCACGGGGTCTGCCACGCTTAAAAACGCATCGCTATTCTTACCTGAAACTGGGGCGCGCTTACAGGCGGTTAATTTAACTGCTCAAGCGAACCGAGCCGATCAAATGATCATCAAAGGCTCGCTAAAAGCAGGACAAGGAATATTGCAAGCTAATGGAAAGTTGTACTTGGCAAATCTTCCAAACTGGAAAGCTGATCTCAAGCTAGTAGGTAATAACTTACTGCTGATGAATACACACGAGGTACAAGCACAAGTATCACCTAACTTAACGATTAAAGCCGAACCCAAAGCGGTGCTAATTACAGGCACTCTAAAAATTCCTGAAACAACCGTTACGCTAAGAGAACTTCCTAGCAGCGCCATGCAGCGATCTGATGATATTGTCATTGTTGGACGTACTGCTCAGCCCTCAACATCTAAGTCTAATAAAACAGCGGCAAACAAACAGCAACAATCACCCATTGCCATCAAACCTAACGTAGTGATTGAACTGGGTGACAAAGTATCCTTTTCTGGATTTGGTTTTAACTCACGTTTAACAGGGCGTATTCGAGTACAAAAAACACGCCAGGATATTGTTACCCATGGTGCATTGAATATTGTTGATGGTATCTATAAAGCCTACGGACAAGATCTCAAGATTGAACGAGGACGATTGATTTTTGATGGCCCTATCGACAACCCTGGGCTGGATATTCGGGCAGTGCGTAAAATCCCTAATGGCGATATTCTAGTTGGCATTGGTTTACGTGGAACGGCTCAAAGCCCTGAGTCTGAACTATTCTCTGAACCACCTCAAACCGAAACCGATACGTTAAGTTACCTGCTAACAGGAAATTCTGTTGCCAGCGCCACCTCAGGGGACTCCGCTATGCTAAGTAGTGCTATCTCTAGCCTAGGTATAAAAGGCGGCGAAACCATGGCTCAGAAATTGGGCGGACAACTAGGTTTAGATAACGTAGGCATTAGCTCAAGCACGGGAAATTATAAAGACAGCGAATTATCACTAGGTAAACAAATAGGCTCTAAACTGTATGTAAAATACATTGTTGGCCTGTTTGATAGCTTGCAAAAAGTAGCCGTTACTTATCAAATAAACCAACGTTTGCAAGCCGAAATATTATCAGGCGAGCAGCAAGAAATTGATCTCAACTATAAATTTGATACTGATAAAGGCATATTTGGACGGTAACGATCATCACTATCAGATGTTGGATGTGTAAGCATGAACCTAAATTCCTCAGTTAACCGCTTCCAGCACTGATTAAACTACTGATAGTATTAAAGTAAGAAGCTTTATCAGTCTTCACTTATAGAGTGAAGGCGCTACAGCCTATAGAGCAACCCTCTTCGGCTGACTGGCTATGTAAAAAAACTCATTAAGGATCAACCATTAATTCCTTTTTTTACTACGCCATTCAGCCGAAGACTTAGTTGAGCTTTAGCGAAACTTAGAAGCTTCAGCAGAATCACTCTATAGG
>JALXAX010000115.1 GCA_026991755.1 Thiotrichaceae bacterium | reverse complement strand
TTTAAAAATACCCGCTTAACCTAAGGGTGAAGATAAGATTTTTTAAAATCCCGCACTAAACCAATATCTTATCCCCTGCTATCCACATTGAAGTCACGGATTCAGGTAAGAGGTTATAAAAAACTACATATTTTGAAGGTGGAAATAAAATAATGAGTAAAAAGACACAAGTTTGCCTGACTATGATGGTAAAAAATGAGGCTCATATTATTGAACGGTGCTTAGAATCCGTCTCAGACCTTATTGATTATTGGGTTATCTGTGACACAGGTTCTACTGATGGTACGCAAGAAATCATCCAAAACTTTTTTGATAAAAAAGGTATAACAGGTGAGTTAAATCAACATGCGTGGGAAAACTATGGACACAACCGAACGCTAACGTTGGAGTGTGCAAAAGGAAAGGGTGATTATTTATTACTGGCTGATGCAGATTATATTTTTCATGTTGATGATGTCGATTTTAAAGACTCGTTAGAAGGAGTGGCTTATAACTTCTATAATATTAGTTTTCCGTTGAAGTATAAGATGCTGAAATTGATCAACGGGCATGAAGAATGGCGTTATGTCGGTGTGACACATGAATATATTGAATGTGTGAGTAGCCCCGACTATGTACCTAAAACTCTTAACTCTTTTTACGTTGAGGAGCTTTGTGATGGAGGCAATCGTTCCGATAAATATGATAATGACATTAGGTTGTTGAGAAAAGGCCTTAAAGATGAGCCGAATAACTCAAGGTACATGTTTTATCTGGCACGATCCTACGATGATATAGGTAAATATAAGTCAGCAATTCATTATTATGAACGCCGAGTAAAAGAAGGTGGCTGGGAAGAAGAGGTATTCTATTCCCTGTACTCAATAACACGCTGTAAAATAGAACTGGGTATGTCATTTGCAGAAATATCGTCATCTGCTTTTCAGGCTTATGAGCTACGACCTACAAGAATAGAATCAATGTATGAGCTAGTACGTTACTGTCGAATTAATGAGCTTTATCAAACGGGATACCTGATAGGCAAGGGTTTAGTAGATATTAACGTGCCAGCCGATGATGCGTTATTTATCCATAACGAAATATACGAATGGATGCTAAAAGACGAGGTGAGTATCTGTGCTTATTATTCTGGCGCTTATGACGATACGGTGATGCTTGCTAGTGATATTGTTCAACTACCTCAAATCTCTAATGACAATAAAAGCAGGATTGAACAAAATATTCAACTTGGGTTAGCAATGCAGGGTAAGAAACAAGCTGCCTAAAGTAAAACCTGAATCCGTAAGAATAAGCATGGTAGGTATTATGTGAAAATAGTGGCGTTACTTCTGATGGCTCTATGTGCCGAGTGCTACTACTTCGACGAACTTCAATACCACTATCATATATTAAGACCCAATAATTCTTGATAGTGTGACGTTCTTTCTTGTAACAAATTTTTGTAAAGCGTATTGGTGTTCAAATCTCCTAGAGAATCTTGATAACCAACGGTAAGTTCATCAAACAATAAAATTTCATAAACAGGTAGCCACTCGCCTTCCACATAGAGTACCATATCGGGGTTCAATAAATAATTTCCTGTGTTTACTTCTATAAACAAAGGTGGGTTATTGTCAGCTGTTTGGTATAGGCAATACGCCTCAAGGCAACCCTTCAGTTGAGAGACATCATAGAAATGCTCAGGAATAATACCTTTAGGCCAATGTTTGATAGCGTTAGCTAAGTTGCCAGCAGTATAAGCACCATTAGTAAAGATCATGTTCTCAGGCAGTATTCGATAAAATAGAGCGATCATTAACTGGACAACAAAAAAGGCTATTTGTTGGTGGTTTAATTTAACTAGTTGATTATTAATAAGAATGGTGGTTGTTTCAGGTCTCAGAATAGGGTAGGTAATTTGTAATTTATTGTTTGCATAGTCATGGTGTAGGCAAGCTTGTTCTAGTGCTATTTGGGAAGCAGTAAAGCCTTTATTGTTAGCTAGCTGAGGATCAGCATTTAAGGATTGCGCTACCTGAATAACACGGTCGTTACCAAGCCATGCGCCGATCATTAAAGGTGTTTGATTGAAAGGGTTTCGGAAATCAACACCGTATTTGGCCATTTGCCGCTTAATGGTGTCTAATTGCTCTAGCTGATACATCATAAAATATTTTTTAAGCAATTTTTGCATCCCCTCTTCAGGGTGTAGTGCAGGGTGAAAGTCAATATCTATGAGCGCATTTCTTGCTTCATGGTCTTCATAAACTAGTGCATATTCAAATAGAGCAAGCTTAGCTTTTTTATCATCTTGTATTAATGCGCTGTTGAATAGCTCGTCAATGGCTTCGCCAGCAATAACCTCCCACTTTGGACTATGTTGTTTGAGAATGTCATCGCGTATATGTTGTGCTTGTGCCAACTTTCCTTGTGATTCGAGCTTGCTGGCTTCTTGTTGCCATTCTTCTTGGCTAGAGGTGTGATGAGTCATTTCATCAGCTGAGTAATCGGAATGGTTATGTTTAAGTAAGGATAATAAAGGATGCTCACCATCGTCTTCAATCCAATATAGATTTTGTTGCGCGCGAGTGATAGCTACAAAAAGTGAATTGATGAAAAACTTGTATTGTTCCCAGGATTTGTCAGTTTTGTCCTTATTCCGTGCATACTGCATAGGACTGTTAAGAACACTAGGGGTTACGCCTTGGCAGATTGATTTAAAATAGGAACTAGCACAAGAGACTATATTAAATAGAATAATGTTTTCATATTCTAAACCTTTACACTCTTGAACAGAAAAGATAAGAGGGGTTTGGAAATACTCAGCGGCTACTGCCTTCATTTCATCGTAAAGTACGATCACCGCATATTGCTTTGAAGTACGTGTTTTTTCGTTAATATCTCGTAGTAGGCTAAGATTTTTGTCTAAGAAGGTGATATTGCCGTTCTCTTCGTCGTTCATACCATCTGCATAATCCATTTTCTTCATTTCATAATGGCTATCCTTATCAATGGATCCAAAGCGCCAATTCTTAATTCTTAGCAGTTGATTAGCTAGCGTAATAATATTAATGGAGTTTCGATAGTTGGTATTTAAAACTTGTGTGATGGTAGTCGAGTGGGCTATAGGGCTAGTAGCTGTGTTCGTTTTTAAAAATAGAGATTTTACCTTCGCCCATGAAAAGAAATTAGGATAAATTAATTGATTAGCATCACCGCATAGCAAAAAGTGATTAGGGTGTGTGAGGGTGCTCATGATCAAGTGTAGCTGAATCATTGAAATATCCTGGACTTCATCGATAACCACATAATCGAACTGTTTTTTCACCAGAGAAAGGTATTCAAAGCTAATGATGTTTTGGTCATACCGTTTCTCTTCACTTAAAAAGGTAAGATAGCGTTCAAATAAGTCATAGATATTATTACGCTCATTTTCTGCAAAAAGACTTTCTTTTACTCCTAAAGCTAAATAAGAGTGTCTCGATAAGAAGGCACTTGTTATATCAGAGCCTGTTATAACGCCTCTAAACTCCTCATATAGCCTATGTGTATCCTTAATAGGAGTAGCTTTTGAATGTCGAGCAAACCATTTCTTAAAATCGAAGTAAGTAACTTTGCTATAGGGTTGCGTAGTGATGCTGTCCAACAGTTCCTGAAATGAAAAGAAGGTGACTGTCTGGTGGAGGTTTGAGAAGTGGTTAGCATAGTACAGTTGCTGAGAGTGGAGAGATAAAGGTGAAGATTTCGTAACATATAACACATCACCTTTGAGCTGTTTCATCTTTTCTAAAAGCAATACGGTCTTTCCACTCCCCGCAGTGCCAATAATAATAGTGGGTAGAGGTAAGTTATAGATGTGTTGTTGCGTTTGGTCAAATGCGATAGGTTTTTGCAGAAAATGAAAAGGTAAAATCTCATCGGAGGGGGAAGGCAAGGTAATGAGGTCGGGCTTATCAATACTCTCTTGAGTTAAAACGGGAATTAAATCTTCGTTAATTTTGACACCTCGTTTAAGAAAACGAGACTTGTCGTAAGCATGATTTTTAATATGCTCAATAATCAGCGCGTAGGGTTGACCTGATGACTGATATATCATGAATAATAGCCTATCTGCTCTATTCAAACGGGCGCAATAAATCCCCTTTTCAAACTTCTTTACATCGGCTGACTGAAAGTCATTATTTTCTAAAAAGCCTACCACCTTTTTAAGTTCAGGAATCTTTTGAGACTCGATTTCATTGTAAAGAAGAACGCGCATAGTTAGTACTCTAACAAGTTAGGTTTGATGCGTACAGCAACCCAAAGCACTCAATACTTCGTTATGGGTTTTGCCTAGGGAACTACCATTGCCTGCAACCCAAGCCTTGTCTTGAGCGCTTTGGATTGCTCTGTATCCATCAAACCTAAGTTGATGGAGTACTAGATCTTAGTAGGAAGTAAGTAGTTGGAACAAGCAATACTGGTTAAGTTCTTAAAATCAGTGAGAGTGTATTTATTCTCTTTTTATTTAGGTGCTTAGGCTAGTTATTGCGTATTGGCATATAGGGTTATTATAGGGTAATTGGAAGAAATAGGGGGCTAAAAATTACCGTTAGGCGTGAGTTCTCTAGCGCTTATCCCGCGCTAAATAGCATTAATCTCAGATAGATACTAAAAATAGTCTGTCAATATCTGGATATTGTCAAGACATAGCATTGTCGAGCCACTCAAGGAGGTTTTTGCCAAAAATGAGGGGAAAGGATTGATAAGGCAATGAATGATTTATAACAACGCATATTTAAATAACACAACAGAGGTGTTTTTTCATGAGTAATTATGTAAATAGAGGTGGTTCATCCAATGTGAATCACAATAATAACAGCCAGAACCATCTGAATAGACGTGGAGGGAATCACGGAAACAGAACACATGGTACAGGCGGAAATCACAACGGTGGTTTTAACTTCGGTAATTTATATGGAGGTGGTGTTGGTAATAATAACCAACTTCAACTTTTACTTGCTGTACTAAGCCTTATTGCAAAGCTTCTTGGTCAAATGAATGGAGATCAAGGGCCAAAAGGCGATAAAGGTGACAAAGGCGATACTGGAGCCAAAGGTGATCAAGGTGATACTGGAGCCAAAGGTGATAAAGGCGACACGGGATCAAAAGGCGATCAAGGTGATACTGGAGCCAAAGGCGATAAAGGTGACACGGGATCAAAAGGTGATCAAGGTGATGCTGGAGCCAAAGGTGACAAAGGCGATAAAGGTGACACGGGATCAAAAGGTGATCAAGGTGATACTGGAGCCAAAGGTGAC
>JALXAX010000114.1 GCA_026991755.1 Thiotrichaceae bacterium | reverse complement strand
CGTATTTAACGGCTTTGGCTTGAGCCACTTCTGAAGGCATATCATGCTCTTCTGCATAATCACGAATAGCAGTGACTACGTGATCGTCAAATACTAGTTGGTCGATTAGCGCTTGTTTTCGGGTGAGTTGAAACGGCCTTATTTCTATATCTAGGCGTGTGTTGATTTCTTCGATAGCACGATTAACACTACGTTTAAGATACCAGCGCATGCCTGGGAGCAATATTCTATCCAATACCATTACGGCTGCAAAGATAACTAACAGGACGAATGACCATAAGGGTAAGGATATTAGGTTGTTCATTTATACTCCTTTGATTGGATGTATTAATCACCTCAAAGTTACTCAATCTGGACATTAGAACCGTAGGATACATTTAAGGAACATACGTATCAGGGTATCAGGATCTAGTACTCCAACAAGTTAGGTTCGATGGATACAGCGAGCCTAAGTTGCTGGAGTACTCGCACCTTTCTTTGATGCGCACGCTATCGCTTAGCACATCCTACACTTTTTTAAACATCAATCATGATGTTATAACCTCTATCTCTGAATGCAACGTCTTATGCACTGGGCAGCGATCCGCAATTTGCATCATTCGTTCTCTTTGTGCGTCGGTAATATCACCTGTGATGCTAATACTACGTTCAAAGCGATCAATTTTTCCTGTGCCTGTTTCACAGCTTTCGCACTCACTGGCTGAAACTTTCTGATGTTTTATGCTGACTTTAACGGTATCTACTGCTAGCTGTTTATGTCTTGCATACATATTTAATGTCATTGCCGTACATACGCCTAATGCACTGGACAATAGATCAAAAGGCGCTGCTCCAAGGTTACTGCCACCCAATTTTAAAGGCTCATCGGCAAGTAACAGATGCCCATTAGTATTGACTGTACACAAGAAGCCATCCGCATTGGGTGCTATTACTTTAGTGACTCCTTTTTCGAAGCCAGGAAAGTTTTTATCCTTTATATCCGCACTATCTGTTGAGTCTAGATAACGGCTAGCCCACGCTGCCAGTACATCCGCAGCATAATGGGAGTCGGCAGTATTACTGAGTAAATGATCCGCGTTATCTAGGGTGATAAAGCTCTTTGGGTGTTTTGCGTTGGTAAATATTTCACTGGCTTGATCGATAGAGACGATTTCATCTAAGGGTGAATGCATCACTAGTAATGCTTTGCGCAAGCTACGTAAATCTTCTCTGATCGCTTGCTGGCTGACGTCTTCAATGAAGGTATTTTTGATGGTAAAGGGCCGTCCTCTAATACTGACTTCTGCTTCGCCTTGCTCTTCAATTTGATTAAGCTGTTCACCGAATAAATGCAGGATATGTTCAGCATCCGCTGGTGAGCCGATGGTAGCAACGGCTTTAGCTGACGGTATATGTTTGCAAGCAGCCAATACTGCTGTCCCACCCAGTGAGTGACCGATGAGGATTTCTGGCGCTTTATAATGCGCTTGAAGGTAATTGGCAGCAGCTACTATATCGCTCACATTGGAGGAAAAATGGGTATTTTCAAACATCCCTTCACTATTTCCTAAACCTGTAAAGTCAAAACGCAGTACACCAATGCCCTTTGCCAGTAAAGCATCTGCTATGTGCTTTGCGGCTTTACTACTTTTGGTACAGGTAAAACAATGAGCAAAGACAGCAAAAGCTATAGGCTTTCCAACATCAGGGCTATGGATATAGCCCGAAAGTTGGATACCTTGCTGATTCAGGAAAGTAATACTAGACATTAAAGTCTCCGATAAGAGCAGATGTATTAAAGTATAGATCATAGCCTATAGCTTATTTGTAGTTCTTATCTCACTACCTTTAATAAGAAACCTTTGCACGAAGATATGGCGGATTAAAAGGGCATCTCTTAATTGTACCCAAAGGGCATAGCAATTTTTTAGCCCATTTATACGTTGGATTAATTTTTACGATCTTCATGTAGCCTTGTACACTGCGGTTCTATAGCCACCAAGTTGCTCAGTTCCATAAACCACACCAACCCAAACTAATTCGACAACTGAACAGCCCTACACCATCAACTCTTCAATAAGAAAAGTTTCCGTATCTACTTCTTCTTCAATACCTGGGTAAGGTGTTAAATAAGTTGATAGCTGCTGGTATAACGACTCAACCGTATACGGCTTGCTAAGGTAATCATTCATCCCTGCTTCAACACATTTATCCCTATCCCCTTGCATGGCATTAGCAGTTAGTGCTATGACAATGACTGGCTTTTTATTCTTTTCACTTTCATATTTTCTGATCTCACGGGTGGCTTCAAAACCATCCATAATGGGCATCTGGCAGTCCATCAAAATGACATCAAAATTATTTTTCTTTCTAGCTATTACCGCTTCTTCACCATTGATCGCTATTTCAAAATCAAGCCCTAGTTTTAGTAACGTTTCTTTTCCTACATACTGGTTGACTCGGCTATCATCCACCAATAAAACATTACCCATGAGCTTTGTGATTTCGACTTTAGCAACTTCGGGCTGTCCTCTACTTAAGATTTTCTCATTTTGGACGGTTGCAATAGCATCATAAAGGAAGGATTGTCGAATAGGCTTTGTCAACATCAGGTCATAGTGACCTTTTGTATTCATATCTGTATCCAGCCCCATTGAGCTAATAAGAATAATCTTCAACTCTTTAAAAAAGGAGTTTTCCCTTATGTTTGCAACTATTTGTTCTCCCGTAGCAGGCATATGCATATCAAGTAGCAAAATTTCAAACGGCTTACCTGCTTGTTTCGCCTCATTGAGCACATGCATCCCCGCCTTTTCTGTGGTTGCAACCACGCTGTCTGCACCTAATGCATCGACATAACTTTCTAATATCAGACAGTTAGTTTCTTTATCATCGAGGATAAGAATGCGTAGCCCATCAAGTGCATTTGAACTAGCATCTTCCTGCTTCAGCGCATCGAACGTTAATTCGAACCAGAAGGTGGAGCCTTTGCCGGGTGTACTGATAACACCAATTTCACCGCCCATCATTTCTACCAGGCTTTTAGAAATAGTTAAGCCTAGGCCTGTTCCACCATATTCTCGACTGGTTGAGGTGTCTGCCTGTGTAAAGGCCTGGAACAGCAACTTTTGTTTGTCTTCAGGAATCCCTATACCCGTATCGGACACTTCAAACCGTAAAGTGACTTTACCGCCAGCATCACAAAGCGTCGAGACATTAGTAGCCACTTCGCCTTCATGGGTAAACTTGATGGCGTTACTCATTAAGTTACTCATTACTTGCTGAATGCGTAACATATCGCCTTTTACAAAGGTTTTTGTTTCAGGTGGCAGATAACAAAGAAGCTCTATGCCCTTTTCACGTGCGAGGTTAGATAATAAATTTGTCGTATCCTCTAACGCCTTTCTTAAATCGAAGTTAATACTCTCAATATGTAACTTGCCTGATTCTATTTTTGAGATGTCCAAAATATCATTGATAACATTCAGCAGCATATTGGCTGAGCCTTGCGCCGTATCAATATAGCTTTTGTATTTCTTTTCGAGGGGTACATCTTGCAACAACCCCAACATACCCAACACTCCATTCATAGGAGTACGTATTTCGTGGCTCATATTGGCAAGGAAATCAGCTTTGGCCCTTGCCATATCTTCAGCATATATTTTGCCTTTCTCAAGATTGGTTTTTACTTGTTCATTAACAATGGCCATGCCCAGTAAATTACCAATATAGCTGAGCGTATCAAGCCGTGATGCTTCTCTTGATGGATAAGAGCTCGTATTGATCAATAAGACCCCAAGCACTTTATGATGTGACAGTAGTGGCACAATGTAATAACCACTGTCAGTGATATTGATGGGTTCGACCTGATCTACTAAATGATTACACGTATCTAGTATCGAAACTTTGCCTGTAGTGATGACCTCTCGGCACAACCGCTGAATTTCCACTAGACAGGCTTCACTTTCATTATAACTAGCTGATTCAAAGCCATGAACGATATATTTCGATAATCTATTAGTTTTATCAGAGACTAAAAAAATACCCAGTGTAGCCTCTTTATGCAGATCCAATTGACTGAAAAGTGACTTCAATACTAAATTGATCCGATGACGTAAGGAGGTTCCTTTCTGCAATGTTTGCGCTGTTTCAGCACGAATCAACGCATCATTTTTCTCATCAATACTACGTTGTTCTAATTCCTTTAACTTGGTGATATCAGTACGTATGGCTATGTATTGATAAGGCTTATTCTCATCATCCATAAAAGGTACAATAGTGGTATCTAGCCAAAATGGCTTGCCATCTTTAGATTTGTTTTTAACTTCGCCATGCCATACGTAACCATTAGCTATGGTTCTCCACATGTGCTTCCAGAAATCCTCCTGATGTTCATTAGACTGTAGAATATTGTGATTAGCCCCTACTAACTCCTCTTTGGAATACTTACTTACTTTTGTAAGGCGCTCATTAGCATAGGTTATTTTTCCCGTCACATCCGTTGTGCTATGAATACCATGACGGTCAATCGCGTACTCTAGATTTTCATATTCTTTTTCTTTAATTTTAAACTCAATCTGAGACCGTATTTTCTCAAGATACTTCTTATTGATGCGTATAGTCCCCGCTACCAAGAAGACTAAGTAGAACGCCATCAAGCTGAATAAACCCATGTGGAAAGAGCTACCTTCTATTAATAAGCGCACTTGAATGGGTACTATAACCAACAACATAAAAGGAATAATGACAAACAGATCATACGATAAGGTAGTGGTTGAAAAGGCGGTAACCCCAACCATAATCAACAAGAGATACACTTGATGATCGTGAGAAAGCAAAGGAAAAATATTCCAGACAATTAGCCCCCACCCAGAAGCACCCAGAATAGTTGTAAAAGTGAAACGTTGTTTGTAGTTAGTTTTAACTATCTTATTTTTGCCTAAGCTCTTTCTTATGTTCCTCTTATAGAGAACACCATCCATAGCACGCAATGTTGTCATAGCCCCGGCGATAATTATAGAAAATACAGCATACGGGTCGTGACTAATGTTACTTAGAAACGTAACCAAGATGACCGCCAACACAGAAAGGGAAGCAATAACAGAGGAATATACAGCATCGTATAACTCTTTTACCTGTTGCTTTCTAAACATTTTATTAAACGTTTTTGTTGATCTTATATTTTTAATATCCATAGATACTTTCTTATTTATGGCAAATTTTTTTATTACAATGAGTTTATTATATTTATTAAATAATGCTTGATGACAATATTCCTTATTATTAATATTTTTACTATTAGCTTGCCAACTAATCAGACCTTCAAGACCCATGTAATCGCTTATGGCAATTGTACATTCATAGTGTTTACAAAACTAAAAACCGTGATGAATGGCTTAGTAACGACGTTACAAGGTATGGGTGATTAATTAATAAGTATCTAATATTTCGACTCATGTTGATTCTTTTTTTTGTGTTTACATAGCCTACTAAACACAAGCCGATATGGTCAATTATTGGTCAATTTGTATATTTATATAGCAATACTGTTCATGCGCTTAATGTCAAAATCGCTACAATCAGGATAATTTTTAACGGATTATTGCTTTTGCAGACCTGTTTGAAAGATCATCAAAAAAACTAACACCCCTCTAAACAATGAATTCAAGAATATATCCTTTAATAAAGGTTAATTGTTATTTTTTTCATAAACGTATCGACCATTAAAAATATTAATCAATAAATACACTCATAACTGATTTTAATGAAAGGTCAATAAAACACCAAAAAGACCTATATTTTAATCAATTTCATAACTACAGAATATCTCTTAAAATATACCATTCAAAGGTTAAGTAATTGTACCGCATAGACTCAATCACTATAAAAGAATTTTTTGCGATAACTGAGACTATTAATGCGTTTTACATCCCTTATAACCAGTGATGCGAGGAAGCTCAGAAGTGATTCTAGAAAAAGCATCACTCAACTATCACTTAATCTAATGCTCTATTGCATACTCTATATAACAGCTATTTATACTTTAGAATCATCTCTAATTATATTTTCATTAAGTATACTTTTTTTAGCCTTCATTATTGTACGTTTATTTATTGTTCAGCATGACTGTTCTCATTACGCTTATTTAAAAAAAGTTTCTAGCAATAATACGCTTGGTTTTATTTTGGCATCATTGACTCATGTGCCTCATTATTATTGGTCACGCCAACATGCTTATCATCATGCTCATTCAGGAAATTTAGAGGGGAGAAATATCGGTGACATTAAATTATTAACCACATCTGAACATAAAAAACTTACAAAAAGAGAACAGTTAACTTATCGCCTATATAGAAACCCTTTTATTATGATTGTTATAGGTAGCTTATTTCAGTTTTTTATTTGGTTTAAAAACCCTTTCATTAGTGACAAGAAAGAGACCAAGTCTCGCAACAGCATCCTTCTTAATAATCTTTTGTTGTTTACGCGCATCACAGCTCTGTGCCTTATTTTTAGCTGGCAAGCCGTTCTCATCATCGAAGCACTTTCATTATGGTTAGCTTCCATGCTCGCCATCATACTGTTCTATGTGCAACATAATTTCAAAGATGCTTATTGGTGTAAGAAAGCCGAATGGGATCACAAACAAGCATCACTAAAGGGCGCATCGTTCCTCAACCTTAACAACATAGGCCACTGGCTTACGGGGAATATTGGCTATCACCACATTCATCATCTAGATTCGAAAATACCCAACTATCTTTTACCCAAAGCGCATCAGCTTATGGAGACACAAAGCGACCTCAACGTTCTCAACCTAAAAGATATTCCTAAAGCATTCAGTTTGAAGTTGTGGGACGAAAACAAATCTCAATTAGTTAAGTTTGGAGCATAATCCATGCTATTTACCCTGTTATATATCATCATCGGACTGCTGATCGGATACCTTGTTGGTTCTTATGTAGAGTCATTTTTCCATCAGTATGTTTCTGATGCGCCAACAAAGCTCTATAAGTTCTACCGTCGCTATCCACGTATATTCTCTGCGTTTATTAGTACGTATTACTCGCATCACATCATTCATCATTATCATACTTATAAATCACACTACACCACTCAGTTCTCTTCGGATGAAGAGGAACAAAAGCTACAAATAAAGTTAGCGAAGAAAGGCTCACATGGTCAATTGATTATTGATTCAGCTTACGCCGTGAAGCTTGGTGGTCGAGGTATAGTGAAATACCTTGTTGCGTTGGCACTCTTATTGCCTCTTTGCTATCTGCTCTTTAATAAACTGATTTTTGCCGGTATCTGCATTACCGTTTGGCTACCCGCCATTATGGCGCACTGGGTTCACCCTTATATGCACATGAGCAAACAAGACGTTAAGCAAAACCATGGCTCTTTTATTAACTGGCTTATCAATACTCGCTATATGCGTAATGTGGCCATTAACCATTTTATTCATCATAAATATGGGGGTGTATCCAATTACAACTTGGTGTTAGGTGGCGATATTCTGCGCAGAATCTCTCGTAAAGCAACGGCTGAAGACTTCCGTGAGATGAAAACTGTAGGACTGATTTGAGTTTTTCCTTAGACCATTTTCGCACTCGTCTTTCAGGCCATATCGATACGCTCAGGCCTTCTTTTTCTATTGAAAAACAGCTTTTAGCTGAGTCTGAGATACTGACTTTGGCGGATGGGGATTTTCTGGCTTTGCACTATCCATTACCCTTAAAGCCAGAGCGCACCCTTTTGATTATTCCTGGCATGGCGAGTAATCGCCACTCCCCTATTGTCAAAGCTACCGCTAAGGCTTTGATGACAAAGGGCTACACACCCGCCATTGTAGAGCTAAGAAATTGCGCGGATATTCCTGGAAGCACGACCCATTTTTTTAATGCAGGCTCGGATAACGATCTCGCTGAAGTGATTCAACATTTGTGCAAAAAAATAGGTAATCCTTTGACGGGTATTATCGGTTTTTCTTTAGGTGCGAATATATTAGTAAAATGGGCTGCAAACAACCCAGATGCGGCGTTACAGACGGCTTTTATTCATTGTATATCGTTACCACTTGATTTGCGCTTGACCGCTCTAGTGGCAGATAAAGGCTTTAATCGCCTTTACCAAAAAATGATTATTTCTCGTTACCGACAGCTATTAACCAGGCGCCATGATAGGGCAACGCAACGTTTCTTACCCAGCCTTATGAAAATAACGCGAATGTACGATTTTGATGAGCAAATAACGGTTCCTCTCAATGGCTATGATAGCGTTGAGCAGTACTATACCGAGAACAGCTCATTACAGTTTATTAACCACGTTGGTATTCCCTGTAAGATCTCCAATTCAACCAATGATCCTTTGATCCCCTATAACGCGCTATACAAATCTATTCAACCCAGACAAAATCTTGAATTGAATTTGCTACCCTATGGTGGACACTTAGGCATGTTACATCGCTCTTTATTGCATAAGATTGAATGCCCACCACCCAGCCTTTTATCAAACAGGAACCTGTAAATATAAAAATGAATCTTTATCTGCGCATGTTGATGATCTACTGGCAAGCTAAGCACTCAGACATGATCACACTAGATGAGCTAAGCAATGAGCTAAAACTCAGAGTTTTACCTAATGATTTAGATATAAGCCTGCATGTCAATAATGGTCGTTTTTTGACGTTATGTGACTTATCACGTTTTGACTTGTTTATCCGTACAGGCTTACTGGCTGTTATGAAGCAGCGCAAATGGATCCCTCTCATTGCCTATCATGACATGCAGTACAAGGCTTCACTAAAGCTGTTTCAAGCGTATTCTTTATCAATGAAGATTAAAGATTTCGACGGTAAATATTTTTACAGCGAACATACGTTTGTTAAAGGCGACAAGATCATGGCTAATGGCAACTCACATGCGGTTATACGTGGTTCAAAGGGTGTCATACCCCCGCAGGATGTATTTGATGCCGTCAGAGAGTGGCAAAATCAAACTTAGACCTTATAAATATCATAAGTTTTGCTAATTTTAGTCCATATTTTATTTGAATAACCTACATTCACTGTTGATAGGTGTGCCTTAGTAATGATTTCCTGTAAACTAGATGGCTTTTTGATACCCCATACTCATCAATGACCCATACTAGCTTATTCAAATTTCCTGCTGACCGCCTCCCCATTGCTATTATTCTTTCTTTTTCACTACTAGATTTTATTGTTTTTTTTAAAACACAAAATATCTGGGTTCTAGCCAGTTACTGGTTATTAATGCTTGTTCCCAAAGGCATTATATCAGCATGGAATCATCATCATCAACACCGTAACGTATTCAAACAAAAGTACCTTAATCGAGTTTTAGAATTCTTTTATGCATTACATACAGGTGTAACAACCAACTTATGGGTGTTGCATCATAATATCGGTCATCACAAAAACTTTCTTGATCAGGAGAAAGATCAAAGCCGTTGGAAACGTAAAGACGGCAGCACAATGGGCATCATTGAATATACCTTGATTGTTACACTAACCTCCTATCCTAGAGGCTATGCAGTCGGTAAGAAGCTTCCTAAACAACAGAAAATGTTCCTAATTTATACTGCCATTACGCTCCTATTATTGCTTGCTCTAACGATTTACTCGCCCATAAATTCGCTATTTATATTTATACTACCCATGATCGGCAGCCTTATGTTTACCTCTTGGTCTACTTATGGACATCATGTCAATCTGGATACTCAAGACCAATTTGCTGCTTCTCATAATAAAACCAATAAACTTTATAACCTGCTAACGGGCAACCTTGGATATCATACGGCTCATCATTATAAGCAAGGTATACATTGGTCAAAGCTACCTGAGCTACATGAGAAAATTAAACACAAGATACCTGCCAAATGTATGGTTAAATCAAATCTTGATATATTGACTCAGGGTTAAAATCTACCTGATTACGTAGATGTCTCAGCCATACTTATAAATATCTTGAGACCTTTGTATGAAAGAATTTTTAGCAAAAATAGTTGAAATTCAAGCCTTTTTAATCCGTCATATCTTTCGTGCAAAGGTCTCATCTTACTACCTGTGGTAGAGACGTTGCATGCAACGTCTCTACGGGAAATTATTGTTGTGAAGGTCTATAGCGCGCTCATGTTGGGATTTTCCCCACCCACAACCATAAAGTATGTTCAGTAAAAACCGCGTCCTTCGACTCTGTTCAGGGTGCTACTCTATTGCCTGAGCGGAGTCGAAGGCAGTGCTTGCATGTGAAAACTTTTGCAACAATTAATACTTCTCTCTCCTGTTTATTTCTGTCTTTTTAAACTCCTCTCATCCTTCACAACCAGCCAATCAGCAGAAAGCCCAAAATCATCTCGGCAAAATACTCACTTTTGATCTATTTATTACTATGAGGCGTTAATAATAAATAGTTCTTTAATGAGGGTCACAAACCAATGTTCAGTGCAGTTACAAATTGGCTCTGGCAACATATCGTAAATTGGTTAAATGCTGAGGCTGAGGCCAACTCAGTCGTTGAAGTATTTGACTTTGATCAGCTTCTCGCTGATACCCAACCTGCTGACGTCATCCTTGTAGAAGGTCGTGCTCACGTTAGCGAAGTCATTAAAGTCGTTACCCTATCCCCCTGGACACACGCTGCCCTATCTATTGGATCACTAGATAGCATGACAGATCCAAACATGCGCAAGAAAGTCAGTAAGTTTTATCATGATGATCCTTCTGAGCCATTAATTATTGAGTCACTCTTGGGATATGGAACTATAATTAATCCATTAAGCCATTATCGAGGACAGCATTTGAGAGTCTGTCGCGCCATTAATTTACCGACTAAAGATCGAAGAAGAATTTCTGCCTTCGCGGTAGAGCATTTAGGGCTAGATTATGATGTACGCCAGTTACTGGATCTAGCTAGACTGCTATTTCCTTACGGGATATTACCTCGGAGATGGCGCTCCAGCTTATTTGAACACAATGCAGGTGCGCCCACACAAATTGTCTGTTCAAGTATGATTGCCCGTTGTTTTCAACACGTTCAGTACCCTATTTTACCCGTCGTTCGCACCGACAAGAATGATCAAACAAGGTTTTACAAACGTAATTTCCGGTTATTCGTACCCGCCGATTTTGACTACTCGCCTTTCTTCAATGTGGTGAAGTATCCATCAAAACAATACATTCGGAAAATTGCTTTTAACCGTTTTCCATGGTGTGAACTTCCTAACGTAGCAACATCTAAAAAAAATGTCGCAACCGGTGAGGAAACAAAGGATCAAAGTGTTGGTGGTTTTCCCATTAGTGATGCATTGAAGTACTCATTTAGTCGTCTCAAAAAACAAATTATAACGGCAAGGAGATAGTCATGTTCTGGTTTCTTTTATTATTCCTCATTATTGGCACACTTGGATATTTACGACTTCCCTTGCAAAAAGGCAATATACCGATTATCGCATGGTTAGTACTCGTACCTATTCTTGGTAGCTTATCAGGCTGGATGTGGTTGCTCTGGCTACCCGCATTACTAGTTTTCACGCTAATTAACTTACCTCAATTACGACAAAAGCTCATCAGCAAACCCGCGATGGCATTGATTACAAAAAACTTGCCCCCCGTTTCCAAAACAGAACAAGAGGCTTTAGACAGTGGAGATGTATGGTGGGATGCGGAAATATTTTCAGGCAAGCCTAACTGGAATCGCCTTTACGGATTAGCATCGTCAAGTCTGACGGCAGAAGAACAAGCCTTTCTTGATGGTCCTACCGAACAACTGTGCCACATGATTGATGATTGGCAGATTAGCCACGAACTGTTGGATTTACCCCAAGAACTATGGGATTTCATCAAACAAGAACGCTTTTGGGGAATGATCATCCCTGAAGAGTATGGCGGGCTTGGTTTTTCTGCACTGGCTCATTCAGAAGTCATCATGAAGATATCCAGTCGCAGTACATCCGTTGCGGTCACCGTGATGGTGCCGAACTCATTAGGTCCAGGTCAATTATTACTAGAATATGGTTCTAAAGAAGAAAAAGCACATTTTTTGCCTCGACTAGCGACAGGTAAGGAAATCCCATGTTTTGCGCTGACTGGACCAGAAGCCGGCAGTGATGCAAGCTCCATCCCTGATATGGGCATCGTTTGCCGTGCTGAATTTGAAGGTAAAGCGGATGTACTAGGTATTCGACTAAATTGGGAAAAGCGCTATATCACGCTTGCACCTATCGCTACTATTTTAGGGCTTGCCTTCCATTTATTTGATCCCGAACATTTACTTGGCGATGAAGAAGATATTGGTGTTACCGTAGCACTCATCCCCACTGATACTACGGGAATCCAAATTGGCAGACGGCACTTCCCTCTTAACTCCCCTTTCCAAAACGGCCCAACGATTGGTGAAGACGTTTTTATCCCAATGGATTGGATTGTCGGCGGACAAGAACAAGTCGGGCATGGTTGGCAAATGCTGGTTGAGTGCCTGGGTGAAGGCAGAGGTATCTCTCTCCCTGCACTGTCAACAGGCGCTGCTAAAATGGCAAGCCGCGTAACAGGCGCATACTCCCGTGTGCGTAAACAGTTTGGTATGCCAATTGGTAAGTTCGAAGGTGTGGAAGAACCCCTTGCCAGAATCCTCGGCAATACCTACATTATGGATGCAGGTCGAAAGCTTACACTAACCGCATTAGATCAAGGACATAGACCTGCGGTTATTACGGCTTTGTTGAAGTATCAACTGACCGAACGAATGCGTCGTGTGGTTAATGATGCTATGGATATTCAAGGCGGATCAGGGATTTGCCTGGGGCCATCCAACTATATGGGTCGAGGTTATCAGGCACTACCCGTAGCTATTACCGTCGAAGGAGCTAATATCCTTACACGAACACTAATCGTATTTGGTCAAGGTGCTATTCGCTGCCACCCCTATTTGTTAACCGAGATGGAAACAGCTCAAGCTAAAGATATTAATAAGTTTGATCAAGCATTATTTGGCCATATTGGTTTTATAATCAGTAATCTAACTCGAAGCATTTGGTTTGGTTTAACCAATGGTATTTTTGAAGCATGTGGCACACCTGCTACACGCTGTTACTGTCGCCATCTTACTCGTTTATGCGCTAACTTCGCACTAATCACAGACTATGCCTTACTCACACTAGGTGGCGGCTTTAAACGTAAAGAACGGTTATCTGGTCGATTGGCAGATATTTTATCAAACCTCTATCTATGTTCAGCAGTGTTAAAGAATTATGAGGAGCAAGGCGTGCCTAAAGCAGACAGAGCTTTGGTCGATTATGCGGCAAAGCTCACTATTCATCGTGCACAACAAGCCATGCTAGCGGCATTTCATAACCTTCCCTTCCCTTGGCTTGCTGCTATTTTGCGCTTCTTTATGTTCCCCTTTGGAAAACCCTATTCCCCCCCACATGATGAGCTCATCCATGAAGTGGCAAAACTCGCACTTGAACCTTCAGCCACTAGGGACCGCTTAACAGAAGGCATTTATAGGTCGGAAGATCCTGAACATGAAATTGGTCGTATTGAATATGCGATGTTGCAAACCATTCGTGCTGCGGATGCAGAAAAGAAATTGCACGGATTAAAAAAAACGGGAGACATCAAAGGACTCACGCAAGAATTGTTAACCGAAGATGCATTAGCTAAAGGGTTAGTGACCGATACCGAAGCACAGCTCCTGCTAAACTCATGGCAAGCTATGCGTAATGCCGTGCAAGTCGATTCGTTTACACCTGAAGAGCTACTAGGAAGTAAATAACCTTCTGAACAGAGTCTCAGGTTATCTGTACTCAAAGCTACTAGTACTCCATCAACTTAGGTTTGATGGATACAGAGCAATCCAAAGCGTTCAAGACAAGGCTTGGGTTGCAGCCAATGGTTGTTCCCTTGGCAAGACCCATAACGCAGTATTGAGCGCTTTGGGTTGCTTCCTTCGGGCGAGCCAGGAAGTGGTTATCCGCGTTGTTGCGCCTTTTGTGAAGGGAACAACCATTCCCTGCAAGACGCGCCTAGCGGCTAACCGCTTCCTGACTCGCTGTATCCATCAAACCTAACTTGTTGGAGTACTAGTACATCAACTCGTTTAAAGTGTCGGGTATTTTGAAAGACAAGGTTGTAGGTTGGCGGTGACGAAGGAAGCCCAACAAATACTGTTGTGTTGGGCTTCGTGCCTCAGCACCAACCTACCTGTTAACTTTTGCAGATATAATCATTTAAAACGGTTGCTGTACTAGACTCAGAATAACTAACCATTAAAAAGGAGTAGAAACTATGTCCAATCAACGACCCGTTTATCTCGTAGATGGCAGTCGCACCCCCTTTCTCAAAGCAAGAGGTAAACCTGGACACTTCTACGCGGCTGATTTAGCCATCAATGCAGGTAGAGCTCTGTTACTACGACAGCCTATATCCCCCACAGACTTTGATGAGGTGATTTTTGGTTGTGTATCACCTACCGCGGATGAATCCAATATTGCCCGCATTATTGCACTGCGTTTAGGCTGTGGTGAAAAAACACCTGCCTTTACGGTACAACGCAACTGCGCTTCGGGTATGAATGCCGTCGACTCTGCCTGTCGTAATATTGCACATGGCTATTCTGATCTGGTATTAGCAGGCGGTGTAGAAGCGATGAGCCACACCCCTTTAATCTTTAAAGAAAGCATGGTCAATTGGTTGGCTGATTGGAATATGGCAAAAAGCACAGGCGCTAAACTCAAAGCGCTTAAATCTTTCAAGCCTGGCAACTTAGCCCCTGTTATTGCTTTGCTACGTGGTTTACGCGACCCTGTAGTAGGTCTAAATATGGGGCAAACGGCAGAAAAAATAGCTTATCGTTTCGATATCAGCCGCGATGAAATGGATGCCTTTTCAGTACAAAGCCATCAGCGTTTAGGTAATGCTATCGAACAGGGTCATCATTCCGAAGTTATCCCTCTTTATACTTCTGCAGGCAACGTACTACCTAACGATGATGGACTTAGAGCCAATAGCTCTGTCGAAAATTTAGCAAAACTCAGAGCCGTATTTGATAAACCAGCAGGTCGTGTTACCGCGGGCAATAGCGCGCAGATAACAGATGGAGCAGCCTGTTTGATCTTAGCAAGCGAGGAAGCAGTAGAACGCCATAAACTGAAAGTGCTTGCCCGATTACACCCCGCTCAATGGGCAGGGGTAGATCCTAGCCAAATGGGGTTAGGGCCTGTTCATGCTATTGCCAAGACCTTAGTAGAACATCAACTACCGCTCCACGACATTGACTATTGGGAAATCAATGAAGCCTTTGCTGCGCAGGTTCTCAGTTGCATTAAAGCCTTAAATGATGATAACTATTGCCGTAATGAAATCGGCTTAGAACATGCAATGGGTGATATAGACCAAGCTATTTTAAATATTGATGGCGGAGGCATTAGCCAAGGCCATCCCGTCGGTGCCAGTGGTGCACGTATTATTTTACACATGGCGAATATCTTAAAACGACAAGGCGCTACAAAGGGGATTGCCAGCTTATGTATTGGTGGCGGTCAGGGTGGTTCCATGCTGATAGAAGGAGTTTCATAATGCACGATTATCAACACCTTTCTCTACATAAAGACGAACATAACATTGCTTGGCTTACACTAGACGTACAAGGTAAGCCTGCGAATATCCTAATGCCTGAAGTATTGGATGAAATTCAAATAGCCTGTAGTGAGGTCAAACATCTTGCTGCAAACGGCTTGATCATTTGTTCTGGAAAAGCTAATGGTTTTATTGCAGGCGCGGATATTGAGCGTTTCAAAGGCAATAAAGATGCTGGAAATAACATTGAATTAGCGCAGGAATATATCGGACAAGGCCAGCATACCTGTGACTTAGTTGAAGGCTTGGATATCACTACCGTTGCTATGATAGATGGTTTTTGCATGGGCGGTGGCACTGAGTTATCACTGGCTTGTGATTATATTGTGGCAACCGACAGCCCCAAAACAAAGATCAGTTTGCCTGAAATCAAGCTAGGTATACACCCTGGCTTTGGTGGCACCGTTCGTTCTATCAAGCGCATGGGGGTAATGAAAGCCATGCCTATGATGCTAACAGGCCGTGCGTATACGGGGCGTATAGCGGCTAAGATTGGCTTGGCTGATTTTTGTGTACCTATTCGACAGTTAAAAAGCACGGCTATCCATGCCATTCTTAACACACCTGCTAAGAAAGTCGTGCCTGCCCATATGCGGTTATTAGAAAAGAAACCCATGCGCTCAATCGTTGCCATGCAAATGCGCAAACAAGTGGAGCGAAAAGCGAACCCTAATCACTACCCTGCTCCCTTTGCTCTTATTGATTTATGGAAAGAGCATGGCGGTAATGCTTCTGATATGTATGAGCACGAGGCTCGCTCTGTCACCAAACTTATCCTCACAGAAACAGCACAAAATCTTGTTAAAGTATTTTTCCTACAAAGCCAATTGAAAGGTATAGGAGACAAATCTTTATTATCACCTAAGCATGTTCACGTGATTGGCGGTGGTGTTATGGGCGGTGATATCGCCACTTGGTGTGCTGCTCAAGGCTTGCAAGTGACCGTTCAGGATATGAGTGATGAAGCACTGGCCAAAGTCATCCAACGCGCAAATAAGACGCTAAAACGTAAGTTTAAAAAGGATGTTATCAGTATTCGTGATTCATTGGACAGGCTCATTCCTGATAAAGCAGGCAATGGTATTGCCAGCGCGGATGTCATTATCGAAGCTATCTTTGAAGATCTTGATGTGAAACGCCAAGTGTTTAAAGATGTGGAACAAAAAGCTAGACCTGATGCCATTCTTGCCACCAATACTTCAAGTATTCCATTAGCCGATATAGCAGAGGTTTTACAAACACCCGAACGTTTGATCGGCCTGCATTTCTTTAATCCTGTTTTCAAAATGCCCCTGTTAGAAGTGGTTTATGATGAGAAGGTAACTCATGAAGTGCAAACCGCAATGGGTTGCGCATTTGGACGGCATATCAATAAACTCCCTTTACCCGTTAAAAGTAGCTCAGGTTTCTTGATCAACCGAATATTAATGCCTTACTTGCTAGAAGGCGTCACTCTTCACCAACAAGGTGTACCTGCAACGGTTATTGATAAAGCAGCCAAAGACTTTGGTATGCCTATGGGACCTTTAGAATTAGCAGATACGGTGGGCTTGGATATATGCTTACATGTAGGAAAAATACTATCGTCCTCCTTAGGCATTAACTTACCTGACAACCTTCAAACCTTTATTGATGAGAATAAACTAGGCAAAAAAACGGGGACCGGCTTTTATCAATACAAGAAAGGAAAGCTCGTGAAACCAGCTAAAAGTAATTGGACTGGAGACAAACATCAGATACAAGAACGACTCATCAGCAAAATGCTGGATGAATCGGAGAAATGCTTAGAAGAAGGAGTAGTAGAAAATGCAGATTTATTAGATGCGGGCGTTATATTTGGAACAGGCTTTGCACCTTTCCGTGGCGGCCCCATGAATTATTTACGATCTAAACAATCTGCTTAAGGAATCTCTGATTAAGTCTCTAAAATATGAGAAAATATCCATATTCCAAAATTAAGTAAAAACTTCTGTTATTTTGTCAGGATTCATAACATGAAACAGCTCAGTTTCTCTAGCCTCAAT
>JALXAX010000113.1 GCA_026991755.1 Thiotrichaceae bacterium | reverse complement strand
CTTTTCGCTATAAAAGTGACCAATAGCTACGGCTATTGCTAACTTTTCTATCAAAAACCTGACAAATTCTATCTCTCAGAAATTCCGATCAGACTTAATCAGAGTTTCCTTAAGGAACCTCTGATCAAGTCATGACTCGTTTTTCTGAGGCTAGCTTCTGCTGAAGCTTCTAAGTTTCACTTAAAGCTCAGCTAAGTTACTGCAACTCCGGCCAGAATTTATAGAGATACTCTTAAAAATTCTAAGAAGCCTTTGAATTAGTCTCAGTCATTTTCTAAGGTATATCGTAATCATTCAGTATCCCTTTTCCTCTATTTTTGCTAAAAATTCGGCCAATAGCTCGGCGATTACCCTCTTTTTTAGCAGAAATAGAGAAAATTACGCTTATTTTTCTATCGCCATCCTTCCATGCAAGGATCTCATAGTGAATGGCTTTATCAAAGTCATTGATTTCTCTATTCTATTGTAGTCTATCCCTATTTTAGACCGGCTTTCTATCATTTCGGTATGAATGAAACGACAGGCGTAAGGTCTAGAAATTCGTCTGATAATTAACCACTCTAATAGCCTATTTGCTCATAAAATAATCGCAGTCTTTGCAGAATGAGATTTTCTCGTTCGTGAAGAGGCCATTATGCGTTTACTTATCCTAAGCTTGCTTTGTATTAGCTCACAGTTGTTTGCAAATATTGATGACTATTCGGATGAGTATCTATTTTCACTTGATAGTAGTGTTCAGATTATTTTCTCTGACATCAATAGCTCTAATGTTGATAGCTCACTGAATGCAGAACGAGGCTATGTTACAAAATTATCTCACTCTGAAAAGAAAGATAATCGTGGTGGGATTATTTCTCTACCATTACCTAATGCTAGTGAAGTACAACTAAAAGTAGAAGAAACACAAGTGATGTCAGTGGTATTGGCAAAGAAATTTCCCTCTATCAAGACCTACAAAGTATCTGGACTTCATGAGAAAGGGTTGGTGGGTCGGGTAGATATTTCGCCGCAGGGCTTACATGCTGTATTACAAACGGCTGATGGTCGTCGGTTTGTTATTAATCCTATTCAGCGGGTAGATAATAGCTATGCGCACTATGCAAATGACTCTAAGCGATATAAAAGTAGTTGGGTGAAAGCACATAAAGCTGAAAGTAGTGATGGCGCTACTTGTGGGCTAACCGATGAACTAGGCATTGAATTAACCAGTACGTTCTCAGCAATAGCCCCGATAAAAACTTACCTTGAAGATGTTCAACTGCAACAAAAAGCATCTTTGGTACAAGCCAATATCTATGTCTACCGAATTGCTATTAGCGCCACAGCCAGTTATGTCCATGCTCAAGGGGGTACTAAAGCAGCAGCGATGGCAGCCATTGCCAGAACCATTAACCGTAATAATCAGGTGTATGAGCGTGATGCGGGTATTCGCTTGCAGCTGGTTGATAATAATGATCAATTGGTTTTTTTATCCAATGATCCTTTCTCTGGTAGTTTAACGAATATACTGTCACAAAATCAGGAACTGATTGATCGTGTGATAGGCACTGAGAATTATGATGTTGGGCATGTGTTTACTACTCGGAGAGGTGGCTTAGCTTTTGTTGGATCTGCTTGCCAAAGTAATCTAAAAGCGATGGGGGTGTCAGGCAATGTTAGCGTGGGTAGCGAGCGCTTTGCGCTGGAGTTTGTTGCTCATGAAATTGCTCATCAGTTTAGTGCAACACATACGTTTAATAGTAACCAGGGCTTGTGTTCAGATTCTCACAGAAACCAGTTGTCTGCTTATGAACCAGGTAGTGGAACGACCATCATGGCGTATATAGGGATTTGTGGGAGTGATAACTTACAGAGCCATGCGGATGCGATGTTTCATGTGGGTTCTATTGCTCAAATAATGCGCCACAAGCAAATTCAGCAGGCTAAGGGTTGTGGCACGCTTGTGACGACTTTAAATAAGCCTCCTGTTGTTAATGCAGGTCGTGATTATTCTATTCCTGCGAATACACCTTTTGTGTTAGAGGGTAGTGCGACAGACCCTGATGGTGATGTGTTGCTCTTTAATTGGGAACAGCAAGATGCAGGACTTGCATCACCTGTAAATGTTGATACCGGTAACAATGCACTATTTCGTACTTATCTACCTACCACATCGCAGCAAAGAACTTTGCCACGACTGCAGAAAATACTGGGTTTTGAATCCTCAAAAGGTGAATTGCTCCCAAACAGGAATCGTTTAATGCACTTCAAGTTTGTTGCTCATGATTCTAAAGGGGCGACGGTAAGCGATGCCATGACGGTCAATGTTGTTGCGGATAGAGCGGTATTCCGACTCCATACACCGCCTCTGTTCTATACCAAAGACGAAGAGGCCTTGATTACTTGGGAAGTTGCCAATACGAACATTCCTCCTATATCGTGTTCATCGGTGAATATAGGGCTGTCAACTGATAATGGATTGCACTTCAATGAGTTACTTGCCACTAATGTGCCAAATACGGGTGCTATTAAGTTGGTATTGCCTGATACCGTCACACAACGCAGGGTTGCAAGGTTGAAGCTAAGCTGTAGTGACAATATCTTCTTTTCAATATCCTCAAGACCTTTTGGAACAGCAAGACAAGGTACAGAGATTCCCGACAGTGGCGATGTGATTGTTGAAAACATTGTGGATGATGGGACTAATGTGAATAACGAGGGAGCTGCTGGATCTTTTAATACCTATTGGTTGATGTTTTTAGGGTTGTTATTTTTTTCATCATTTTTTAATGTGAAACTGAGGAAAGCATGTTGGCATAAAGCATGATATTTATTGTTAATACTTTCAATGCGTTAGAAGGGTAATTTCATTAGAGCTCTGAGATTGCCTAAGAGAGTAGGGGCTGTTATATCAAGTAATTAGATGCATCTAAATAGCAGAGCGTTCGTAATAATCCGAACTACTTTGGAATTGAGTAGTCTGTTAAGTGATAAAGAAGTGCTAAACCTATTTAGGACTCCTGAGTCCGAAATACTAATAATTATTTAAATGCGTTCTATCTAACATTATAAATTAATACTGCAACAACGTTGCGCTATATAGCGTGGATAGAGCAATACCTAATATCTAGGAAATCTGAATAAGTCTAGCTTGTTCAGAGTTTCCTCAAGGGAGCTATCAGTGTCTACTCGATTTATTATTCCGTTACTTGCCTTTCTAGGCTTTAGTTTTCCTGTCTTTGCTGCGGATGTTGTTTGGAAAGTTAAACAAGTCAAAAAAGACTCCGCATTATCATCCAATGAAAAAGAGTATGTTTTAGATCAGCAAGCATTGTTAAAACAACTTGATGGGGTTCCTGTGTTTTCGCCGCAATCAACATCGGGTAAAAACAAGAGTGCTACATCTGGCTCTAACCTTACCCTCCCTTTGCCGAATGGTGATCCTATTCGATTACGGGCAACTGAATATTCGATTATGGAAGAGGGTGCTTCGCCATCAACAGACTTCCGGTCATGGCGTGTAGTGGGTGTGGATAACCCTGCTGTGTATGGCGTGGTTGATGTGAGTAGCCATGGTTTTCATGGCATGTTGGTGTTGGCAAATGGTGAGACTATTTTTGTAGAGCCTATTCAAAAGAAACAACAGGGAGAAGTAACTTATAGGGCTTTTCATAAAGTTGAGGAGGTAGATGACTTTACTTTTAGCTGTGGGGTGAAAGTTAGTAATAAATTAGCTAACAGCTTATCAAAAGAAAGTCTGAATACTTTAAAAACTGCTTCAGCAAGTGCTCATCGTTCAGCTGCAACACTTAAAACTTACCGTTTAGCAATGGCCGCTACAGGTGAGTTTACTAATGTGTTTGGTAGTAAATCGGCCACTATTGATGCGATTAAAAGTATCGTAACTAGAGTTACTGTTATTTATGAACGTGATTTAGGCATTAGCTTGCGTTTAGTTGCCAATAACTCAAACCTTATATTTACCGATCCTTCAACGGATCCTTATGATGTTGAGACAACGGATGAACTTGTTGATATTAATACGGGAGTGCTGAATGATCTCATTGGTGCAAGTGCTTATGATATTGGTCATGTGCTAACGAGGAGTAGTGGAGGTGTTGCAGAGCTAACTTCAGCTTGTAAAACAGCTAACAAAGGTGCTGGTGCAACAGGTACACCTAACCCTCAGAGAGCAAGCTTTGCTATTGACTTTGTCGCTCATGAAATAGGGCATCAATTGGGTGCAACACATACTTTTAATAGCCTGACAGGCAACTGTGGTGGGAGCAACAGAACACAAGCAACGGCCTTTGAGCCAGGCAGTGGCTCTAGTGTAATGGCTTATGCGGGTATTTGTGGGGTTAATAATATTGCCTCTCAGTCGTTACCTTATTTCCATGTTGCCAGTATTTCTCAAATTAATGATGCAACGCTAAATGATTGTTCAGGTCTTGAAGTTATTGGTAACAGGGATCCAGTGATAACTAACCTCTCGCAGAATATAACCGTGAATGTGGGCGAGTCGTTTACCCTAACAGGTTCAGCAACAGATCCTGATGGAGATCCGTTAACGTATGCATGGGATCAAATGGATGCTGGGTCGCCATCGGACAAGTTTATTGATTTGGGTGATAATGCCTTATTTGAAATAAAGACTCCTAGTGATTCAGCTAGTAGAACTTTTGAAGGTCGAGCATTAACAAATAGGAACCTTACCTTTGAGTTTGTTGTCAGAGATGGAAAAGGTGGAATTAGTAGTGCAAGAACTATAGTTAGAGTTGGAAATTCGAATAGCTCTGGTTCTGGAGCGATAGATTTCAGATTTATCTTTTTACTTGCTATGTTTGCGGTATGGGTCAGTAGAAGAAAATATTTGCAAAGAATAAAAGTTGAGAAATATGATGATTAAAAAAATAGCGTTATTAAGTAGTTTGAGTATCCTTATATTGAATAGCAGTATGTTAAATGCCATGCCAAAAGTATCTAGTGCAAAAGAAATTCAGGCACAGGAAGAAAAGCAATATGCGGCTGAGCTGGCATTGATGAAAAAGAGAAGTGCAACAAATGAAGCCAAAGCAGCGATAGACTTGGGCTTTCCTTATCTTTTGGCGCATCATGCAGGTAGAAGCACAGTGTTAGTCATTCCAGGTCTTAATCAGCAACAGCAAACAACTGCACAACAGCGTTGTCCTATTTTGATTATGGATGGAATGGGCGATACGATTTATGGTAACCAGCATATGGCCTATAGAAAAGCGACGCTTGAACATGCTGCTAGTTTTAATAAGATGACTTATAAAGCTTGTATATCTCGCTAACTAAGTTTTGTGAGTGTAGTTTGAAGTGATTATTAATGGTTTCAAAAGTAATGACATACATCTGGAGACGGGGCTGTTCAATGCTAGAAATCTGTTCATGGAATAGACAAAGTTCCCTCCACCTAGCAGGGGGAGGGTTAGGGA
>JALXAX010000112.1 GCA_026991755.1 Thiotrichaceae bacterium | reverse complement strand
ACCCTCTTCGACTGACTGGCTATGTAAAAAAACTCATTAAGGATCAACCATTAATTCCTTTTTTTACTACGCCATTCAGCCGAAGAGAATCACTCTATAGGCTGTCTAACTGAGGATTTTAGGTTGAAAAAGTAGTAAGAGATGCGGATTATCTACATGATAAGTTAGAAGAAGCGGGCTACAGTGTTTTGCTGGATAATCGAAATCAAAAACCAAGAAAAATGTTTAGGGTTGTTGAGTTTTTAGGAATACCCCATAGGTTAACGCTGTCTGGGCGTTCATTAGAGGTTGGCGTATACGAATACTTCGATTTACAAACAGAATATAGGGAAAAGGTTAAGCGTGAAGATGTTTTGGATTTTATGCAGACTCGAATTAATTTAAAGTTATGAGTCTAAATGAGTATTACCTTCGTACGATACTACAATACAAGAATACCATTTTTGTCTTATACTTATCCCTATAAGAAGTTTTAGCAGATTGTTAAAGCTTCTTTTATATACATAAAACACACACAATTTAATACACAAAAGGAAATACACATGATTTCACGTAAGAATCTATTAGCTATTGCAGTAAGCACAACATTGGCAACAGGACTTGTAGCTTGTGGCGATGATGCAGCTAGCAAACTAAACGAAGCAGCAGCGGGTGCTGGCGAAAAGGCGGTTGAAGTTGCAACTGATGCAGCAAATACAGCGGTAGACGCGGCGAAAGGTGCAGCAGGCGCAGCGATGGAAGGCAAATGTGGCGGTGATAAAGCTATGGAAGGTAAATGTGGCGGCGATAAAGCTAAAGACATGGAAGGCAAGTGCGGTGGTGACAAAGCTAAAGCTGAAGAAGGCAAATGTGGTGGTGACAAGGCTAAGAAAGAAGGCAAGTGTGGCGAAGGCAAATGTGGTGGCGAGAAGAAATAATTTCTTCTCTGTCATTGGATAGCTGTTTTTCTGGTTAGATGAGAAAGGCGCTTCCATCGTCAACTAGGGCTAGCACAATTTAGCTTATGCTAGCCCTTGTATTTTGGATCACTTTATTTGTTGGGTATCAGTAGGTCTATCTACTAAGTTAAGGTATCTTCCACGATATAGTAATCGCTTTTCTTCCTTAAGTTCACTATCTTCAAATTGTGTTCTGCAATGAAGTACGTTGTTGCACACTAACCCTTCTCCTGCATTCATGGTATATCGAATGATGTACTTAGAGTCTGATTCCCATAAATTCTGTAAAAAGGCAACAGCTTGGCGGGTGTTGTTATTGTCTTTCCATATAATATTCTTTTTTCGTGCAGAGTAGCGCATGTAAAGCTTACCGTTCTCTCCAATGCTAAAAACAGGTCCAGTTTGTTCCGCTCTGATTGTTTTTCCATCAAGAATGTTGGCGGGAATAGTCATTGCATCAGGTTGCATTAGCGCCTCAATATAATCAGGGTTCTCGTCCCGTAGCAGAATGTAGGCAATGTCTGTATCCATAAGTAGGCTTCCTCCGCCGGTTAGGGCGGGTTGGGCGCAATGCAAAAGCATCCCTTTTATTTGCTGTTCCTTGGTATTGTAATAGCCATCGGTATGCCAGCTAAGTTTGTAGTTACTATAGGGGATGTAACTATGTTGCCCTGTATTTTCACGTACTTCGATTGAAGTGAGCTTATCCTCATCAGCACAAATATTTCCATCTAGTTGATATAGACCTATATGTTTGCCAAGTGTGTGGACTACTTTTTTATCGCGATGTTGTGAATCTAAAAAACGGTACAGCGCCATGTTGTGCTTCAGAGTAAGGCGTTTTATTTGATCAATCTCATCTTTTTGGGGGTGGCTTGAATCTTTTATTGTTACCAGTAAGTCACCAATACTTATAGGATAATTGCTTAATTTAGCCTTACGCCAAACTGAATAAGATGATGCGTCAGAGAGTTGAAATGGACTTTTCATATCGAATTATTTGTTAAATAAAGTACCTAATATTAAAAGATATTGATATGCTAGTATACTAATGTAGCTGTATAAAGAGTGTCCTATATCCACTTGTGGGTAGTTAGTATTTAACGCAACACCCCAAGGGTGGGATTCTTTTCTTAGTGGCATAGTCATACACTGTGCCCTCGCAGTAGCACCTTAAGGTTTGCTGCTTAACAAATAACTTATTGCAATTGGTTATTCTACACGCCTCTATCGTTCTGGGTCTTACTTGATCTTTCTCAATAGCTGGAGTGTTTTGAAGATTATTTATTAGGAGAAGTTTAATGGCTGATATGAAGAAATATCCAACTCCCATGTTGGATGTTCTGGAAGATGGTCCATGGCCTAGTTTCATCACAGGTTTCAAGAAAATGCG
Source organism: Thiotrichaceae bacterium (assembly GCA_026991755.1). Lineage (GTDB taxonomy): Bacteria > Pseudomonadota > Gammaproteobacteria > Thiotrichales > Thiotrichaceae > HyVt-477. The sequence continues at coordinate 15,536 of JALXAX010000112.1, read as the reverse complement.
TGATGAGCATCCAGACGAAAGAATTAATAACGTAATTAATGGCCTTATGGGGCAGTTGGAGCACTCCTACGAAACTCGTATGGGTTATTGGAAGGGTGGAACAATCTCTGTATATGGTTACGGCGGTGGTATCATTCCTCGTTTCTCTGAAGTGGGCGATAGCTTCCCAGAGTCAAGAGAATTCCATACTTTACGTGTTCAGCCAACTCCTGGTAACTACTATTCAACTGATATGATGCGTCAATTGGCAGATAGTTGGGAAAAGTGGGGTTCTGGTCTACAGACATTCCACGGTCAGACAGGTAACATCATGTTTATCGGTTCTGATACTAAGAGCTATCAGCACTTCTTTGATGAAATCAATGAGTACGGATGGGACTTGGGTGGTGCAGGTCCTTGTGTTCGTACTGCGATGTCATGTGTTGGCGCTGCACGTTGTGAACAATCTTGTTGTAACGAGCACGCGATTCATCGTCATCTTGTAAACAGCTTTACAGATGATGTTCATCGTCCTGCACTTCCTTACAAGTTTAAGTTTAAAGTATCTGGTTGTCCTAACGACTGTCAGAATGCTATTGAGCGTGCTGACTTCGCTGTTATCGGTACTTGGAGAGATCACAAGAAAATCGATCAGGAAGCATGGAAAGCATATGTTGAAGAGAAAGGTGTTCAGCATGTAATGGATAACGTGATTTCACGTTGTACTTCTAAGTCACTTTCTCTAGGTGACGATAACTCTCTAATCGCGGATGAAACTAACTGTGTTCGTTCGATGCACTGCATGAATGTTGTTCCTAAGGCAATTGGCCCTGGTGATGACAAAGGTGTAACGATTCTAGTTGGTGGTAAGCGTACTCTGAAAATCGGTGATTTGATGGGTGTTGTTCTTGTTCCATTCATGAAGCTTGAAACTGAAGAAGACTACGAGAAGATTGTAGAGCTTGCTGAAGAAATGGTTGATTTCTGGGCAGAGAACGGTCTTGAGCACGAGCGTACTGGTGAGATGATTGAGCGAATTGGTTTCGTTAACTATCTTGAAGGTATCGGAATTGACCCGGATCCCAACATGATTCACCAGCCACGTAACGTATCTTATGTACGTACAGATGGTTGGGATGAAGCTGCGGAAGAGTGGTTCAACAAGAAGCGTGAAGAGAAAGCAGCAGTAGCTGGTTAATCTCTAACTCAACTCAATATTGTCATTGGCGTGGCCAAACAGTCTATTCATAATAAGCTGCTGGCTCGTCATTACTTAACTAATTTTTAGGAGGCAAACCCATGGCAGCACCAGAAATGCGCGAGCCAATAGAATCAGGTTGTCCTGATGGTTTCCAATATATGCATCCAGCGATGCGTCGTAACTTCGGTCTTTGGGCTTATCATGAAGATCCCATGCCAGGTGTTTTATTGCACGTAGCTAAGAACGGCGACAAAGTTTGGACTGTAAAAGCAGGCACTCAACGTATCTTAGATGTATTCACGCTACGCACTTTATGTGACATAGGTGATGAGTATGCAGATGGTTATATGCGTTTTACTATCCGTAGTAATATTGAATATACTATTGATTCTGAAGATAAACTTCAGCCACTAGTAGATGCACTGAAAGACAAAGGCTTTGCTGTAGGTGGAACACGTAACTCAGTAGCTTCGCTATCTCACACACAGGGTTGGTTACACTGTGATATTCCTGGTACAGATGCATCTGGCGTAGTTAAGTCTATGATGGATGAGCTTTACGAAGAATTCACAAACTGGAACATGCCTAACCGTGTACATATCACGACTTCATGTTGTCAGATCAACTGTGGTGGTCAAGGTGATATCGCGATTAACGTACAGCACACTAAACCACCTAAGATTGATCACAGTCTTGTGGGTAACGTATGCGAGCGTCCATCAGTAGTTGCACGTTGTCCAGTAGCGGCGATTCGTCCTGCAATGGTTGACGGTCAACCTTCATTAGAAGTGGACGAGAAGAAATGTATCTGTTGTGGTGCATGTTACCCTCCTTGTCCTCCTATGCAGATCAACGATCATGAAGCTACACAGCTGGCAGTATGGATCGGTGGTAATCACTCAAATGCACGTGGAAAGCCTACTTTCCAACGTCTAGTTGCAGCTGGTATTCCAAATAACCCACCTCGCTGGCCTGAAGCTACAGCAATTGTTAAGAAGATTCTTGATTGCTATAAAGAAGGCGGACGTGATTGGGAGCGTATCAACGAGTGGGTTGAGCGTATCGGATGGCCTAAGTTCTTCGAAGTAACAGGCCTACCTTTCACTAAGTATCATATTGATAACTGGCGTGGTGCGCGTGCGAATCTTAATTCGTCTACGCACATTCGTTTCTAATTAATCTTTACTTAGGAATTTAGAATGATATTTACAGTAATGGTAAATGAGGGGCCCTATCAGCATCAATCATCTGATTCAGCTCTTGCATTTACTCGCGCTGCATTGGCAGAAGGGCATACTATATTTCGTGTGTTCTTCTACAATGATGGTGTGAATAATGGAACGCGTTTGGCAGTACCGCCAAAAGATGATCGTGAGCTTCAAAAAGAATGGAGCGCGCTTGCTAAAGAACATGATCTGGATATGGTTATTTGTATTGCAGCAGCACAACGTCGTGGTCTGATGGATGCTTCAGAAGCTGAAAGACAAGGTCTGGATGCCAACAATATTATTGATGGTTTTCATATTTCAGGCCTAGGTCAGTTGATTGAAGGTAGCATCCAGTCTGATCGTACCGTAGTATTTGGAGATTAAGGAGATAACATGGCTACTAAAAAATTCATGTATGTGAACCGCAAAGCTCCTTACGGTACTGTTTATGCATTAGAAGCATTAGAAGTTGTACTTATAGCTGCTGCTTTCGAGCAGGACATAAGCCTAGCTTTTATTGATGACGGTGTTTATCAGATCGCAAAAGGACAGAATACCGACGGTATCGGTATGAAGAACTTTTCAGCAACCTACAAAGCGTTAGGTGATTACGATATCAACAAGATTTTTGTTGAAAAAGAATCACTCGATGAGCGTGGAATGACAGCAGATGATCTTATGGATCTAGTATGGGAAGACGAAGATGATGACTGGGCAGAAAAGCCTTCAATCAAAATCGTATCTCGTGCAGAAATGGCTGACGTTCTTGCTGATCAAGACGTTCACTACAGCTTCTAACGGAGGGAATAAACAATGGCAATGCTACATATTGTAAACAAGTCACCCTTCGAACGAGTGGCTTTTGAAAGTTGTTTAAGATATGTGAAAGCAGGTGACTCGATCTTGATGATTGAAGATGCATCTGTTGGCGCAATCGAAGGCACAAAATTTGCAGATCAACTAAAGGCAGCAATGGCAGATACGTCTGTGTATGTGCTTGGCGGCGATCTAGCAGCACGTGGAATGAGCGAAGATCGTATGATCGAAGGCATTAAATCTGTAGATTATGCGGGTTTTGTTGAGCTAGTCGCGGACAACGAGAAAACTCAAAGCTGGGTATAGCCTAGTAGGCTTTAAAGCCTTGAGTTTTGTAACACAATTTAGTTTCTTAATTGGAGAAATATTATGGGAACATTAGACGTAAACGGTACTGCTGTAGAAGTAGATGAAGAAGGATACTTAGAAGACTTAAGTTCATGGACAGAGGATATTGCAGTTGCAATGGCTGCTGCTGAAGATGTTGAACTTTCTGATGAGCATTGGGATATTATCAACTTCCTACGTGAGTACTACGAAGAGTATCAAATCGCACCTGCGGTACGCGTACTGACTAAAGCTGTTGGTAAGCGTTTAGGTAAAGATAAAGGTAACTCAAAGTACCTTTACAGCCTATTCCCATATGGTCCTGGTAAGCAAGCGTGTAAGTATGCTGGACTACCAAAGCCTACAGGTTGCGTATAGTTAACACATCATCTTAACCTCTTATTTGCTCCATTTCTTTGTTGAAAGCACTCATGTACACTTTGTACATTCCGTGTTTACGCCCTGAACTGGAGCAAACAAGACCAAGTTGAAAGCGTTAATACGTGCTAGAAGTTCTGGCTATTTTAGCCGGGCTTCTTGTAAAACTAAATTGTGAATCTGAACCACATTGGTTTAAGGATTTAGCTTTACAAGAAGTTATCGAAAGATTTCAGGAGTTATAAGTGAACGCATTAGGTATTATTTTCGGTCTGCTTTTTTGGGTGGCCACTATTGTTATAATAGTAGGTATCATCTATAAAGTGCGCATCTACTGGAAAACACCAGCCCCATTGAAAATCCCTACAATGCCAGCGCCTAGAACTACAGGTGGCGTGGTATTTCGGATGTTCCGAGAAGTTGCTTTTTTTCAGAGCCTATTTCGTTCAGACAAACTATTATGGGTCTTTGCGATCATGTTTCACTATGCATTAGCGTTAGTGTTACTAAGGCATACTCGCTACTTCACAGATACTATCAATTCGGTTGTATTGTTTTTACAGCCATTCGGTATGTACGGATCATTTATAATGGTAGCAGGTCTTGCTGCCTTGCTGGCTCGTCGCTTCATTATTGATAGAGTTCGATATATTTCAGCCCCTTCTGATTTCCTAATGCTTGTTTTGTTACTAGCTATTGGACTCAGTGGCATTATGATGAAGTTTGTATCTCACACTGATATTACGTTAGTGAAGTCATTTTTTATGAGCCTTCGTACCTTCAATTTTGATGGTTGGTATTTACCAGGCGATCCCATTTTATTACTCCATCTATCTGCTGTTGCACTGCTAATGCTTATCTTCCCTATTAGTAAGTTAATGCATGCACCGGGTATATTCTTTAGTCCTACTCGAAACCAAGTAGATAATTCACGTGAGAAACGACACATTGCACCATGGGCTGCTGAGCTTGATGAGCAAGGTGTTGACTACTTGCACGAATTAAAGAAATAGATCATAGAAGATGAATAAACTAAATATCTTGTTGAAACGTAGACACTTAAAGAGGTTCAACTAGTGGCAGATTACGAAATACCAGAAATTACTGGCGAAGACGGCATAACCGACGTACCTAAATTAGTACCCGATACTATGAAGGGAAGCGGTCCTTGGATATCTGCACCTAAGTTTCAAGAGCCTATGCACTTTGCTTCAGAAATTGAGCAAGACGAAGATGGTAACTGGACGTTAATTCCAAACTGGAAAGAAGTTGCACTAGAGAAAATGGACGATTTGCGTACACGTTATCGTTCATTCCAGCTGTATCTTGATATTTGCGTAAAATGCGGTGCGTGTACCGATAAGTGTCACTACTATTTAGGTACAACCGATCCAAAAAACATGCCAGTAGCTCGTCAAGATCTATTGCGCAAAGTCTACCGTCGTTACTTTACTTTTGCGGGCAAGTACTTCCCTAAGCTAGTAGGCGCGACTGACTTAACTGAAGAAGTGATCGACGATTGGTATAACTATTACCATCAGTGTTCTCAGTGTAGACGTTGTTCAGTTTTCTGCCCATACGGCATTGATACTGCTGAAATTTCGATGGCAGCGAGAGAGATTCTTAATCATATTGGTCGTGGACAGAAATACTGTACGCAGATCATGGAGAAAGTATATAAGATTGGTAACAACCTTGGACTTCCTGAACCTGCGTTAGCTGATACATTAGAAGGTCTTGAAGAAGATGTATTCGATGAAACAGGTGTAGACGTTAAGTTTCCGCTGGATAAAGTGGGTTCAGATATTCTACTGATTACACCCTCTGCTGACTTCTTCGCAGAACCTCATGTTGACGGCCTGATGGGGTACGGAAAAGTATTCCATGAGCTAGGGCTTGATTACACGCTAAGTTCATATGCATCAGAAGGTGCAAACTTCGGCATGTTTATCGGAAGTTACGAGAACATGCGTAAAATTTCAATGCGTATACGTAAGGCTGCGATAGATCTCAAAGTAAAACGTATTGTATTTGGTGAGTGCGGTCATGCTTGGCGTGTAGCTTATAGCTTCTTGAATACTTTGGCTGGGCCCTTTGACTTCCTTGACCCAAATTATCCAGTACCTCAGCACGTACTTGAAATCACATGGCCTGCGCTTCGTGATGGCAAGTTGAATATCGACAAGTCACGCAATGATGACATGACACTAACCTTCCATGATTCTTGTAATATTGCTCGTGGTACTAACATGGGCGACAAGCCTGGTGGACAGTTTGATATTCCTCGTAATGTTATAAAGGCAGTGTGTAATAACTATGTTGATATGGCTGCGGATACAACCCACGATGCAACTTTCTGTTGTGGTGGTGGTGGCGGCATTCTCACGGACGACCTAATGGAAGTTCGTGTTAAAGGTGCACAGCCTAGAATGGAAGCGCTTAAGAATGTTACAGATCAACACGGTGTTACACACATGGCTGCCATTTGTGCCATTTGTAAATCACAGTTCACTAAAGTAATTCCTTATTATGGATTTACCATGGATCAAATTGTGAGTGTGCATCAGCTAGTTAGCAGTGCTTTAGTTTTAACAGGGCAGTTGACTGAAGAAGAGATTGAAGCGAGAGACGCAGCGGAAGAGGCTGAGCGAATAGCAGCGATGGAAGCTAGGAAAAAAGCGGCTGAAGAGAAAAAGGCTGCAGAAGAAGCAGCAAAGGGAAAAGAAGATTAATGCTGGGTTCAATATGAACCACAGCAAAGTATAATACTGACAAGAATGAATGTCAGTGTTATAGAAAAGAAATTAAATACTTAACTTAATAATCCTTTGGGATTGTGTAAGGAGATTAGCATGGCAACAGCACCAGACGATAAGACAATGACACATACTTTCCGCCGTTTTGAAGAAGGCGACGATACATGGGGTAACATGGGCGACCTTATCTTCCAAGAAGATACGTCATACAAGTGTCCTACTTATATACAAAAAACACCTCCTTGTCAGGGTGGTTGTCCAGCGGGTGAAGATATCCGCGGTTGGTTGCAGATTGTTCGAGGTATAGAGAAGCCTCTTGGATTCGAAGCACCTGCAAAAGATCTAAGTAAGGAAGAGAAAGCAGAAATCGAATTAGCGCATATGCAGGAATACGCATTCCGTCGCTCGACTGATTCAAACCCTTTTCCATCAATGATGGGCCGCGTTTGTCCCGCTCCTTGTCAAGATAGCTGTAATCGTAACGATGTTGATGACTTTGTTGGAATCAACGCAGTTGAGCAATACATTGGTGATAGCGCCATCAAGAACGGGTATGCATTTGAATGCCCTAGCGAATTAACGGGTAAGAAGGTTGCTATTATTGGAGGTGGCCCTGCAGGAATGGCAGCGGCTTATCAACTACGTCGCATGGGTCACGCTTCTACGATTTTTGATGATCACGCAGAACTTGGCGGCATGATGCGCTATGGTATTCCTAACTATCGTACGCCACGTCCTCAGTTGAATGCTGAGTGTGATCGTATCCTTGCAATGGGCGATATTGAATTTAAAGCTAACACACGCGTTGGTAAAGACGTTGCAGTTGCTGATCTTGAAAGTGAATACGATGCAGTACTTTGGGCGCTGGGTTGTAAGAAAGGGCGTGGTCTGTTCCTTGACAACTGGAATGATGTTCCTAACTGTGTAACGGCTGTTGACTTCCTTGAGCAATTTAACAAAGGCGAGATGAAATACACTGCTTCTAAAATAGTGTGTGTAGGTGGTGGTGATACCTCTATCGACGTAGTTTCAGTATCTCGTCGTATTGGCACATTATCTAACTACAACGAAAATCCTGAAGATTCAGCTGAAGGTCGTATCAAACACGGTGATATTGCTGAAGCAGATAGAATCCCTTGCGATAACGTTGTATTAACAGCTCTATTTGCTGAAGAAGATATGACAGCGACTGATCACGAAGTAGAAGATGCTAAGCGTGAAGGCGTAACCTTAATGAATGAAGTGATGCCTATTGAAATCATCACGGATGCAGACGGTAGAGCAACTGCACTTAAAGTAGTTGAGTGTAAGTTTGAAGGTAATATGCCAGTTGCTGTTGAAGGTGGCAAAGAGACTATTATTGAAGCAGACTTGATCGTTTCAGCTATCGGTCAGTTTGGCGACCTAGATGGCGTAGAAGACTTCGGAAATGACCGTAACCTAATGGACTCTGATAACTTCTATCAAGTGCCTGGTAAAGAAGGTCATTTCGTAGCGGGTGATATCATCCGTCCACATCTACTAACGACGGCCATTGGACAAGGTTCTATAGCTGCTGAGACCATTCATCTTTATATGACACAAGCTAAAATGAGCAAGCGTCCTAAAGTTGACAAGCATCACTTCCATCTATTAGATAACCTTGAAGCAGTAGGTCGTTCACCTAAGTCTTATGACGAAAGTAAATCTGAAGATCTACGTGGCACAGACTCTGATGATTACGCGGTACATAACTTTGATGATCGTTCTGAGCATGAGATTATTGAGTCATCTGAGTTGTTCCTTGGGCACTTTGAAAAAGCTGAACGTAATATTCGTGCTGAAGATGCGCCTAACTCACAAGAAGTGTTAAATCATTTCCACGAGCGTATGCTGGGAATGGATGATGCTGTTGCTAAAGACGAAGCAGATCGTTGTATGAGTTGTGGAATGTGTTTCGAGTGTGATAACTGTGTTATCTACTGTCCACAAGACGCTGTATATAAGGTTCCACCTGTTAAGTCTTCAACAGGTCGCTATGTTGCAACTGATTATGATAGGTGTGTTGGTTGTCATATCTGTGCTGATGTATGTCCTACGGGTTACATCGAAATGGGGCTTGGTGGTTAATAGCCAGTTACTGAATTGATACAGGTAGGAGTTACTATGTTTGGCAAAGCCCAAAACATCTTAGCCACAATGACATTGTTGGCTTTGGCTTCACTGATGGTTGGCTGTGGTGAAACAGCGCCAGAACTGAAGTTAGAGACTGCAAAAGCTAAGACAGAGCATTGTGTTGAACCCGATGACGTCATGCGTCGTAATCATATGGATTTCATCAAGCATCAGCGCGATGAGACGGTGCATAATGGTATTCGTACCAGTAAATACAGCTTCAAAGCTTGTATCAATTGTCATATCCCCGCAGAAAAAGACGGCAAGCCTGTGAATTACCTTACGGATGATCACAAGCTAAATCCTGAACATTTTTGTGCAACTTGTCATGCCTATGTAGGCGTGCAATTAGACTGCTTCGAATGTCACTCAGACAACCCAGCGGGTGCTGCACCGGCTGATGCTAATCACGGAGGCACTGCTCATGAGTAAGAACAATATTGATGCATACCGTCGTAAGTTTTTAGTCGGTACGGGTGTCGCTGCTGCTGCCGTTACGGTAGCACCAGGTCTTTTATTACGCCAAGCGCAAGCTAAACCTGCTGATGAAGCAGTTACTGATAAAGTACGTTGGGGGATGTTGATTGATATCGACAATTTGCCTAATGGCGGACAAGGTGTAGTTGATGCGTGTAAGAAAGAACACGGTTGGGGTAATGAAACACACTCTAATGATAAGCAAAAAACGCACTGGGTTCGAACTGTTAAAGTTACTGAAAAGCTAACTAAGCATTCGTTCCAACTGCCTGTTATGTGTCAACACTGTGAGACAGCTCCGTGTGCGGATGTATGTCCCACTGGTGCATCATTTAAACGTGCTGATGGAATCGTATTAGTTGATAAGCATATCTGTATTGGTTGTCGCTATTGCATGATGGCTTGCCCTTATAAAGCTCGTAGCCTAGTTCACGAAGCAATCTATGATCAAAAGCCTGATTCTCCACGCGGTAAAGGTACGGTTGAATCTTGTACGATGTGTGTTCATCGTGTTGATGAAGGTAAGCAGCCTGCATGTGTTGAATCATCGGGTGGAGCTATTGTTTTCGGCGACTTAAATGACGAAAATAGTGAAATCAGCAAAGTATTAAAAGAGAAGGGCGGCAAGCAAATTCGTGCTGATCTTGGTTTGAATACTGGCGTACGTTATCAAGGTATCTGATATGAGTAGTAATAGTAAGGTTAGCTATAGCGAAGTTAAGAATAATGGCATTGGCTTTTATGGTTTGCTTGGCATATTCGGTTTGTTCTTATTAGCTGGTGTCGTTGCCTTCTTTACGATGGAGCATAACGGACATCATATCAGTGGTATGGATAATCAAATCGTATGGGGGTTACCTCATATCTTTGCCATATTTCTTATCGTTGCTGCTTCAGGTGCGCTTAATATCGGTTCTATCGGAACAGTATTTGGTAAAAAAGCCTATCAGCCTTTAGGTCGCTTATCAGGCTTGCTGGCGATCTCCCTGCTTGTTGGTGGTTTGTTAATATTATTGCTTGATCTTGGTCGAATTGATCATGTCATTATGATGATTAAAGGTTTTCATCTAAACTTTAAATCTATCTTCGCATGGAACATGATCCTATATGGCGGTTTTATAGCTCTAGTAGGTCTCTATCTTTGGGCTATGATGGATCGAAGTAAAACGGCTAAGAAGTTATATAAACCTATAGGAATAAGTGCATTCACATGGCGTTTAATATTAACAACGGGAACGGGCTCTATCTTTGGATTCCTTGTTGCTCGTCAATTTTATGATGCAGCTATAATGGCGCCGTTATTTATCGTACTTTCTTTCTCAGTTGGCATGGCTATTTTTATAATGGTGTTGATGTCCGCTTATAAATGGACAAATCGTGAGTTAGGTGATTTTGTATTAAATAAGCTTAGATACGTGCTAGCCGTATTTATTCTGGGCGTTCTTTTATTAGAGGTTACTCGTCAATTAACGAATATATATGCAACTGAACATCATGGTGTTGAAGCCTTTATCTTAAAAGGAGGGAATATTTATAGCACTTTGTTCTGGTATGGCTTTATATTGATTGGAACGGTAATTCCTGTTTTTCTTATATTTTGTAAGAAACTTAAGAATAATAGAATGGCTCTTTACCTCGCTGCTGCACTAACAACGATTGGTGGTTTTTGTTTGGTGTATGTGATTGTAATTGGTGGCCAAGCTTACCCACTAGTATTGTTTCCAAATGCCGAGGTAACTAGTGTCTATGCGGATGGTGTAATTAACAGCTATTCTCCTTCTAAGTGGGAGGTCATGTTAGGCCTGTTTGGTGTCGCACTTACCTTAGCTATGGTTACAGTGGGCGTAAAGGCACTCAAGTTTATGCCCGTATCACTTGCTGATTCGGTTGTTGATCCGCATTCATAGCATTAAATCTAATTGCTATTAAAAAAGCCGACTAAACGTCGGCTTTTTTGTTTGTTACGTAACTGGCTTATAATATAACTCTTCGGCTTTTCAGTGATAGTCACCCATGTCCCAAATACCTCGTATTTACATCTCAGCTGCTCATAAGTCTTCAGGAAAAACCACACTGTCACTTGGCCTATGTGCCGCATTGTCTAGATTAGACCTCTCTATCCAGCCCTTCAAAAAAGGCCCAGACTATATTGATCCTCTTTGGCTAGCATCAGCAAGCAATAATGCGTGCTACAACCTTGACTTCAATACCATGCAAAATGCTGAAATATTACAACTACTTGATAGTAAAAGTAGGGGCAAGGACATGGTGCTTATTGAAGGCAATATGGGTTTATACGATGGCACGGATACAAAGGGTACTAATAGTAACGCCAGCATGGCAAAGCTTACTGATACCCCCGTCATCCTTGTGATTGATGCACAAGGGGTTACGCGGGGTGTGGCGCCACTTTTACTGGGTTATCAGTCTTTTGATACAGACATCAATATAGCGGGTGTCATCTTCAACAAAGTTGCGGGTGATCGACATGAAAGCAAACTGAGGGCGGTTACAGAGCATTATTCTGATATCCCCGTGTTAGGTTGTGTAAGACGATCTAAAGACTTAGTTCTAGTAGAGCGCCACCTTGGTTTGATGCCCTTCAATGAAAGTGATAAAGCGGTGGAAAAAGTTAATTTAATTGCTGATCAAGTACAAGAACAGGTTAATTTGGAAGCAATACTTAGCATTTCCCAACAAGCCAGCCCATTACCTAGTTATCAATTTTCTCCCCCAGAGATCACAGAAAAGAAAAACCTGAAAATAGGCATTTGCCGAGATGTATCATTCGGTTTTTATTATACGGATGATCTTGAGTCGCTTGAAAGAACAGGCGCTAAACTCATCCCTATTAATACGCTGAAGGATAGCGAGCTGCCCGAAATTGATGGCTTATTCATAGGTGGTGGTTTTCCAGAAACTCAAATGAAAGCGCTTAGTGAAAATACTACCCTGCGAACTTGCATACACGATGCCATTGAGTCTGGCCTTCCTGTCTACGCAGAGTGCGGTGGGTTGATGTATTTGAGTGAGTCTATAAGCTGGGATAATAAAACGTATCCCATGGTTAATATCATTCCTGCAACTACCGTAATGAATGAAAAGCCACAGGGGCGTGGTTATGTTTCATTAAAACAAACCGAGCATATGCCTTGGCCAAATGTAGCAAATACCCCTACTACTAAAGCCATTGCAGCTCATGAATTTCATTACTCAATACTTAAAGGTGATCAGGGTAAATTGACGCAGAAAGGTAGTTTCGCTTATGCTGTAGAACGCGGATACGGTATAGACGGAGCACATGACGGGTGGTTGTATAAAAACCTTTTGGCCTCATATTCTCATATGAGAGATACCAGTAAATATCACTGGGCAGAACGCTTTACCGCATTTATACAAAATATTAAGGAAACAAGAAAATGATAATAGTAACAGACGCCGCTAAAGATCAAATTGACAAGTCGCGTGCAGAAACCAATACACCAGATTTACCATTAAGAATTGCAATAGAAGTTAAGCAAAACGGAACATTCCATTATATTATGGGCTTCGATGATAATATCGATGCTACTGACAGCAAAGTTGAAGGCACAAACATTATCGTTGATCAGTCTACCCAGCCTGTTGCGACGGGAATGACCATCGATTTCGTAGATATTGATGGTAAGAAAGAATTTATATTTTTGAACCCTAATGATCCTTCTTATAAAGCACCCAGTGATTAATATAGCTAACTATAGCTAACTATAGACACGACACCTAATAACTATGGCTACAAAAACAGCTATCCCCATTGTTAAGGCCTTTACACCCGAAGAGGTAGCGCCTATTCAGGTGTCGTCGACTGAGCACGATCAATTAGCTAACAAAACACCGCCAGCCATTATCTTTCCTTGGCAAGCCAAAGCAGGCATGTTCATACTGTTTCTGATTTTTGCCGTTATCGGAGCGACTTATTTTTGGGTAGAGGGAAGCCCCAATAAACCACAATGGGCGCCTGCCGTGATGACGGCATTATGGATGGTCTCAGGCGTTGGTACCGCGTTGCTTATGTTTTGGGTGTGGCGTGAGTTTCAGCGTTTTGGTAATGACTTGGCGCATTGGGTTGAGTCACTACGTGGTGGTTATTTATCACAGCGTATGCCAGTAAATAGCGCTTTTTGCCCTTCATTCCACTTGCGTAAATACCTTAATTCGATTTCTATTGATTACCAGCAGCTAGCAGGGAAACTTGAAAGAAGGTTAGAAGAGCAAGAGAGATATATAGAGCAAAAGAAACACTACCTTAATGTGCTCTATGATGTGGCATCCTGCATTAACAAATCACATAGTTTGGATGGCTTGCTAAACCGCTTCCTACTGACATTAAAGAAAGTAGTCAATGCTGAATCTGTTACTGTAAAGCTAATGGGTGATGATAGTAGCGTATATAAAATCGTTACGGTGGGTATAGAAACGGAAGATGAAAAAGAGCAAGTCGTTATTCCTATTCAATATCGTAATAAAATGATCGGTGTTTACAATATCTCTGTTGATAAAAAATCTCAGCCAGCCTTTGGTGATGAACATGAGTTATTACTAAGTATCGGTCAGCATTTGGGTATGGCAATTGAAAAGGCTAACGTAGATAACGAAGCAAGATCATTATCTATTATGGAAGAGCGTACGCGAATGGCGCATGAGCTACATGATTCGCTAGCGCAAACTCTAGCTAGTATGCGCTATAAAGTACGCTTGCTGGATGACTCACTAAACTCAGCTGATGACGAAGCAATCTGGGGCGAGCTAGAAGGTCTAGAAGGTATTATTGATGAAGCTAATACTGAATTGCGTAGCTTGATAACCGACTTTCGTGCGCCTATTGATGGTAGAGGCTTAGTAAGAGCTATTGAAAGAATGTCAAAACGTTTCCAAATGGAAACATCACTCGAAGTCTTTTTCTATCAGAACTGGTATCTTGAAGACATCCCGCGTGCTATTGAAATAGAGGCTGTGCGTATCGTTCAGGAAGCATTAGCTAATATCAAAAAACACAGTAAAGCAGAAACAGTTAGAATCCTCATGCATAGCACAGAAACAGGTGATTGCAGAATTTTAGTAGAGGATGATGGTATTGGTTTTGATGATACTTTACAAAATGAACCGAACGAATCGGGTAATCACATCGGCTTAACCATCATGCAAGAAAGAGCTGCGAGAATTAATGGTGAGATTCAGTTTGAAAGTGAAGAAGGAGAGGGTACACTCATTCAACTCAGTTTTATGTCAGCCCCCAATAGCGAATCAACCGTAGAGGCACATTAATGAACGCCAGAATCTTGTTAATAGATGATCACACCCTTTTTCGTGCAGGTCTTCAAGACTTATTAACAAGGCGTGGTATTGATGTGGTGGCGGCGGTAGGTAGTGGCGATGAAGGTCTGCCATTAGTTAAAAAATTAACCCCTGATATTGTTTTACTCGATATGCGAATGCCAGATATGGATGGTCATGCTGTGCTAAAGCAAATAAAAAAAATCCATCCTAAACAAAGGGTTGTGATGTTAACAACCAGTGATGCTGACAAAGATCTCATCGAATCGTTAAGGAATGGTGCGCAAGGCTATTTGTTAAAAGATATGGAGCCTGATGATCTAGTCGCTGCAATCAGAGACATTATCTCAGGTAAGACGATAGTTGCGGGAGATTTATCTCATGTGCTAGCTAGAGTAGTACAGGGCGATACCATGGAAATAGAAGAAGAGGATGATCCTTTCTCTGAGTTAACCCCTCGTGAATACGAAATCTTAGGCTTATTGGCTGAAGGTCAAACCAATAAAGTCATTGCCAGAAACTTGGGTATATCGGATGGTACGGTTAAGCTACATGTAAAAGCCATTCTCAGAAAGCTCAATATTAATTCGAGAATTACAGCTGCGGTCATGGCGGTTGAACACGGTTTAAAAGGCATTATAAAGAAACGATAAACCTTCGTATTATTGTTGCCTCCAATCAATAAACCTATCATTAACTATCTAGTACTCCAGCAACTTAGGTTTGATGGGTACAGAGCAATCCAAAGCGCTCAAGACAAGGCATGGGTTGCAGACAATGGTTGTTCCCTTGGCAAGACCCATAACGCCCCAATGTCATTAAGTTAAGCGTATCCTTCTGAATATGCTATAGTTATAGCCCTATACAAATGACTATTTGGAGTCGCAAATGAACAAAATAGACCTCATTTAAAAACACTTATGCGCT
>JALXAX010000111.1 GCA_026991755.1 Thiotrichaceae bacterium | reverse complement strand
CAGACTATCTACCCCCTCCCTAACCCTCCCCCTGCTAGGTGGAGGGAACTTTGTCTATTCCATGAACAGATTCCTAGTACTCCATCAAACCTAAGTTGATGGAGTACTAGCATTGAACAGCCCTGGATTGGGTAAGGAGCGCACCCAACAAAGTTATAAATAGGTATATTTTTGTTATATGACGCTGTCGCTTATACTACCTACAGCATAGACTTTACATTTTTCAGTTCCGTGACAACAGATAATGTTGTGTTATATCAGCATGATATGACTATAATATAGAGTAGCCATTAATAAAGTTATATAAGTTAAGCTAGAATTAAGTGAAGAGCCATTAGTCTGTGATTATTGGATCATCATTAAGGAACCTCTGATCAACTCATGATTCGTTTTTCTGAGGCTAGAATCTGCCAGCTTTCCGCTATAAAAGTGACCAATAGCTACGGCTATTGCTAACTTTTCTAGCAAAAATCTGACAGATTCTATCTCACAGAAATTCCGATCAGAGTTAATCAGAGCTTCCTTAAGTAGTTGATTTTATAACTCCAACTTCAGGGAGATCCAAATGCACAACAATAATAATGATAAAAAATGGGCTGAAGATATGATTGAAGAAATCGCAGAAGTGAAAACTGTGGGGCAGGGTTATGCTGAAATTCTACCTAGCACCTCTGGAGGTTGTTCTAGTTGTTCGTCAAATTCTAGTTGTTCATCGGCATCTGATACGTTTAACTTCTTTACGGGATCAAAAGCAGAACCCCATACTATTCGCGTACCAAACCCAGTTTATGCTAAACCAGGTGATAAAGTTGTGGTAGGTGTACGAGCTAATACCGTATTGAAAGGCTCACTTTTAGCTTATTTACTCCCGCTTATTACATTACTTATTTTTGCCATGTTAGGAGAACTTCTGTTTAGTCAATTTTCTCTTAATGCTGAAGTGGGTAGTATCTTATTCGGTTTATTAGGACTTTATGTGGGCTTTCAAATTATAGCGGGCTTATTTAAAAACTCTGTAAGTCATTCAGCCATGTCTAATCACTTCGAAGCAACTATTCTTAGAGTTGTTGAACCTGACCTTCATCCTGTGGCATTCTCTCTTAGTTAGATATTTGCTATATCATAGTGCCTACGTTCTAACGCATTCCATTGGTGTTTATTGATGACTAGCAGCTATTGATTTCTTATAAAATGACAGCATCTTAGGCTATTACTAATAACGATCACTCCTCACAAAATGGGTATACGCATGGCTAAACTGGTACTTACATTATTTGTTTCCGCTTTATTTACTCTGGCGCCGATACAGTATGTTCAGGCTAACTCTATTGCTCAGCTCCCAAATTTTACTGAACTTGTTAAAAAGTACAGTCCTGGTGTTGTAAATATTAGTACGACTATTAAGGCTGAAGCTGATAACGGGCCTAAACGAGCTATGCCATACCCTAAAGATGGCAATCATGAGTTTAATGATCTTTTTCGTCATTACTTTGATGATGATGCACCTGAAAAAGACACGAGCTCTTTAGGCTCTGGGTTTATTCTTAGTTCTGATGGTTATATTTTAACAAATCATCATGTGGTTGCAGGTGCAACTGAAATTATTGTAAAACTTAGTGATAGGCGTGAACTAGTTGCTGAGCTTAAAGGTAGCGACGTTCGCAGTGATATCGCTTTGTTGAAAGTGGATGCAACCGATTTGCCTGTTCTTGAGATGGGTGAGTCGAGCAAGCTTGAAGTGGGTGAGTGGGTGGCTGCCATAGGATCTCCTTTTGGTTTTGATCATAGTGTTACGATTGGAATAGTCAGTGCCAAAGAACGTAGTTTGCCTAGTGAAAGTTATGTACCTTTTATTCAGACCGATGTAGCTATTAACCCTGGTAATTCGGGTGGCCCCCTCTTTAATCTAGAGGGCAAAGTCGTGGGTGTAAACTCCCAAATCTATAGTCGTACAGGTGGCTTTATGGGACTATCTTTTGCTATTCCTATTGATGTAGCAATGGATGTGGTTAATCAACTAAAAAGCAAAGGTAAAGTCAGCCGTGGTTGGTTGGGTGTGATCATTCAAGAGGTCACCAGAGACCTTGCTAAGTCATTTAACATGCAACGTATTCGAGGCGCACTAGTTGCTCAAGTGTTAGATGAAAGTTCTGCTAAAGGAATCCTTCAAGGTGGTGATGTCATCATCGAATTTGACGGTAAAAAAGTAGCAACCGTTGCCGCTTTACCCGTTATCGTCGGTCAAACTAAAGTGGGTAGTGAAGTTGATGTAAAAGTATTGCGTGCAGGTAAGGAACAATTACTCAAATTGACGATTGCAGAGTTGCCTGATGAGATTGGAAAAGTAGCAAAGGCGCCTAAAGAGCCTAAAAAAGAAAACGATAAAGTCGCATTGGGTATGGTAATACAGGATTTGGATGATAGTGTGCGCAAAGCACTGGGTATCACCTCAGGAGTATTAGTACACCGCGTCAAACCAGGCCCCGCTGCAGATGCAGGCATCACTTCTGGCGATGTAATTACTGTGGTAGCAGGCAAGGCGATTGAAAATACTAAACAGTTTATTGAAATGTCCAAAACCTTTAAGAAAGGTGATGTGATTCCAGTTCTAGTGCGACGCGAGGGTGCTTCTAGATTTGTCGCTATGAAGATTCAATAACTTCAACCTAGAATCCTCAGTTGGACGGGTTATAGAGTGATTCTTTTAGGCTGAGTGGCGTACACCTACAGGGACGTAGGTGTTAGGGCGACGCAGGACGCTAAAGCCGAGTAAAAAAGGAGTTAATGGTTGATCCTTAATAAGTTTTTTTACATAGCCAATCAGCCTAAAACTTAGTTGAGCTTTAGCGAAACTTAGAAGCTTCAGCAGGGTTGCTCTATAAGCTGTAGTGGCTCCACTCTGAGAGTTAAAATTAAATAGCTATTATTAACAGTTTATCGATTACTTAATGAAGGCTGGAAGCGGTCAACTGAGGATTCTAAGTTCATGTCTAAAAATATTATTCTTTATACTCGAGATGGCTGTCATCTGTGTGAACAAATGACGGCTTCTTTATATCAACTACAAAAAGAAATTGATTTTCAGTTGTCTTTTGAAGATATTGATGAAAACCCAAGTCTGCTTGAAAAATATAATGCAGATGTACCTGTTGTAATGCTTGATAATAAGTTACTATTTCGCCACTTTTTTGATAAAGATAAACTAAGGCAGGCACTCGTTCATGGGTGAAGCAAACCAAAACATACGTAACTTTTCTATTATCGCGCATATTGACCACGGTAAATCGACTATTTCTGATCGCTTTATTCAACACTGTGGTGGTTTGTCTGAACGTGAGATGGATGTTCAAGTGCTTGATTCTATGGATATCGAGCGCGAACGTGGTATTACCATTAAAGCACAGAGCGTTTCATTAGATTATAAAGCTAAAGACGGCGAGACTTATCGACTCAATTTCATCGATACACCAGGTCATGTCGACTTCTCCTATGAAGTTTCACGTTCTTTATCAGCTTGCGAAGGTGCATTATTAGTAGTTGATGCTTCTCAAGGGGTTGAAGCGCAAAGTGTAGCTAACTGCTATACCGCGATTGATCTCGATCTTGAGGTGGTGCCAGTTCTTAATAAGATTGATTTGCCCGCAGCCGATGTGGATAAAGTGAGTCATGAAATCGAAGAGATCATTGGCCTTGACGCTACTGATGCCGTGCATTGTAGTGCCAAGACGGGTATTGGTATCGAAGACTTGCTTGAACAGTTGGTAGAGCGTATTCCACCCCCAAAAGGTGATGTTGATGCTCCTCTAAAAGCACTGATTATTGACTCATGGTTTGATAATTACCTAGGTGTTGTTGTATTAGTTCGTGTCTTCGAAGGAAAAGTTAAGAAGAAACAAAAAATACGTGCCATGTCGACAGGCGATGACTTCCTCGTTGAAAGAGTGGGGATTTTCACACCTAAACCACTTGATCAAGACTCATTAGAAGCGGGAGATGTAGGTTTTATTATTGCAGGCATCAAAGATTTATCCGGTGCAAAAGTAGGTGATACCTTTACCTTAGCTCAAAACCCCGCTGAGGAAGCATTAACAGGCTTTAAAGAAGTACAACCGCGTGTATTTGCGGGTATTTATCCTGTTAGTTCGGATGACTATGAAAATTTACGAGATGCATTAATCAAACTAACCTTGAATGATGCTTCATTACATTATGAGCCTGAAACTTCTCAGGCATTAGGTTTTGGCTTTCGCTGTGGTTTCCTAGGTATGTTACATATGGAAATTATTCAGGAGCGATTAGAACGAGAATATGACCTTGATTTAATTACTACCGCGCCTACGGTAATTTATGAAATTGAGCAAACTGATGGCGAGGTCTTTCAAATCCATAATCCAGCGGGGCTACCTGCTGTTAATAAAATAGCTGAAATACGTGAACCTATCATTGTTGGCACGATACTTGTACCTAGTGAGTATGTTGGAAACGTGATTAAGCTGTGTATGGAAAAGCGTGGTGTACAAAAGCAGATGCAATACTTAGGTAATCAAGTCACGCTAGTGTATGAACTACCGATGAGTGAGGTTGTGCTTGACTTCTTTGATCGCTTAAAATCGGTCAGTCGTGGTTATGCATCGTTTGATTATGAGCTTGATCGCTTTCAGGCAGCTGACTTGGTTAAGCTCGATATCTTGATCAACAGCGAACCAGTAGATGCGTTATCGTTGATTATCCATAAAGAAAACTCAACCTATAAAGGTCGTGAACTTGCCTCTAAAATGAAAGATATTATCCCTAGGCAAATGTTCGATGTGGCGATTCAAGCAGCTATTGGTACTAATATTATTGCTAGAACCAATGTAAAAGCATTACGTAAAAATGTGACGGCTAAATGTTATGGCGGTGATGTATCACGTAAACGTAAACTGTTAGAAAAGCAGAAAGCCGGTAAAAAGCGTATGAAGCAGGTGGGAAGTGTAGAGATTCCCCAAGAAGCATTCCTTGCTGTGCTTAGAGTTGACGACAAATAATTATCAGAGACCTTTGCATGAAAGGATGGCGAGAGAAAATGAGCGTAATTTTCTCTATTTTTGCTAAAAAAGAGGGAATAGCCGAGCTATTGGACGAATTTTTAGCAGAAATAGAGGGAATTCAAGCCATTTTTTAGTGAGCTTGCCGTTTTATTAAAAACGGTCAACTCAATTATTAAGCTTGCTATATCCGTTATATCTTTCATGCAAAGGTTTCTATCAATCAATTAATCCAGAGAGAACTGTAGGATGCCCGAAAAATTTTATTTAGACCTTGAATTCTGGCTAGTATTTATCACTATTCTGTCGGGTGTTATCTGGTTAGTTTATGGGTTGTTTACTCGCGGTGACTCATCAGATAAAACAAAAAAAGAGCCTGTCGTTGTTGAATATGCTCGTTCTTTTTTTCCTGTCTTGTTGTTAGTGGTTTTCCTACGCTCCTTTGTGGCGGAACCCTTTCGTATCCCATCAGGTTCTATGATGCCAACACTAGAAGTGGGTGACTTCATACTGGTTAATAAATTTTCCTATGGTATTCGTATTCCTGTTATTCGTAAGAAAATACTTTCTTTCAATGATCCGAAAAGGGGAGATGTCTTTGTTTTCAGATACCCTGAAGAGCCTTGGAAAAATTTTATTAAACGTGTAGTAGGTCTACCGGGTGATACGATTCGATGGCAAGGTAAGAACCTTTACGTCAATGGCCAATTAATACCTAATGAAGAAGCAGGTAGTTATGTTGCTGTGGATCAGTTTGGTGATCACAAAGATGCCAAACGTCATAAAGAGAACCTGATGGGCGCTGAGCATGATATTATTTTCTATCACGACTATCAGAACGTGTTTGATAGAAATGCGCAAGTAACCGTACCTGAAGGTCAATATTTTGCCATGGGTGACAACCGATTTGGCAGTCATGATAGTCGTTTTTGGGGCTTTGTACCCGAAGAAAACCTAGTAGGTAAAGCAATGATCGTATGGATGCATTATGCGGGTAAAAACGATGGTGTTGAGTTATCTAGAATAGGTACTACGATCAAATAGAAACTAATATGGGTAGCTTCAGGTGTCAACTACCATAGAGTTGGTCGACCAAAAACCCAGTGAAATGTTTAGAGGCCTTTGCATGAAAGAATGGCGAGAGAAAAATGAGCGTAATTCCCTCTATTTCTGCTAAAAAAGAGGGTAATAGCCGAGCTATTGGCCGAATTTTTAGTAGAAATAGAGGGGATTCAAGCCATTTTTTAGTGAGCTTGCCGTTTTATCAAAAACGGTCAACTCAATTATTAAGCTTGCTATATTCGTCATTTCTTTCGTGCAAAGGTCTCGTTTATAATAATAACAATAAAGAGAACATTAAATGAAAAATAAACAGCAAGGCGCCACTTTTGTATCTTGGTTAATAGGTGCTTCCATTTTCATATTCTTAGGTGTAACAGGTCTTAAAATGGTACCTCTTTATCTTGAGTATCAAACCATTAAAACGATGGTTGATGAGCTTGCAAAAAACCCTGCAACTAAAACAGCAAATAAGCGTATAATCCGTTCTGCACTAGAGAAAAGATTAAACATCAATTCATTGGATAGGCACTTATCCGCAAAAGACTTTGATATAAAACGAATCAAGGGTAAGAAAAGTGGCCGAGAAATTACGGTAGGCTATGAAGTAAGAAAACCTTGGTTCGGTAATATGGATTTTATCGCAACCTTTAATTACGCCAAAGAGATAGGTATTGATTAAACTCACCAAACTACTTGACCATGCATTTATGGGGACTGATACTTTTGTCCGTGCCATTACTCATAGAAGTGCTTCAAGCAAACACAATGAACGACTAGAATTTCTAGGTGATAGCATATTGGGCGTTGTTATCACGAGTAAGCTCTACAACTTAATGCCGACTGCTACCGAAGGCTACCTTAGTCGATTACGCGCATCCCTCGTTAATGCCGATACCCTTGCCCAAATAGGCAAAGAAATCTCACTGGGTGATTTTATTAAACTCGGTCCAGGCGAATTACGTTCTGGCGGTCATCGACGGAACTCTATTATAGCCGATGCTCTTGAAGCAGTGATTGCAAGTGTCTATCTTGAAAAAGGCATGGAGGAAGCTGAGCATTTCATTCTTAAATTGTTTGAAGGTCGTTTAGATGTGGGTATCTTACCCTCAGAACATGCCTTAAAAGACCCTAAAAGCAGGTTACAAGAGCTATTGCAAACAAATGGCCATGACATCCCTAGATATACCTTATTAGAAGTGACGGGCGAAGCCCATAAACAAGAGTTTAAAGCAGAATGTTTTATCAAAAGCCTTGAAGT
The DNA here is from genome assembly GCA_026991755.1 of Thiotrichaceae bacterium. Classification (GTDB taxonomy): domain Bacteria; phylum Pseudomonadota; class Gammaproteobacteria; order Thiotrichales; family Thiotrichaceae; genus HyVt-477. The sequence goes on along the minus strand of JALXAX010000111.1, from coordinate 10,531 downwards.
TCGCACGCAAGGAAGTGCACGTAGTCGTCGAAAGGCTGAGCAACAAGCCGCAGAAATGGCTTATCAACAGGTGAACCTATAAATGTCTAGCCAAGGCAATAAAAGTACGCAGACAACTCGTTGCGGTTACGTGTCGATTATTGGTCACCCTAATGTGGGCAAGTCTACGCTATTGAATTTATTGGTGGGTTATAAAATATCTGCTATTGCCAATAAGCCCCAAACTACTCGTACTAACTTGCGCGGCATTGTTACTGAGGATAATTATCAATTAATTATTACAGATACGCCTGGTATTCATCAACGCTCAGGAAATGCGCTTAATCAAGTGCTTAATAAAGAAGCTATCGCCTCATTAGAACAAGCGGATGCTGTTGTTATGATGGTCGAAGCAGGGCGCTGGACAGGGGAGGATGATTTGGTTGTTCTTCGTCTTAAAGAAGTAGGGTGTCCTGTTTTCTTATTAGTTAATAAAATTGACACAGTAAAACCTAAAGAAAAACTACTAGCCTACCTTCAAGAAGTGAGTAGTAAGCGTAAATTTAAGGAAATTTTCCCTATTTCTGCGACCAAGCAAATTAATACAGATGAGTTCTTAAAAAAGCTTGTAGGGTACTTACCAGAAGGCGAATTTATATTCCCTGAAGACTATATTACCGATCAACCGATTAAATCTATCTGTAGTGAACTTATTCGTGAGCAATTGGTACTTTATTTACACCAAGAAATCCCTTATACCACAGCGGTTGATATTGAGCTGTTTGAAGAAACAGATAAATTAACGACCATCAATGCCACTATCTGGGTAGGCAAGAAAGGTCAAAAAGGAATTGTCATTGGTAAAAAGGGAGTAACTCTCAAGCGTATAGGCAGCTCAGCTAGAATTGCATTGGAAGAGTTCCTTGATACTAAAGTCATGCTTAAGCTTTGGGTGAAAGTGGAAGAAAACTGGCAAAATGATCCTCGTCATTTAAGTGAGCTAGGCATTGTTTCTGGACGATAGGGATGGACTCAGCCTTCATCTTAAATCGACGTCCGTTTCGGGATAACAGTTTGTTAGTTGACTTGCTTACCCAAGAGTCAGGGCGTATTACTTGTGTTGCACGCGTTGCAAAGAAACGTGGCAAGATTATGGCAGGTACGCTTGAACCCTTTAGGCTGCTAGGTATTAACTGGATTGGCAGAGGAGATGTACAAACCCTAACACTAGCAGAAGAGCAGGGCAGGTATCGGATCTCTGTTAGCGAATTATGCAAAGCACTCTATCTTAATGAGCTGATTCTTAAGCTATTACCCAAGCATGCACCCGCTCACACTTTATTTAAAGCATATCAATGGGCGATTCAGCAATTAACACTAGATTCACAATCTACCCTGCAATTAATGCAATGTGAGTTGGCTATTCTGGAAGCGTTGGGATATTCATTTCGCTACAGTACTGAACATCAAACAGGTGCAGTCTTGCAGTCACACTATGATTATCGTTACCACCCTGACAGTGGGTTGTCGGTAGATAGCAATATGATGTCGGCTAACCAATCTCAATCTGCGGGTGTGGCGATTTCAGGCAAGCTATTAATAAAACTCAATGAACGTAGTACACTCAACGAAAATGAACAGTATGAACTTCGTCATTTCCTAAATCGGTTTATCGATATTTTACTGGCAGGGAAGAAACTTAATTCAAGGAAACTAGCTTTTGGATACTAACACTACAAAATCCCCCATGGCGCCATTAGAACTGGGCTTTAATATTGATCATATTATCAATATTCGTCAGGCACGCTTCACTCCTTATCCTGATTTGATAGAAACGGTTAAAGCAGTTGAAGCAGCAGGTGCAGATGCTATCACTTTGCATTTGCGTGAAGATCGTCGACATATTCAGGATGATGACGTGTATAAGGTGCGCAAGCACTGCAACACACGAATGAACCTTGAGTTAGCGGCAACCGATGAGATGACCAAGATTGCTTGTGATGTACAGCCAGATGATTGTTGCGTAGTACCTGAAAAGCGTGAAGAGTTGACGACTGAAGGCGGTTTGGATGTCATTACACACTTTGATCGTATTAAAAAAATGACGCAAACATTGAATCAGCAGAACATTAAAGTTTCTTTGTTTATCGAACCTAGTATTGAGCATATTAAGCGAGTGTCGGATATTGGAGCGCCCGTTATAGAGCTACATACAGGTACTTATGCAAATGCTACAGGTGATGCACAAAAAGTAGAGCTGGAGCGTATTCAATATGCATCAGAATTTGCCAGCGAGCAAGGTATTCAAGTAAATGCAGGGCATGGATTGGATAATCTTAATACCACAGCTATTGCTAGTATCCCGCAGATTCAAGAGCTTAATATCGGACACTATTTAGTAGCTCGTTCTGTATTTGTGGGTATAGAACAGTCTATCAAAGAAATGAAACAAATCATGCTAGATGCGCGTGTGTAAATATGAACATAACAGGCATTGGTACGGACATTGTTCAGATAAAGCGAATCAACGATGCATTACAAAAGCATGGTGAACGCTTTGCTGAACGTATTTTACATGCCAATGAATTGAGTATTTATAATGTACATCGGCAACCTGTTAGTTACCTTGCTAAACGTTTTGCGGCCAAAGAAGCCGTTGCTAAAGCTTTAGGAACGGGAATCGGCAAACACACCTCGTTTACTGAGATTGAAACGACCAATAACGAATTAGGTATGCCGATGATTCAGTATCATGGCGCAACCGCTACCTTTGTCACCTCACAACATATTACACAAAGCTTTCTTACCTTATCGGATGAGCGAGACTATGCGGTTGCTTATGTCATTTTGGTAAGCTAACTTACTTATAGAGACCTTTGCACGAAAGATATGACGGATGAAAATGGCTTGAATTTCCTCTATCTTTGCTAAAAATTCGGCCAATAGCTCGGCTATTACCCTCTTTTTTAGCAAAAATAGAGAAAATTACGCTCATTTTTCTCTCGCCATCCTTTCATGCAAAGGTATCATATAATTGAGGCACTCCGACTAAGTACTCATATTGAAATAATCCTATGAAAAACACACCCCACCATGCTACAACCACTGACAGCCATCCTGAATACGCAACGATAGAGTCGACTATTGGTAATACTCCACTAGTCCGTTTACAGCGCCTACCGGGTCAGACTACTAATACCATTTTAGTCAAGCTGGAAGGTAATAACCCTGCGGGTTCTGTAAAAGATCGCCCCGCATTAAGTATGATCAACCTAGCAGAACAGCGAAATAGCATAAAGCCAGGTGACACGCTGATAGAAGCTACTAGTGGTAATACGGGCATTGCACTTGCCATGGTCGCTGCAATCAAAGGCTACAAGATGCTACTGGTGATGCCTGAGACAATGAGTGAAGAACGCAGAGCCTCAATGAAAGCCTATGGTGCTGAGTTGATTTTAGTATCTGCTGAGGAGGGCATGGAAGGCGCACGGGACCTAGCTACTAAAATGGCAGAAGAGGGAAAAGGATTATTGTTAGATCAGTTTGCTAATGCTGATAATCCTGAAGCGCATTATCACACCACGGGGCCTGAAATATGGCAACAAACACAAGGCGAAATCACGCACTTTGTTAGTGCCATGGGTACAACGGGAACCATTATGGGGACTGCTCGTTACCTTAAAGAGAAAAATGCAGACATTACCATCGTTGGTGTGCAGCCTAAAGGCGATGAAGACTCCATTCCAGGGATTAGACGATGGCCTGTCGAATACCTGCCAAGTATCTTTGATAATAGTCGTGTCGATAAAGAGCTGGATGTTACCCAGCAACAAGCAGAAACTACCATGCGTGATTTGGCTAGCAGCGAAGGTATCTTTGCAGGCGTGTCATCGGGTGGTGCTGTTGCTGCTGCACTTCAGCTATCTCAACAGCTTGAGAATGCAACCATCGTGGTAATTATCTGTGATAGAGGTGATCGTTATATATCAACAGGGGTTTTTCCTGCATAGCTTGGTTATGTTAGTTTGCAACTAGACTTGTACCTGAATCCGTGACTTCAATGCGGATAATAGGGGATAAGAGATTGGTTTAGCACGGGATTTTAAAAAATCTTAGCTTCACCCTTCGTTAAGCGGGTATTTTTTAAACCCGCGATGAATCAATATCTTATTCCCTATGCCGTAGTGAAGTCACGGATTCAGGTTGTTGGTAGCTTACAGATCTGATGTAACACTGTTCCAAGTTGTTGATACGTAAATCTTAAATTCATCAGATAGATTCACAAATAGAGACCTTTGCACGAAATATATGATGGATATAGCAAGCTAAATAATAGAGTTGACCGTTTTAATAAAACGGCAAGCTCACTAAAAAATGGCTTGAATTTCCTCTTTTTCTGCTAAAAATTCGGCCAATAGCTCGGCTAGTACCCTCTTTTTTAGCAAAAAGAGAGAAAATTACGCTCATTTTTATCTCGCCATCCTTTCATGCAAAGGTCTCTAATAGCTAAACTTGATAAATATAACTAATATACTTGTTCTATACTTAGAGTCCAAAAAGTAGGAGTGAAACCATGAAATCATCTAACACGTTATCATTTAATCAATTAGTCATTGCTCTAATGGGGTTAATAATGTTTGTCGCTTTACCCATAAATAGTTATGCCAAAGATGCGGGCAAGTCAAATACATCCACTTTTAGTTATGGTGGTAAGACCATGCAATTAAATGGAGCAGGCTTGAGAAAGAAATTATTTATTAGTTTGTATTTAGGAAGTTTGTACCTTACAGAAAAAAGCAATGATGCTGATAAAATTATTGCTGATGACTCACCTATGGCTATTCGACTAACCATTAAATCATCATTAATTAGTCCAAAAAAAATGAAACATGCAACACTTGAGGGTTTTGAGAAAGCTACAAATGGTAATATCAGTGCTATTAAACCTCAGATAGATGAGTTATTAAAGACCTTCGATAAAGGTGTAGGACCCGGAGACATCTATGAGCTAATCAATATGCCAGGTAGTGGTGTGCATGTGGTTAGGAATGGTGTAAAAGTTGCTACTATCCGCTCTGCTGCTTTCAAAAAAGCTTTATTTGGTATTTGGTTGTCTAAGAACCCTGTCCAACAAAGCTTAAAAAGAAAAATGCTTGGACAATAGTATTAAACCTGAATTCGTGACTTCAATGCGGATAACAGGGGATAAGATATTGGTTTAGCACGGGAATTTAAAAAATCTTAGCTTCACCCTTAGGTTAAGCGGGTATTTTTTAAACCCGTGATGAATCAATAGCTTATTCACTGTGCCGTAGTGAAGTCACGGATTCAGGTTAAAGCTAGCTTGAGGGCATCTCTATAATTCACAGTTCGTTTTGCTGAAGCTAGAACAATAGAGATCCCCTTGATTGGGAATAACAGACTTATCAATGCAATCCCACCTCTATTATTTAAAGATGGGATGTGGCAGTCTATGTATTTACCAATGGTCTTGCTAAGCATTTTATTATTATGATTTATAAAGCGTTACTAATAATTTTTCTATCAGCTGTGTTGTTACCAGCTTGTAATGCAAATCATAAAGCCGATAGTAGCGACAATAATCAACTTGCTCTTGCAAAATCATTATCCCCACAATCTGAGTTTCTGTCGAAACCTCATTTATCTCATGTTTCTCTGAAACCAACTGAAAATGCAAAGGGTGTTTCTACTCGTAGTAGCAATAGTGCTGCTACCAACTATCTTATGGGAAAATTTGATCCTAAAAAAGCCAAACTATTTGTTAAAATTCCACAAAAATATGCCGATAGAAAAGGGTTATATCTAAGACAGGAAGCACTTAGTGCTTTTATAAGAATGAGTAACGATGCGAAGCGTGATGGAATTCGTCTAACCATACGTTCTGCCACGCGTAACTTTTATCATCAAAAACGTATATGGGAACGTAAATGGCTAGGGAAACGCAAGCTCTCTGATGGTACTAATGTTGCTCGTGATATTGTAAAACCCGTCGATAAGTCCCTTAAAGTTTTACAGTATAGCTCTATGCCTGGTACATCTCGCCATCATTGGGGCACAGATATTGATTTAAATTCATTTAATAATCATTGGTTTGAAACGGGGAAAGGTCTACGGTTATTTAACTGGCTTGAAGCAAATGCAGCTAAGTATGGTTTTTGTCGCCCCTATACTGCAAACAGGCCGTATGGTTATCTAGAAGAAAAATGGCACTGGTCATACATGCCACTGGCAAAGCCTATGATTAGGGAAGCACAACGTTATTTACGAGATGATTTAATTACAGGCTTTAAAGGCAGTAGCACCGCACAACAAATTGGGGTGGTTAAGCACTACATATTAGGTGTGAGTAAGCAATGTAAGTAGCTTGTATTTAATACCACTTCAATTTCAATAATGGCCTAGTACATTAACCAGCTCAAAATGACGGTCTCAGTTATCCTGTCTGCCTTCATGGCTAGGCGCACTTTGCAGGGAATGGTTGTTCCCTTCACAAAAAGTGCAACAACGGCATGGAGGCAGACAGGACAACCCTTTGGGCGCATTTTGGACTGGTTGATGTACTAGGAGGTTGTCCGAGAACTAAAAGCGTAGCGAAAATCACAGGAGTATCATAAGGTGAGATTATTGGAAGAGGCGAATAGCTATAGCTATTTAACGATTTCAATAAACTCAGATTATGATGCTCATGGGGTTTGCAGTAGCTTCTTAGTTCTCAGATAACCTCCTAGGTGCTAGTTACTTTTTTTCTATGATACTGTAAGCTCTCCAGCATGAATGATGAAATCGAAATTGTACCAATTCAAGACAGGTTTAGAGGCTTTTTACCCATCGTTGTTGATATGGAAACAGGTGGTTTTAATAAAGATACTGATGCTTTATTAGAAGTCGCTGCTGTCATATTAAGAATGGATGAAAAAGGCGAGCTGTCACGTCACCGAACCTTTTCTTGGCATATTACCCCTTTTGAAGGCGCTAACCTTGATCCTAAATCGTTAGAGGTTAACGGTATTGATATAGATAGTCCCTTCAGGCAAGAGATTGCTAAGTCTGAACCCCAAGCAATGGCTGAATTTTTCAATACGGTACGCAAAGAAGTAAAGCTTAATAAATGTTCACGTGCTGTATTAGTGGGCCATAACGCTCACTTTGATCTAGGTTTTTTGAACACAGCGGCTGAACGAGTGGGCAATAAACGAAATCCATTTCATCCATTTAGTACCTTTGACACCGTTACCTTAGGCGCAATGGCGTATGGTCAGACCGTATTAGCCCGTGTTGCCAAAAAAGCAAATATCTCTTGGGACTCATCACAGGCGCATTCAGCTGCTTATGATGCAGAGAAAACGGCTGATATATTTTGCAAGGTATTAAACAATTGGCTTATTATGGATAGCAATATGGATACCTTTGGCGAAAGTATGTTTAATGTGGATGCATAGTTGTAAAAGTATGTACTGAGACCTTGTATGAAAGGATGGCGAGAGAAAAATGAGCGTAATTTTCTCTATTTTTGCTAAAAAAGAGAGTAATAGCCGAGCTATTGGCCGAATTTTTAGCAGAAATAGAGGGAATTCAAGCCATTTTAATCCGCCATATCTTTCGTGCAAAGGTCTCGTATAGTAAAACCGCGCCCTTCGACTCCGCTCAGGGTGCTACTCTGTAGCCTGAGCGGAGTCGAAGGCGGTACTTGTATGTAAAAACTTTCGTAACGATTAATAATAAACCCCTCTATCTTAATAACCATCATTTTATTATGACTAACTCTAATACTTCATACCCCAACAGCCGTCCTCGCAGAATGCGAAAAGATGGTTTTTCCCGTCGCTTGATGAGGGAAAACGTACTAACTACTAATGACCTTATTTATCCTGTCTTTGTGATAGAAGGTGAAAATCAACGCGAAGATATAGCTTCTATGCCAGGTGTCACTCGACTGACACTTGATTTATTAGTAGAGGAAGCGAAGCAGCTAGTTGAACTGGGTATTCCTGCCTTAGCCATCTTTCCCGTAACCCCCAGTGATGTAAAGTCAGATGAAGCAGAGGAAGCCTATAATCCTGATGGCTTAGCGCAAAGAGCTGTCAGAGCTATTAAACAAGCAGTGCCAGAGTTAGGTGTTATTACTGATGTTGCGCTAGATCCTTTTACGTCCCATGGTCAAGATGGACTCATGGATGAAACAGGCTACATTGAAAATGACAGAACAGTCGATGCGCTTGTTAAACAGGCGCTGTCTCATGCAGATGCAGGTGCAGATATTGTCGCTCCGTCAGATATGATGGATGGACGCGTTGGTCGTATTAGAAAGGCTTTGGAAGATAATGGGCATGTGAATACACGTATTCTTGCTTACTCTGCCAAGTACGCATCCAGCTTTTATGGTCCATTTAGAGATGCAGTCGGCTCTGCCAGCAATTTGGCAGGGGGTAATAAATATAGTTATCAGATGGATCCTGCCAATAGTGATGAAGCGCTTACAGAAGTAGCATTAGATATTAGCGAAGGCACTGACATGATCATGGTAAAGCCCGGCTTACCTTATCTTGATATCGTTAGACGTATTAAGGATGAGTTTAAAGTACCTACTTTTATTTATCAGGTTAGTGGCGAATACGCCATGCTAAAAGCAGCAGGTATAAATGGCTGGATTGATGAAAAAGCCTGTGTATTAGAAGCGCTTGTATCTATGAAGCGCGCAGGTGGTGATGCGATTCTGACATACTATGCGAAAGACGTAGCAACGTGGCTTAGAGCTAAGGAAAAGAATTAGTCATGACGGATCAATATGCTGTTGTTGGCAACCCTATTGCCCATAGTAAATCACCGATCATACATAGCTTATTTGCAAAGCAGACATCACAAGATTTAAATTACGTTACTTTATTAGCTCCGCTTGATGGTTTTCGTGAAAGTATTATGCACTTTTTCAATAATCAACACGGTAAAGGGCTTAATGTAACTGTACCTTTTAAACTGGATGCTTGGTCATTGTGTAAAGAGCAGGGTAATGAGCTAAGTGATTACGCTAAATTAGTGGGTGCCGTGAATACATTAGTACAGCGAGATGATGGCAGTATTTATGGGACTACCACTGATGGCATAGGCTTAGTTATAGACCTTGAAAATAATAATAAAGTGGCTTTAGAAGATAAAAAGGTACTTATTTTGGGAGCTGGAGGAGCGGTTCGCGGTGTTATTCAGCCGATACTAGAACGACAACCCGCTGAGCTGTTTATTGCAAACCGTACTGTATCCAAAGCTGATGATTTGGCTACCTTGTTTCAACCCTTTGGTGATATAAAAGGAGGCGGTTTTGACACTATTCCTAATCATAGTTTCGATATTATTATTAATGGTACCGCAGCCAGTCTACATGATGAGCTTCCTCCTGTTGCTGAGCATCACATAAAACAAGCCAGTTGTTGCTATGACATGATGTACTCTAATGAACCCACAGCATTTGTTAAATGGACAAAGGGTCTGGGAGTAGAAAAGTCATTGGATGGCTTAGGCATGTTGATTGAACAGGCAGCAGAATCATTCAGTATTTGGCGAGGAGTCAGACCCAATACACAAGAAGTTTTTCTTACTTTAAGAGATGCTTAATCAGAAAAATAATGACTGAATAGTCATTATGATTAGAAATGCTTTGTTCTCAATGTGGCACGGGTGGTTTAGAAACAAGTGTCAATTCCATATTTGAATCGCAATAAGAGCACACGTAAATTGGCTTCATACGAAAGATATGTTTTCGAATAAACCCGCGATGAACTCGTCGTACGGCTTGGTTTTTGCACTTGGGGCAAACCAGTTTACTGTTGATGTACTTCATAATATCTACTCCTTTAGATATAAGGTCTTGAATATCTCCATTTAAACCTTTCCATTTTCAGGCTAGTGCAGAATATGAATTATTAGTATTGGTAAAATAGAGGCCACTAATAGGACTAGGAGAACTTATTATAGTTCACATTTTTTTATTCGCCACGTGTTGCATAAAAGACGATCAAATGTTGTGCTACTATAAGTAGAAATACTCATGAATTACTTATTATTTGATTATGTTTTAAACAGTAATTGACAAACCTATTAATTGTTTAATTGTTGCAAAGTTCTTACATACAAGCACTGCCTTCGACTCCGCTTCAGGCTACAGAGTAGCACCCTGATGATATGGACTCCTCTCCCTTATACGGTGTCATAATGCACCACTTCGAAATTACACCGATAACAGAAAAAAAGAAGAGTCCAACATGAAAGATAATGTAATTGGCTTAGACCTGAATCCGTGACTTCAATATTATAAAAGACCAAATGAAAAATTAAATAAGACTTTCCACTCAGATAGATAATGATAAGAATAAAACCATCTATTAAAAGGATTATAATCGACCTATTCATCGTTTAAATAGATCGAAAAGCACATTGAAGGCATGCGCCAGCCTCTCTGGTGATACAAAGATAGTAATAAATGATAGAAACCGCTAAATGTTCAAAGAGTCAGGTAAGTTCTCTCAAACACACAGAAAGC
>JALXAX010000110.1 GCA_026991755.1 Thiotrichaceae bacterium | reverse complement strand
ACTACCACAGCTCTTTACCACAGCAGCTTGGGGTGGTTTGGAATCTGCACCCTCATGCCGATTCCGAGGGGCCAAACCCTCATCATCTATACAGTTTTGCACGGCTCTCGCCGTTCCGTGACACACACTAAAAAAGTCCCTTGGATGAACTTGTTAGATTTTTATACACTTAGAGCAAGCTTAAGCCCTTCATTTAACAGATTAATTTGCTTTGAGCTAAGCTTTCCTACTTGCTCAGTTAAAAAAGATTTATCAAGTGTCAGAAGTTGTGAAATATTAACTACTGAATCTTTATTCAAACCCACTTTTGATTTTGTTAGTTTGAAATTTCCTGGAGCATCAGCTAACCTAAGTTTGGATGTTATTGCTACGACTGTTACGGTATTAATAAAACTTTCATTAAACGAGTTTGAAGAAATAATAATAACTGGGCGACGGTAACCAGGCTCTGAGCCTCTAGGTTCTGCCAAGGAAGCCCACCAAATTTCGCCCCTCTTCACTACCACTTCTCTTTAGGTAGTGATTTTAGTTGCATAGATAGTAGCTCTGTATCTAGATTGTTTGTATTTTGAGAGTATATTTTATTTAAAGATTCCGTAACATTATGATATTTATTCTCTTTCATGTATTTTGACATTGCCACAGTGAAAAGCTCACTTCTAGACATGCCTAGACGTTTTGCCATATTTTCGGCAGCTTGAAAGAAACTAAAGGGTCAGACTCGAATGGCACTTACTTAAGCACTAACCCATTGAATAATTTATAAAAAGACAGGATAAATGATAAACTGATTGTTACCACAACAAATCATGATCATAGAGAATCCTGCCTTATGAGTATTAATAGCAAAGTTAGACACCATCAGCAACGCCGACTTCAAGAATATACAAAAAATAGCGATGCTTATAGCTTCTTTAATCAGCTCACCAGTCCTGAACTCTTATCAACCACAGAAAGTTTACTCCCTGAGCACCGAGAACGCCTCTATCCACCTACAGAAACCCTATCCATGTTCCTGGCTCAAGCACTTAACGAGGATCGTTCTTGTCAAAAAGCCGTTAATGATGCAGCGGTTACTCGAATGATTGGAGGTTTACCTTCTGTGAGTACAAATACAGGCGGATATTGTCAAGCCAGACAGAGGTTGCCATTGGCAATGCTCTCTGAAATGGTTCGTAGCACAGGTGAGCTAATGAATAGCCGCCTTAGCAAGAAATGGCTATGGCGTGGTAGGCGAGTACGGCTCATTGATGGAACCACTCTTACCATGCCAGATACAGAGGCAAATCAAGCGCGATACCCGCAACAAAGTAATCAAAAGCCAGGACTCGGTTTTCCTATCTGCCGGTTGGTAGGCATTATTTGTCTTTCAAGTGGTGCCATCTTGAATGCATCAATGGGGCGCTATCAAGGTTAGGGCAATCGCATTAAAATAATATCAACTATCAAGCACTTGACTTTTCTCTCCAAAAAGAACCTTTAGTAAGTAGGTTTTATCCCAGCCAGCCTTAAGTCGCTTTATTTTTATTCCGCGTTTTA
>JALXAX010000109.1 GCA_026991755.1 Thiotrichaceae bacterium | reverse complement strand
CTATAGTTAAAGTCATTAGGTGAACATAACATTAACTCAAAAATCATTCGATTAGAGAAGGGATAAATATGGAAGGGGCCACCAGCATGCCCATGAGCTATCTCACTGGCCCAACATCCTACCCTTTGTTCGAGATAGGCTAGATCCAGTTTTTCACTAATTGTCATATTAGGTAAACTTGCTAACCATTTGTTAGCGGCTGAAGTAATAACAGCTTCATTAGGCGCCCCTACTCTCTTCGTTAATTCTTCGCCCGTCAATTTAGATAGAGCATCCGTTTCATCTCGCCAATAAACACCTCGACTTACCTCACTCACGTTACCTGCAAAATAAGGTTGCTCGCTATCCATAGCTTTAATCGTTGAGCTTAAACTACGCCCACGCATCTCTCCCACGGAGAGTGAAGTACGATACAACCATTCTTTTTGGTCTTGTTCATTGGCTTCTTCAAAAGGATAACGACTGTAATTGAGTTGGTGTTCATCCGCTAATTGAGTTGCTATATTTACATCCAACTCCGCATCATTATCAGGAAGCTCCCAAGTGAAAAAATTAATGTTATCTTTCCATTTTTTTGCACAAGCAAGCATGGTTCTTGAATCCACACCCGCCGTCAGTGACATATAGGGTTTAAAGCCTTGCTGCATAATCGTATCAATCGTTTTTTCCATTATATGGCCAATTTTAGCAGCGACTTGTTCAGCATCATCAATAATCTCAAAAGATGTGTGTGGCCAATGGCGAATAGCTTTCCAATTATCAAGATCAAGATAATGATTAGGTAATAAACGTTTAACTTTTTTTCTGGAAGTGAGTCCAAAGGGATAGATACCATTTTTTTCATCAATGCTTAAGGTCTCTATAAGCTGAGAGTCATCATCAACCTCTTGCTCATAAGGAATCAGCATGGATGATGCTGCCGCTATTTTTTGATCCGCTGCATATACCATAGAGAAAGAACCCGATGCATCCAGATAAATTCGATTTGAAACCCCATTAGTAACCAAACACACGAAGCGCCCACTTAGCGTATCTAAATAGGCTTCAATAGATTCGTAATTATGTTCTTCTTCTATGCCAATAGTATTAGAGGTATCAATATGAGGCTTATTATATTCACACTTAAAGGGGTCTATGACATAACCCAGCATATAACCTTTATATTTCGATTCTCTACTAAAGCGAATGGTACTGACGGGTAATTCGGGATGAATACCTACCCAGTAATCAGCAACTGATTCGCGCCTCCAGCCTTGAGGGATTAAATTCAGCTGCTTACAAAAAACAAACTGCCTAAGCAGTACGTCGTGATTTAGCTCTTGTGATAAAGCTTCGGGGGTATAATGAGCCATTCCTTTGATCTCTTTTTTGTAACTGCTCACCTACCCCCTGAAGTCTGTCATGTCTGCGTTTAACTGACAATATTCAGGAGGCATCTGAACCATTAGCTTTTAGTTAATCTTAGGTTATTTTTATCATACCTGAATAATTATAAATACATATTAAGATAAAAAAATTTAAATATATGATTATGTGTACTATTC
>JALXAX010000108.1 GCA_026991755.1 Thiotrichaceae bacterium | reverse complement strand
GTAAAAAACCGTCACCCTGAAAGAGGTAAAAGCACGCGGATAGATTCATCAAGAGTCCTGAGGTATGAAAACCTCTGTTAGAGACCGAATATATGACAGCAATCTCGATCACTGTTTTAACATTATTAATAATCGAACTTATCTTGCAATAACCGAGGAGTCCATATATGAGCGGAGTCGAAGGGCGCGGTTTTTACTTGAGAACTTCAGCTTTAATCGATGCCCTGTAGCAATGAGCTGAGAAGCTAGATACATGATTTCCTGTATCACCGTACGTAACCTGCGACGTTTAGCTTTGTGTCTGACAGGTGTAACTGCTCCCAATAAAACAGAGATACCTATCCAACGCAACATGTTATAGGCCATACTCGATAAGGCAAGGATCAGGTCACTGGTATCAAATTTACCTGAAGGTAGACGTTCAATACCCAGATCCGTTTTAAACTCACTGTGAAATTGTTCACTGGTGGCGTGCTCCCGATAGAGTTGAATAATGGTTTCATTATCCCGCTTATCCTCATCCAATGTAGTCCACCAACCCTCCAGTGTAATATCTGGGATCAGCAGTTGCTGACCGTGTTTATCAATGGTGCGTTCAATCACACGAATAACTCGGCGAAATGGGTTTGTCTTGTCCTTTAGTGATTCCTCAATGGCTTCACTAAAGATAGCCACCCGTTTGTCTTCCCTGTGTGTTTCCCATTGTGCTTGAACATCCGCTGTTTTGACCCATTCGGATAAATCCTGACGGCGGGGATTCCATTTGATAATGAAATCGATACCTGCTTTTTTTATCTGAAAACGGTTGTCCACTGCATCATGACCACTATCCAGTCGCATTAATAGCGGCAGGGCTGTGAGGCTTTTAGCACGCTCTATTATACGCCCCAGCGTGTAGTTGAATTCTTTTTGACAATGCCAACTGCCTATCCGTAATTCACAGCCGAGGTTCCAGCCTTCTTCACCAATATAGCTGGCCATTGCACCGTAACCATCAAACGGTTTGTAGGTACGGGAGACCCCTTCTTTTTTTGTTTTGCTGTTGTCCATGGGAAATAAATCGGTATCAGGTGGTAAGCGTTCACGCGAAGAATCAACAGATTATATAACTATTTGATTCAACTAAGCTCTCAAGAAAAGTTTTATCAATAACTTACGAGCACATTGGTAAATTATTGATCCCTAAGTTGTTGATACTTCATGTGAACGCTTACCATCAGGTGGGATGCATCTTCATCAAAACGTTGCCGCAAGCGTGAAGCAGATGGCATTTGTTTAATGCCTAGTGCCTGTTTGAAGAAGGTATCGGCTCGGTGATTTTCCAGCGTGTCATAATCGCTTTTTCCCAGACAAAGCAGACCTAAAAAAGATCGTAATAATTCTATATTGGGAATACCATGACGTTTCTTTATGGTTCGGTTGGTTTTTCCTAAAGAGGTGAATCGGTTGATGAATTGACCAATAAGTGCAAGACCTGAATGAGAGGTATAAAACTCTGTCTTGGATTGTTCTAAACTAAACAACCACCAGCTCAAGCTGGTGGGTTTGAGCGATGATACATCGCTCTATCGGCGGACTAAGCCGCCGACTGAAAGAGAAAGCGTCTAAAAGACGGTGGTTTTAACCACGGGCTATCGCACATCCGTGCGGGCTAAAGCCGCCTATTGGAAAATAAAGCGTTTCATTTTTTCACCTGACAAGTGAGATTTTGGTGAGTGGCATTTAACGCTATTATATATGTTATATCAGTAGGTTGCAGGATAATCTGTGGTTATGAAGTCACTGATTCAGTGAACTATCAATATATGAAAGGCTACTATTTAAGTTTCTTTTCTAGACTTTTATTTTGCAATATCTCACGCCAGCGCTGATAAGTAGGTGCTGTCAGATAGCCTTTGCTCGTTATAAAATCCAATACACCACGCAAACGATATAACCTGACAACTGAATCAACTCTAATAATTTCTTTTCCTTCTTCATCAAAGAAAATCAGGGTTGGAGCATAAAAAATACCTAGTTTTTTAGCCCATTGTTTAGCGGTTAGCTTCTCGCCTTGCGGTGTAACGATAGGAGTGTCAGATTGCGTATCTAACTGAACGACTTCAAAACGTTGCAACTTCTTTCTAACCTTTTCATCATTGAGCGGATCAGTATGCAAAATATCACAAGCATGACAATCACGCTTTTCGAAGAAGACAATTAAAGGTTTATCTGATTTAAAATGGCTACGATCAAAGATATAAGGCGGTTTTACAAAGAAGTCTTGCTCATTGATATCACCTAACTCAAACTTCCCTGCTGGATCGGCTCTATCCATATAGTCCTTAAGACTTTCAGTTTTGTAATAACCATCAACAATATATTTCAAAGTCCCTCTAAATTCATAAGGAGGATAATAGCCATTCAGTCGTAACGTTTCTTTGCCATCTACTTTCTCTAAAGCATCAACCGTATAGAAAAATAAAGTGGGTGTAAAATGCACATTATGATGTTCACCATATTCACGCTCATTATAGGTTTTACCATCCATATCGACGCCTTCACGGCTTCCCCAGATATCAATAGCGATAACATTAAAATGCTCTTGCGTGTACTTAACAATGTCTTTTTCTTTGGTGAAATTGACTTCTAGCAATGCTTGGCAATAAGCACAATCAGTTTGCCCGAAGTAAACGATAATGCCTTTTTTTCCTGCTTTTTTAGCTTCTTTAAGGTCTTCTTGCAAATCTAAGAATGTTTCACTAAACCAGTCTGGGTGCTGTAAATCTCTGGCTTTTGGTTTGTCGTCTATATTGCTTATAATTGAAGATTGGTTTTGTGCATAGAGAAAAGGGGAAATCAGTAAGACGCGGATGGAGAGTGAAATGAATAAGGACGTGATGTATTTGTTCATATAGCCAAGTGTACTTAGCTTCAGAAATATTTTCTATAGCGAGGATATAGCTAGTGCTTTTATTTCATTATCAGTAAGAATAATACTCATTCATCGAAGAAATACATGAAATATATAAAAAAAATTAGAACAAACAAACTTGCCAAAAAATAAATTATTAGTGTATATTATTCACTCACACACTCTAAATAACTGAAAGGGCTTAAAATATGATTATAAAAAAAATATTATTACCAATTATTACATTTTCTACACTTACCCTCTTTGCAGGTTGCGGTGGTGGCAGTAGTAACAGTGGTTTGACCGCTAATACTGATTTGGAAAAAGCTACTGCCGATGCTCTTATCCAGGATGTGGATAGCAATGATTCATTTGCAACCAACCTTCTATTGTTGTTACCTGATATAAACAGTTTTAACGCTTCTGAACAGAATCAATATGTTTACACTCAATCATGCCCTTTAAGTGGAAGCAAAGGCTATACAGTAAATGACCTTGATGCGGATCAAACCGTTTCTGTTGGTGATACCTACACCATTGTCTTTACAAACTGTAATGATGATGACAGCACTTATAACGGAACTCTTGATGCTACAATAACTGCTCTATCAGGAGACCCTCTTAATGCCAATACATCAGGTGACCCTATTAATGCTCAAGCATGGAGCATTACTGAAAACATAACATTAACGAGTTTACAAATTACCAGTACAGACCTTCCAGCACCTACGACCTACAATGGAGGTCTCATATTAGATGCTAGTAATACGAGTAAATCTATCACTAATAATGGAAATTTATCTGACAGCGCAAGAATTAACGGCATACTGATAACAGAAACATATTCACAATATAGCTTTATTAGTACGGATGATGGTGTTACTTCAACAACCGATTATGATACTGCGGGCAATGCCAGTGTTACAGGAAGAGCAGACTTATCAGGCCCCTTCACTCAAGTGACTAACCCTATATTTTCTGGCCCATCAAATTCAGCCCCGACAACTGGACAGACCATTCTAACCTACACTGGCATCCCCATTTTCACTATGACAGCGGTAAGTACTGGCCTTCAAGTTCAAGCTGATAACAATACACCTGTCGTTGTTCCATGGCCTACTAATTAATATTCCCGTGTTAAGAACTTCCTCTCTCTTAAGGAATCTTTGATCAACTCATGATTCGTTTTTCTGAGGCTAGAATCCGCCTGCTTTTCGCTATAAAAGTGACCAATAGCTACGGCTATTGCTAACTTTTCTATCAAAAACCTGACAGATTCTATCTCTCAGAAATTCCGATCAGAGTTAATCAGAGATTCCTTAAATAAAGGGGAGAGGTAAAACTAAAGCCTGAATCAGTGACTTCATAACCACATATCATCCTGCAACCTACTGATATAACAGATAAAATATCGTTAAATACCACTCACCAAAATCTCACTTGTCAGGTGAAAAAATGAAACGTTTTATTTTAGAACAATCCAAGACAGAGTTTTATACCTCTCATTCAGGTCTTGCACTTATTGGTCAATTCATCAACCGATTCATCTCTTTAGGAAAAACCAGCCGAACCATAAAGAAAAGGCATGGTATTCCCAATATAGAATTATTACGATCTTTTTTAGGTCTGCTTTGTCTGGGAAAAAGCGATTATGATGCACTGGAAAATCACCGAGCCGATACCTTCTTCAAACAGGCACTAGGCATTAAACAAATGCCATCTGCTTCACGCTTGCGGCTACGTTTTGATGAAGATGCATCCCACCTGATGCCGATTTATTTCCCATGGACAACAGCAAAACAAAAAAAGAAGGAGTCTCCCGTACCTACAAACCGTTTGATGGTTACGGTGCAATGGCCTGCTATATTGGTGAAGAAGGCTGGAACCTCGACTGTGAACTGCGGGTAGGTAGTTGGCATTGTCAAAAAGAATTCAACTACACGCTGGAGCGTATAATAGAGCGTGCTAAAAGCCTCACCACTCTGCCGCTATTAATGCGACTGGATAGTGGTCATGATGCCGTGGACAACCGTTTTCAGATAAAGCGCCAATGAGTCCAGGATTGATTACCGCTACGTTCCAAAACAGGAGCTATTCCCGCATAGCGCTGTATTTCATTAGCACCCTGGTAACGCTCTCTGTTTTCACCAAAAGCCACCAGTAAACGAGGAGCAAAAACAGGCCCTGCTCCGGGCAGGCTGTCAAACACAATCTGATCCTGGCAACCCTTGTAACGCTGCTTGATTTCAAGGTCATGTTCATCAATAGCCATCATGAACGTCTTGAGTTGTTCGATAAGCCCTTTAGCCAGTAACTGATTGGGTATGATCACTCCAGGGTCATCGGTTAGTGGGTGAGCTGATTTGATGGACTCAATTCGCTGATCAATGACATCACCATAACGTACATGATGAGCATGAAAGAAATGCGTTAAAGTAGACTTTCTTGCTCGTTGCACAGACCTTAAATCAGGCCATTTCAAGATAAAGTCACAAAAGATAAGCGTGTCTTTTTCCTTAAACCATTCAAGCGCATGGGGATAGTAGTTTTTCAAGGTGGCCGTTAGCCTGTTGCTCATTCTTACCCTGTCCTGTACCAGTTTTATAAAATATCATATCAACAATAAACAGTTAATATTAATCGTTGCATAAGTTTTTACATACAAGCACCGCCTTCGACTCCGCTCAGGCTACAGAGTAGCACCCTGAGCGGAGTCGAAGGGCGCGGTTTTACTGAATATACT
>JALXAX010000107.1 GCA_026991755.1 Thiotrichaceae bacterium | reverse complement strand
AAATAGAACATCATCTGACTAAGCTGTTTAGTAAACTTAATCCAAGTATAGTGGGTAATGAGTATTTAATTATTGGTTCAGTTAATAAAAGTACTTGGCAAAAAAGTACGAAGCAAACACTACTGATAAGTGAAATTATTGAAAGTACACATGATTTTATAAGTTATGAGAAACTTCAAATGACAATGAGTGGTTGGTTTAAAGAAAATGAGCAACCGCCACTAATGAAATCACCCAAATCAATTGAATGGACAAAGGAACATAATTTATCATAAGATTCGCTTAGTCTTTCATTAATACACAGCCTTCTTTTGAGATAATTGAATCTTATAAAACTGGTAAAAAATGTGTTATGTGGTATTTTAATAACTTATGAAAACATATAAAGCATCAAAAAGCCCCGAATCAGCTACATGGTTAGCTCTAGATGAAAGTGAGCGTCTTGCTTTGATTGAGGAGTATGTAGAAGAATTTGAAGGTGAAATAGATAACGTCAATATACATGCATGTGCACATATGGTGGTAGAAAATCAGCTAGCTCTACATGTAGAAGATACAGTAAATGCTTATTCGAGACTCATACGACAAGGCTTAAATCGTCATGAGGTAATACATGCAATAGGAGCAGTAATATTTGAAGGAATATATACTTCATTAAAAGAAAAACAGTCAATAAATAAATATAAAAGTCGCCTCAGAAAGCTTACAGCAAAAAGATGGCTTAAAGGAAAGTATTAAGAAATAACTAGATTATTTATGGGCTGAATTAATGAAACATAACAAATTGCTTAACTTGACAGCTAACTCAGCCCGCTTTTTGTGTGTTCGCTATCGCTCATTATCACACAAAAACCGTGCTGAGTTAGCTGACAAGTTAGCAGGGCGTTATGTTACCAAAGGATAGAAAGTGCCAATAAAAATGCTGATGAGAAGAGTGAGTTGGTCATTTAATTTGTTTTAGAACGCTAGAAACCTTATATCTTCCATAATTTAATAGCAAAGTGAGGAAATAATCTAATTCCCTGTTATCACCGATATAAGTTATAAGGTAGCATCCCTCTCCAGTTACCTTGAATGCTTGGCTTACTAATTTTTGTTTTTTTAAAAAACGGTCGAAATTATCAAAGTCATTTGTATCCATAAAAACAGTTATGAAGTGTTGATTTAGACTTTCTTGCGTAATGGTATAACCTGAAATAATGTTTGAATCTTCCATCTGTTTTACGCGAGTTGCCACAGCTTGTCCTGTTAGGTGGACTCTCTTTCCGATTTCTTGCCAGCTCATCCTTCCATTCTGTTTAAGGCACTCTAGTATTTTTGCGTTCATTTTATCCAAAGTATTAATCCTTTCATAATGTAAGTGATGATAGTAAATATCTTTCGTTACTCAATTCTTTTCTGAGGTTTCTCTCTGTAATATTGAATTGATTTTACAGAGAGAAATAAAATGAAAAAAGCACTATTAGTTATCGACCTTCAAAATGATTATTTTTGTGGTGGAAAAATGGAATTAGAAGGGGTAGAAGAGGTTTTAAATAAAGCAAATGAATTAATTGCATA
>JALXAX010000106.1 GCA_026991755.1 Thiotrichaceae bacterium | reverse complement strand
CGTGGTAAAGTAAGGTCGTGGACATGCCGTGATCTCTGTTTGGTAGCAAAGATCATATTTAGGCATGTTCACGCTCATTTTGTTAGCTCAGGCGTCTGAGAAAAGTACGCACTTAACGGATGAACCATAATTTTTTAAGAATTGCTTCTTTGCGTTCTTGTGAATAAGCCATACTTTGATCCTATCCGCCCCTCTGATTTATGAAATTTTAGGGGTGACAACTAGCCTGACATAGGGGGAATTCTATAAGTTTATCTATTATCAACCTTCATAGTTGTCTGTCCAAAAAGCCCTGATGAGTGCGTTAGCTGTCTAAAATTCACTAACCTCGCTTAGATCCAACTATTTTAAAATGCATAGATACAATGAAGTAATATAGTTTCCACATGAAGATTGAAAATAGAGCAATGGGCAGCATACTTCATGTAAAGATTTATAATCCAATAAGAAACAGTAATGGCACTCATTACCTCAAGGAAGTTGAATGAAAATAACGGAGTTAGAAACAGATAGATTAAAACTCAGAGAATGGAAAAATAGTGACCTTGCATCCTTTGCAAAGATAAATGCTGATCCTAAAGTTATGGAATTCTTACCAAAGGCTTTAACACAAAAAGAAAGTGATGATCTTGCTAAAAAAATAACCGAATTAATCACAAAAAGGGGGTGGGGTATATTGGCAGTTGAAGTCAAAGAAACAAAACAATTCATTGGTTTTGTGGGTTTGCATAAACCAACCTACGACTTTCATTTTACACCTTGCGTTGAAATTGCGTGGCGGTTATCAAAAGAATCCTGGGGCAAAGGTTATGCCACAGAAGCAGCAAAAGCACATCTTGATTTTGCATTTAATAATTTAAAAATAGAAGAAATTTACTCATTTACATCAACCATTAACTCAAAGTCTGAAGCAGTGATGAAACGATTGGGAATGAAAAATACAAATGAAAATTTTGAACATCCAGCCTTACCTGAAAACCATAGGCTTCGTGAGCATGTTTTGTATAAAATCACTAACGATGAATGGTTGAAAATAAAACAATGATAGAAACGGTTACCAAAGATAATATTGATGAAGTTATACCATTAATAAGACAATATCTTGAATTTTATAAAGTAAAAAACATATCTGACTCTCAAAATAAAGAATTCTTCTCACAGTTCGGGGAACATAATCCTTTTGGTTGCCAGTTCATATACAAAAGTGAAGGTATAGTTGTAGGGTTTGCAACCGTATATTTTACATTTACTTCCAGTATTACAGCAAAAGTTGGTGTTCTAAACGATCTATATACCACTCCTAAAATGAGAGGAAAAGGCATAGGACGTATGTTAATAGAACATTGTAGAAAATATTCTGCAAGCAAAGGTGTAAAAAGGTTGCAGTGGGTCACTGCTCCAGATAATGAGAAAGCACAGAAACTTTATAAATCATTGGATGTAACCTGAATCCGTGACTTCATGAGCGCAGATTAGACTACAAGCATCTGATATAAAAGATATAATAGCGTTAAATATTACTAACCAAAATCTCACTTGTCAGGTGAAGAAATGAAACGCTTTATTT
>JALXAX010000105.1 GCA_026991755.1 Thiotrichaceae bacterium | reverse complement strand
TTTTTATCAGACTATCTACCCCCTCCCTAACCCTCCCCCTGCTAGGTGGAGGGAACTTTGTCTATTCCATGAACAGATTCCTAGCATTGAACAGCCCTGGCTCTCTCCCTATTAACTAGTTGCAAAAGTTTTTACTGAGAGACCTTTGCACGAAAGATATGACGGATATAGCAAGTTTAATAATTGAGTTGACCGTTTTGATAAAACGGCAAGCTCACTAAAAAATGGCTTGAATTTCCTCTATTTCTGCTAAAAATTCGGCCAGTATCTCGGCTATTACCCTCTTTTTAGCAAAAATAGAGAAAATTAAGCTCATTTTTCTCTCGCCATCCTTTTATGCAAAGGTCTCTGAATATATTTTTTGCAACAATTAATACAATGGTGAAAAACTAATTCACCGAAAACGAAGTAAATCCCTTAGGGATCTTAAACAGCTCATTATCAACCTCCACATTCTCCGTGTAATTAGTAAGCTGACGACGATGCCCTGCTGAATCCCACTCAATAATAGGAAAGCCATACTGTAAGGAATCAGTCGCATGGAAAATACTTAATGCTGTATCACAAGGCTGACGTTGGTCTTTAGGTGTTTTATCTAGATTAGCTGAGTGTTCTCCTGAGAGTACTGTTTGATACTCAATCAGAGCTTGTCGAGCTTTTTCTAATAAACCTTTGGCAGACATGGTTTGTAAACAGGTTTGTTTATTGGCACTAAAGCTATGACCTGTTGGTTTGATCCCTTCTATTGTTGGAGCATCTTTCGCTTCCATTGTTTTATGTTCCCAGGCAAGGTTAGTGGGTTTTTCTTGAGTAATAGGCTTGAAAAGAATTTCGAAAACACGCCCGTTTTCATGAGCAATACTTGAAATCTTACGAGCTTTTCGGTCAAATAAAATGAAATCACCTTCATTTTCAGGGTTGTTATCTTCAACAGGGCCGTCATCTATACGCAAGAAATTATCGGTAACAATCATACGAGTTTTATAAGGTTCGCCTCCAGCTTCTTGTTCTGAAAACTCTAGCTCAATCGCAGTATTGGAATGTCCGCAAGCGCTTAGAATAAAAATCGTGAGGATTAGTGTGAATGATTTCATAGTATTTTCTAGTTAGTATTTTATTGGGAACAATTTTAGCAACCGAAGAGCAAAGTCGCTATGTATTCTTTGCGAGTATGGTTTCCTGTTATCTTCTCCTATAGTAACAACCCGAATACAACAAATAAGGCGATTGATGAAGCTGCGCCAAGCAAAGCATAGGGTAACTGTGTTGTTACGTGTTCAATATGATCACACTTTGCAGCTAATGATGAAATAATAGTAGTGTCAGAAATGGGTGATGCGTGGTCACCAAAAATTCCTCCTGAAACTACTGCCCCTATAATCAATGGGATATTCGTATCGGGGGAAGTCGCCCCAAGGCCGATTGCAATAGGCATCATAATTGAGAATGTTCCCCAGCTGGTACCTGTTGAAAAGGCAATAATAGCGGCTAAAATAAAAGTAACAGCGGGTAATAATGCAGGAGTTAAGAAGCCTTCTGTGACTGAAGCCAGATATTGCCCTGTACCTAATTGGTTAGTTATTTTCCCGATGGCCAGTGCTAAAATTAGAATTAGTACTATCGGTAACATATCACCAATGCCTTGATAAAAGCTGTTGTAAAAGGCTTTCTTAGTCATTGTTTTGGTGATCATGTAATACACAAATGTAAAAATAAGACTACTGATTACGGCATAAAAAACAGCTGTCGAGCCACTGCCTTGTAACATATCACCCTTACCACTTAAATAGAGCGCAATGGGGATAGTAGCAATGACTACCAGTAATGGCAGTATCATTTTCCATGGGCTGCTTATGGCTGTGTTTGCGCTTGTTAGGTCGTTTATTTGTTTATCTATGCTGTTGTTGCTTTGTGGTTTATAGCTTTTTTGATGAGTACCTTGATGGCTAGAGTTATGTTGTCCAGATAAGCTTTCGAATTGCTTCATCGGGCCAATATTCCAATCTGTCAAAATAACAAAAAGCACAAGAACCAAGCTAATAATGGCGTAGAAATTAAAAGGAATAGACTGGATAAACAAAGAGGTTGGAAGACCCGTAATAACACCCGATTCCACCTGCTCGGTAATCAATACAATCAATAATGCCCCCCACCCATTAAAGGCTAATAAAGAAGATACAGGCGCAGAAGTGGAATCACATACATAAGCCAGCTTCTGTCGTGATGCGCCAAAACGATCAGTGAGTGGTCGGGCAACAGTCCCCGCTACTAAAGACGTGATGGATGATTCGATAAAAATAATCAAACCAATGACATAAGCAAGCAGTAAGGCACCTCGTTTAGATTGAATTAGGTTCTTCTTGCGAGTGAGGTAATCGACAAAACCAGCAACACCGCCACTATCAACAATTAAACGAATAATTGAGCCAACTAGTAAAGCAAACAGTAGTGTTTTGGTGATCCATCCCTCAGAAAACAGCCCCACAATGCCATCAAACAGGCTGATAAAAGCGCTAGCAGGATTAAAGCCATCAATAATGAAATGTCCTGCAAATAAACCCGTCAATAAGGAAAGTACAACATCTTTGCTGACAATAGCCAGGATGATGGCGAGCAACGGGGGGATTAACGATAGGCTGTTGTATTCCATAAGAAGTGGCTAGTTCAGTTGGTGAGCAGTGTGATTGTAGTTAAGGAAGCTCTGAACAAGTCATGACTCGTTTTTCTGAGGCTATTGATTCGCCAGTTTTTCGCTATAAAAGTAACCAATAGCTACGGCTATTGCTAACTTTTCTATCAAAAACCTGACAAATTCTATCTGCTGAAGCTTCTAAGTTTCGCTAAAGCTCAGCTAAGTCTCAGAAATTCCGATCAGACTTATTCAAAGTTTCCTAAAGGTTATCAGATGTAGTTAGTAAAAGTCGTGTAGATGTTTGCGGAATAGATAGCAAGTTTCTATTCCGCTGATGACTGGTATAAGTGCTGATAAATGGTCTTTATAAGTGGATATGATGAAGACATAAATAACATGCTCGTTGTTAAAATATCAACAACACCTTAACTAAATCAATAATAAAAACGTAAGGCAAAGCAGATGAAAACGGCTACCATGCATCATATTAATCAAAACAGTTTACAGAATACCTCATCACAGGTTCTACAGGCGATACCTCCTGCAACTAACCTTGTTATCGCGGGAATTGAGCAAGAAAAAGTTAATGAAACTCGTTTGGGTTATATCAATAAGCTAGAAGCATCAAAAGGAAAAGGTGCTAAGCAATCAGCAACGACCAAACGCTTAGCTAGTAGTACAAAGCAACAAAAGCAACCTGAAACGGGCTTTCGTTTGATCGAAACAATAGATGCAAGTTTAGGTATGGTGATGGCTGCAAAAGCTATTAAAGTAGGATTGGAAAAAGGTGAAAGTATTATCCTGGTAAGCCCTCAAAAAAGTAACCATTTGATGGGCAAATTAGAAATGCTGGGTGTTGATGTTGAGTCTGCATTGAGTAGCAGAAAACTAGCCATTACCCAGTTTGAAATTGATGATGATAAAGGCCTGAATACAAATTATCGTGTATCGTTCGGTGAACTATTCAAACATGCTAATACGGCAGTTGATACCATCGTCATCATGGATATGGATACCATCGTAAATCTGGAATCACAAAATATGGCCTACACAACGGTGAGCAAGTTCACTCAAGCAGTGGATGAGATGGGCTGCAAGGTGATAACACAATACACACGTAATCAAAGTGAAGAGCATGATCGTCTGGATGCAGCTTGTAGCTCGTTAGTTAATGCCTATTTCGCAATGTCACGTGAAGAAGAGAATGGAAAAAAATATTTGCTTCGTGGTAAAAATCGTCCTATTTAGACAGATATTGTCTAAGCTGTACATATATGAATATATAATAATATCATAAGGTTGTGTTTGCATCAGGAAGGCCAATAAATGATGAAATACTCATGTGGGGGGGGCTTCTCCGTAGAGACGTTGCATGCAACGTCTCTACCACAGGTAGATCAATGACCTAATGATAGCTAGAACGCTCAACTGGGGAGTCTAGGTTTAAGTAGCTATTAAAAACCTCAATACTGTTGCTTTGTATTTCTCAGGTTGATGGGCATCAATATAGTATCTATTTGAGACCTTTGCACGAAAGATATGACGGATAAAAATGGCTTGAATTTCCTCTATTTCTGCTAAAAATTCGACCAATAGCTCGGCTATTACCCTCTTTTTTAGCAAAAATAGAGAAAATTACGCTCATTTTTCTCTCGCCATCCTTTCATGCAAAGGTCTCTATATAAAAGTAAATTTGATTAGAAGCTTAGCTGGTAGAGTTAATCGTATTCTTTTTCAATTGCCTAATAGTGAAACGGGCGGGATGTAGCGCATCAAGCAGCTTTTTGCCTACGGGGCTAGCATCCCCATTCATTATTGATGCCAATACATTAGCGCATAAGCCTGCTGTAGTAAGCCCTCTTGACCCATAAGCTGCTGAGATAAATAAGTTGGGATAATAGCTAGCATCAGCATAGGTTTTCCAGTGTTTTCCGTGGTGTAAATCCACATAGTCACGCTGATAAGCCGATAAATCAGCTACTGCACCCAGCAAAGGTAAACGATCAGGTGTGACGCTGCGAATGGCAGCATGTCCGCTCTTAATAGAGCTAAGTTCTTTCGCTAAATTAGGCAGATGGCGTTTTAGTTTGTCGAAGTTTTGTTGATCTGCTTCAGCACTGATGCGGTTATCAGAACTCCCTCTATGGTAAGTAGCGCCGAATAAGAGTTGCTGTTGGTCGTTAATCACGGGTGTTATATAACCCTCGTGATCAAGCACGGTTTTTAGATGATTATTTAGAGAAGTCTGGCCGTCCTGCTGCTGTATAGCCAAAGAGGTTTGTCCTGCAATCATTTCACTGGGCAATGTGGTGATGGGGTTGTTGGGGTCGATGGGGGCAAAGTTAAGGTCTTTACCACTACAAATAATGAGTGCTTCTGTCTGATAGAGATTATGCGAGGGGGATGAGTTTATCCGCCAATGATCATCCTGATAATCAATATCTAATGCATGGGTATCAGTTTCAAGCGTTATATTTTCATGTGATAACAAAGTATTACAAAAACTAGCGGGGTTAATCCAGCCCGCTTGAGGGAAGTACACAGCAGGGTAGGGAATTTCCACATTAGCTATAAGACTAGCCGTTTCAGCATCCACGCATTGTAATAATGACTTGGAAAAGGAGCGCTGTTGTAACTGTTTCCAACGCTGGATATCTCGTTCTTTGTAAGCTAATTGAAGTACGCCTACAGGATTCCAGTTAAGTGTTTCGCTGTTATTATCGGAATCAGCAGAAGTTTGTAGTTCTTCGATTTGTTGAAGTGTGTATTGATAACATTGCAAATAAAAGTCTTCACCCAAGCTAGGTTTAGCAGTGACTTTAGGTGAGATGATACCTGCAAGATTACCCGATGCCTCAGTTGCAGGTTTTGTATGCCGTTCAATAACAGTAACCCTCCAGCCACGCTTAGCAAGATGCCATGCGACTTGGCTACCTGCTATTCCCGCACCAATAACGGTTGCTGTTTTTTCCTTCCATGTGTAATCAGGGTAGCTAAACCACGGCTGAGCTTTGTTAGTCACGCGCTTAATCAAGAATCCCTTTACCCTTTTTTAGTAAGAAATAAGCTACTAAATAAAGGATGATATTCATGCTAATTAATATCAAAAAGGTAATCGTAATAGGTGTATCTGCGACACCTAAAAAGCCATAGCGGAAGCCGTTTACCATGTACAAGATGGGGTTGAGTTGAGATACTTTTTGCCAAAATTCGGGCAACATAGAGATCGAATAAAACACCCCGCCCAAGTAAGTTAAAGGGCCAAGAATAAAGATGGGTACGATGTTCATCCCATCGAAGGTCTTGGCAAAGAAGGCATTAATAAAGCCTGCCAAAGCCAATAAAAATGAGGTGAGAATGACTACGCTGATGACAATCCAAATATTATGAATATGCAGATTGGTGAAGAACATAGAAACCAGTGTGACAATAATCCCAACTAGCAAACCTCTAGCGACACCACCACTGATAAAGCCCAATAGCACCACCGTGCTAGGCAATGGTGAGATGATCATCTCCTGAATATTGCCGTGGAACTTAGCACCAAAAAAAGATGAAACCACATTGGCATAAGAGTTGTTAATAATTGCCATCATAATCAGCCCTGGTGCAATAAACTCACTGTAGTTATATCCTTCCATATCGCCTACTGCTTTGCCGATCAAGTTACCGAAAATCACAAAGTAGAGAATCGTGGTAATGGCAGGAGGCAATAAGGTTTGAATCCAAATACGCGTAAAGCGTTTAATTTCCTTAATTACAATGGTTGAAAAAGCAGTGCTGATTTCTGTATAGGTCATGACTGCTCTCCTTTTGTAATACCAGTTGTAGCAGCAGAGTCAGTATCGTTATCGTTTTCTAACAACTCTACAAACAACTGCTCTAAGCGATTGCTTCGATTCCGCATACTGGTAATGCGAATATTGTGCTGAGTAAAATATTCAAACATGACATTCAGTGAGCGTGACTTGTTAATAGTCACTTCCAGCGTAGTATCATCGCGCTGTTTTACACTGAAATCATCCGTTTCTGGAAGCTGTGTGACGGGCTCGCGAGTATCAAGTAGAAAAGTCTCAGTATCTAAACGGTTCAATAGCTCTTTCATACTGGTATTTTCGACAATATTACCTTTGTTGATGATGGCTATATTGCGGCACAAACTTTCAGCTTCTTCGAGGTAATGCGTAGTGAGGATAATAGTTGTCCCCGCTGCATTAATCTTTTGCAGATACCCCCACATAGAACGACGGATGTTGATATCCACGCCCGCTGTTGGTTCATCAAGAATCAATAGCTTAGGCTGATGAATCATCGAACGCGCAATCATCAAGCGGCGCTTCATGCCACCAGATAAATCTCTAGCTTGCTCATGGCGTTTATCCCATAAATCAAGCGTGTGTAGTAGCTCATTAGCTCGCTCGATGCAGACCTTGCGAGGTATGCCGTAATAGCCTCCTTGATTCACAATAATCTCACGCACAGGCTCAAAAATATTAAAGTTAAACTCTTGTGGGACAAGGCCAATCTGCTCTTTCGCCATCTCACGATCTCGGTCTATGTCGTAGCCAAAGATTGAAATAGAACCCGAGGTTTTATTGGATAAGGAACAGATAATATTGATAGTAGTGGATTTTCCTGCACCATTAGCACCCAATAATGCAAAGAAATCGCCCTGCTGAATATCAAGATTAATTCCCTTTAAAGCATGGACATCATTATCGTATTTTTTATGTAAGTCTTTAATGCTAATGGCAAGAGTCATGGATAGCACACGCGTAATTTTGAGAGGTTAACGAGTATGGAGGAAAGTTGGGTAGGGCTCAAGATTACCTTATATTCTGCTAGATCAAGCAGCATATAAATAATAATTGATATTTGGTAGCTTTTGAGTCCTCAGTTAGTTAGAAAGTACTCTGTTCACATACACATGGTGGTATCGCTAGATCGAAACTTGTCACTTATTCTCTATGCCGTAGTGTAGTAACGGACTCAGGTAATAGCTAAGGAAACTCTGAACAAGCCATGATTCGTTTTTCTGAGGCTATAATTCGCCAGCTTTTCGATATAAAAGTAACCAATAGCTACGGCTATTGCTAACTTTTCTATCAAAAATCTGACAAATTCTATCTCACAGAAATTCCGATCAGGCTTATTCAGAGATTCCTTAAGGAAACTCTGAGCAAGTCATGATTCGTTTTTCTGAGGCTAGAATTTGCCAGGTTTTCGCTATAAAAGTGACCAATAGCTACGGCTAACTTTTCTATCAAAAACCTGACAAATTCTATCACTCAGAAATTCCGATCAGACTTATTCAGAGCTTCTTAATAGAGATGCCTCTTAGCTAGTCATTTGCAGGAACAGGAATTGTAGTGCAAAGATGGATACAACGATGATTGCAGCAGTTAGCCATGCCTGTATTTGATATTTCAATTTTTACCCCTTGTGTGATGTTTTGCCCAAATTGATTATATATCAATCAATTATATAGTCAATCAAGTATCAGTAATTATAATTATAGTTTATTAATTTATCTTATTATTTATCTTATCCTCCGCCAGATTGTGACGGTAAAGAACGCCACCATTTACTATTAAACTCATTTAAACCTGCTTGTTTTAAAGCCTGTCGTGTAGCTATCTTATCGCTTTTGTTCAGGAACGTGCCTAACTCGAATCTTGATTTTGAATCTGTTAAATTGAGACCTATCGGGTCAGTTGGATGATCTGGTTGTGCAACAACGACATGCGTGTCTGAACGCTTCATGGATAAAGTGTGCTCAATGGAGTGAAGCCCAGAGTAGATCGTTACTTGTTCTTTTTTTATATTGAGACCTTTGCACGAAAGAAATGACGAATAAAAATGGCTTGAATTCCCTCTATTTCTGCTAAAAATTCGGCCAATAGCTCGGCTATTACCCTCTTTTTTAGCAAAAATAGAGGAAATTACGCTCATTTTTCTCTCGCCATTCTTTCATGCAAAGGTCTCATATTAACGACTTCTTTTTCGTAGGTGGAATAACAGACTTTTTGCATAAAGTAGGCGAGTAAGCCGACTTCCAGTCCGGCAAAAGGCAAGATGAGATAAGCACCCGCCCAAGCCCAACCCAGTGCGATGATGAAAACGAAACCACTAATAAAGTAGATGACTTGACGAGTCTGACGCATAGTAGCCGAACAGTTTGGCGATAAGGTAATCGTTGTGCCATCCTGATTCGTTTGGGTGGTTACCATATGTCTACTCTTTATATGTCAGCCTATTAGATTATTAAATAATACATGATCTATATCATGATTTCTATAATTAGCTTTGAGCCGTTGCTGTGGGATTTAAAGCAGAGAACGGCTGAGAGTAAGAACAATTTGCTTTAGGAATCTCTGATTAAGGCTGAAAGAATCTCCTTCAATCTCTCTTTACAAAGGGGGAGGTTGTTGAGTTCTATTTTTATAAGAATGCCTATTAATATTTCTACCTATTCTCAAAATAGAGTGAATATCACGCATCTATCTTGTTGGTATTCGAGTAATCTTAATTGGATGTTAATCCTCTATAAAAAGAGAGACATCATGATGAAAATTGTGAAATACCGATAATTATTGGTATCTTGATTAAATTAGTGGGAACCATTATTAGATAAGTTGCATCTTCATCTCAGGATATAACGAAGCACAACGCTTACAGTCACTTTTACCTAAGAATCTTACATACAATCATGCAAAACACCTGTTCTTACACATGGCGATGTGGATGAAAAAAGACAAGAAATAAAACGATATTTTAATGACACTTACGATATTTATGAACAGTTGTTTGAATGTGTGAAAAGTGATCAAGGCTATTACGAGCGCCCCGAACCCTTACGCCATCCGCTGATTTTTTACTATGGTCACACAGCTACGTTTTTTGTAAATAAGCTGGTAGTTTCAAAGCTTTATGATTCCCGAGTGGACAAAGACGTAGAGTCTATGATGGCGATAGGCGTGGATGAAATGTCGTGGGATGACCTTGATAACACAGATTACCAATGGCCAAGCGTCGCGGAGGTCAAAGCCTTTCGAGGCAAGGTGAGGGATTTGGTCAATCACTTAATAGATACCATGCCGCTTTCCTTCCCAATAGATTGGCAGTCTCCGTTCTGGATTATCATGATGGGTATTGAGCATGAGCGTATTCATCTGGAAACCTCTTCTGTATTGATTCGTCAGCTAGACCTTGAATTTGTTAAGCCTTTACCCGAATGGAAATTGTGTGAGAGTAGGGGAGCTGCTCCTGAAAATAGCTTGCTTGATGTTGCAGGTGGGAACATCAAATTAGGTCGTTCTCATCCCTCCGAAACTTACGGCTGGGATAATGAATATGGCTCTTTTAATACGGCGGTAGAGGATTTTAAGGCCAGCCAGTTTCTAGTGTCGAACGAAGAATTTTTGCCCTTTATACAAGATGGTGGTTATGACTGCGATCAGTGGTGGACGGAAGAAGGCGTGGAGTGGAAACGCTTCAAAAAAGTCAAACATCCTGTATTTTGGGTAGCTGATGACAACGCAGAGTCAGGCTATCGTTATCGCGCGTTGTATGAAGAAATAGACATGCCGATGAACTGGCCTGTAGAAGTCAACTATCTAGAAGCTAAAGCTTTCTGTAATTGGTTATCTAATAAAACCTGTAAAAAAATTCGTTTACCGACGGAAGCTGAATGGTATGGCTTGCGTCATCAGTGTATTGATCAAGATCATCTTGAGTGGGAGCAAGCGCCTGGCAATATCAACCTTGAATATTATGCATCTTCTACACCTGTTGATGCCTTTATGCAGAAAGGTTTTGGCGATGTGGTGGGTAATGTGTGGCAATGGACTGAAACAGCGATTGATGGTTTTGATGGTTTTAAAGTGCATCCTACTTATGATGATTTCTCAGTGCCAACGTTTGATGGCAGGCATAATCTTATTAAGGGGGGGTAGTTGGGTTTCTACGGGTAATGAGTCGATTGCCGAC
The DNA here is from genome assembly GCA_026991755.1 of Thiotrichaceae bacterium. Lineage (GTDB taxonomy): Bacteria > Pseudomonadota > Gammaproteobacteria > Thiotrichales > Thiotrichaceae > HyVt-477. The sequence continues at coordinate 7,975 of JALXAX010000105.1, read as the reverse complement.
AGCCGTTACGCTTTTCGTAGACACTTCTATCAACATGCGGGCTTTCGTTATATTGAATCTGAAAGTGAAGTAAAACAGGAATTTAATATCTATGAAACCGATGACTTGATTTCCCAATATCTAGAATTCCATTATGGAGCTAGTTATTTTGATGTGCCGAACTTCCCTAAAGCTTGTATTGATCATGTAGTCAGTGTGCTTGATACGCAAAAAACAGAACGAGCATTGGATATAGGTTGTGCGGTAGGTCGCAGTAGTTATGAGCTTGCGAGAACCTTTGATCATGTAGATGCCGTAGACTTTTCGACTCGCTTTATTCGTAATGCACTGCAATTACGGGAGCACGGCAAAGTGCGTTATATGATCCCTATTGAAGGTGAAATTACTGATCTGAAGGAGTTTAACCTAGCTGATTTGGAACTGGGAGATCGAGCGCATAATATCGATTTTACTCAAGGTGATGCGAGTAATTTACGGGATAAATATACCGATTATGACCTAGTCTTTGCAGGTAATTTGATTGATCGCCTGTATGATCCAGCAGCCTTTCTTATCAATATACAAAGCCGACTACGTGCGGGCGGGTTGTTAGTGCTAACGTCGCCTTATACATGGCTTGAAGAGTATACTGATAAATCAAAATGGCTAGGTGGTATCAAGGATAATGGTGAAAATGTGATGACTTATGACGGTATCAAACAAATATTATCGTCAAGCTTTGATGGGGTGTGCGAACCTATAGATGTGCCCTTCGTGATTAGAGAAACAGCGCGTAAGCATCAACATACGATTGCACAAATGACGGTGTGGAAAAAGTGCTAGCACGATAGCCCCTCCCTTTTTTAAAGGGAGGTTGGGTGGGATTAAACAGTATTAAGAAGTATTAATAAAATATGAGCATTTTCAAAAGCCTGTATATGACTCACTTCCGCGAAAAGTGGGCATCTAAAGTAAAAACCTCCATACACTCAAGTAACCCTCAGCCCTTTACACTGGGCGAACTTGAAGAGCTGATGGGTGAGCCGTTATTAACACTCAGCGCAGATACCGTGTTGGGTTATGGCTCAGACTTAGGTTATCAACCTTTAAGGCAAGCGGTATCTGGTCAGCTCTACCCTGACCTGCATTCCGATAACCTACTAACAACAACAGGCGCACAAGAAGGTATCTACATCAGTATGCATGCACTGTTAAACAGGGGTGATAAAGTCATTGCTTTCACGCCCATTTTTGAGCCTTTAATTGCCACCGCGCAACGCATAGGTTGTGCCGTCGAGTTGTTACCGCTGGATAGCAACAATAGCTGGCAGATAGATCTACAAAGACTAGAAGAAAGTATCGACGATAAAACCCGAATGGTTATTATTAATTACCCGCATAATCCAACGGGGACTTTACTAAGCAAAGAGGCATTAGAGGCTATTATAGCTTTGTGTCGTCAGCATGATATTTGGTTGTTTTTGGATGAGGTCTTTAGAGGATTGGAGCATAAACCAGAAGACAGGCTACCTGCTGTTGCAGAGCATTACGAGAAGGGCATTAGTCTAGGTGTGTTATCAAAAAGCCTCGGCTTACCCACGATTCGTGTAGGCTGGTTGGCTTGCCAAAATCAAGCTTTTCTAAAACAATGCAAAACAGTTAGAAGCTATTTATCTATTTGTAACGATCAGTTAGGAGAGAGAGCTGCGACTGTTGTTATCCAGCACGCTGAGGCTATTTTTGACTATTACCGACAGCATTTGCTAGCTAACTATGCATTGTTGGATGAGTTTAAGCGAATTACTCCAGAAATAGATTTTTACCCACCTAAAGGGGGCTGTACCGTTTTTGCCAAGCTTGCAGTGGATAGTGAACAATTTGCAGAGAAACTAGTGAAAGAAACGGGCTTGTTAGTTATACCGAATCAAGCTTTTTGTGCAGAAGAGAATGCTATTCGGTTAGGCTTTGGGGGTGTTGATTATGAGAAGCATCTGGCTATGTTTACTAGCGTATTTTAGGTAAGAGTAAGCTGATCAAATGAACAACAAGAGTAATCATCAACAAGATAGGGAGAAGGTTTGGGTCGCCTTATCCGATCTGTTTTTAGATACAGATGTTTCTCTTAGCTATGATTATATTAGTCGAGTCTGTGCGGATTCTAGTTTTTCTATTCAGGAACTCGAAGATATATTGGAAAATGAAGTAGCTCCTGTATGTGCAATAAACCTCCTTAGTGTTGCTGGAGAGTGGGCAGGTTTTGATGAGGAATGGCTCTTTAAAAGTATTACTCAGTACAAAAATAAAAGAAGAGGCTATATTGGTAGAATATTCAAAAGACTATACCAAAGAAATTATCACGGAGGGTTACAAGCAGACTGGAGTGTTATAGAGCAAAAAATCATTCGTAGAAGGTCGATAAGCAATAGGGATCTTTGAATCTGGACTCCACAATTGACAGTTACCAGCTATCATTTTCATATTGAAAGAGGCGATGAACTAGACGTGAAATTGAGAATAAAAAATCATACCTAGCAGTAAAGCAACCAAGAAGCACATAGGAGAGTGAAAATGCCTAAATACAAACTAGATCAAGAGGAGCAGGAACTTTTAGAATCATTTGAGTCTGGAGAGATACAGCCAATTCCAAATGCAATAGAAGAAATTGAAAAACATAAAAAATATGCCTCAGCTACCTTCAAAAAAGATAAAAGAATCAATATTCGTCTTACGAGTCGAGACCTTACTATGATTCAAAAACTTGATTGATTTCCACACAAAATGTGCCTATAAATTAATTAAACCACTTAGCCCACTCCGTCTCATAATATTTTAAAAGCTGATGGCTATGAATGTTATTAGTTTTTACTTCAATGGCCTCCATGTCAGTAGGGAACTGCTGCATGGCTGCTAGTATATTTGGGGTTAAATAATCCAGCTTTACGGGATAGTGTTCTGTGTTAAGAGCTAAGTCTATATTAACGCGTGAGGCTAATATAAAGCCCCATTCTCCAAAGCTAGGGATGTAGGTGTGATAAGGAATTACATGCCATGGAGCATCATTAGTGGATACTTTCATCGTCTCATAAATACTCCAAAAAGCCTTGCGTGAATAGAGGGGGGATGAGGCTTGTGTAACGACAATTCCTGCACGAGAAAGGTGATGAAGCAGTAAGCTGTAAAAGGTTTTTGAGTAGAGTCGGCTTAAATTCAAGTTGCTGGGGTCGGGCAAGTCAATAATCACTACATCGAATAGTTGATCGCTGTGTTCTAGATATTTCCAGGCATCTTGGTTTTTAATGGTCAAACGTGAGTCGCTTAATGCTCCCTTGTTGAGTTTGCTGAGCTGATTATTGTTCTTAAAAAGCTGTGTGACAGCGGGGTCTAAATCAACCAGTGTTATCTTCTTAACTGTGTTGTATTTTAGTACTTCCCTTGCGGTTAGCCCGTCACCACCACCGAGTATAAGTATATTTTCATGTGAAGCGGCTTTTTGCATAGCAGGGTGAACAAGTGATTCGTGATAACGGTATTCATCAATAGAATCAAACTGTAAAGCACCATTAATATAAAACCTTGTACGTTGTTTGTAGTTGGTAACTACTAAGCGCTGGTAGGGAGTCGTCTCAGCATAAATGATTTGATGTTGATAAAGCTTGCTTTCCAGATGGTTTGTTACGTTGTGGGTGAAGATAAAGCCTGTCACCAATACCAATGCAGAGAGGGTAATGAGAGTGAGCTGTTTTTTGCTATGCGGCAACTCGGCTTTAAAAATAAACCATGCTAATAAACCAACCGCTATATTTAACAAGCCAAAGAACATGCCTGTTCGCATTAATCCCAGTTGTGGTACGAAGACTAACGGAAAGAGTAGGGCGGCGATTAATGCACCAATGTAGTCAGCGGTAAATACATTAGAAACGTTGAGCTTGAGGCTGGTTTGATGATTTAAAATGCGAATAATTAGCGGTATTTCTACGCCTAGTAAAGCTCCCAGGATAGTAGTGGTGAGGAAGAGTAAAGGGACGTAGTTATGGATAATCGCAAAAGCAAAAAATAAGAAAAGTGTTGATAAACCACCGATAAGCCCAATGAGAATTTGTAGCTGGATAAAGGTCGAGGGTAGGTTGTTTTCAATATAGCGGGAAAGCCAAGCGCCTAGCCCCATTGCACTCATGAAAATGCCAATGACGAGTGAGAAATGGTAAATCGAATCGCCTAATAAATAGCTGGACAGCGTACCCGCTAATAGCTCGTAGATTAATCCACAAATTGCGATGATAAAGGCAGAAAAGAGTAGGACTACGTGTTTTTGTTTTTCTGATGTGAGCATATGTTTTATTTTGAGACCTTTGCATGAAAGTATGGCGAGAGAAAAAAGAGCGTAATTTTTCAGATTTTGTCAAAAAAGGAAGGTAATAGCCGAGCTATTGGCTGAGTTTTTAGACAAAATGTGGGAAATTTAAGCCTTTTTTTAGTGAGCTTGCCGTTTTATCAAAATGGTCAACTCAATTATTAAGCTTGCTATATCCGTCATATCTTTCGTGCAAAGGTCTCATTTTATGCTTATTGTGAGGTGTCTCGTTGCAAACGTTAATGTATGGCGGTTGCGAATATGATGCCTAATGACAAGACAATGGATGCAATGACAATCGCTAATGCAATATTGCCTTCTTCGGTGATTTTCTTTTCAAGTGAAAAAGGGGTGATTTTTTCCATAATAAAAAGTGTAATGAAGAAGAGGACTAAGCCTAATGTTCCATAGATAAGGCTAGAAAGGATGGGCGCTAATGATAGTTCGTTCATGATGAAATACGTGTAAGCTGATAAAAATTTTGTGAGGATTAAGGGTTATTAATGATTTCCTTAGCCTTTAACCAAGATTCCTAAAGTGTAACGTAAAATGATCTGCCGAGTATATTTAATTAGCTAAGAATCTGGCGGCAATGCAACATGTACAGTGAGAAGAAGCCGTGTATCTAACTTCTGGCTTAGGCATCTCTGAATAAGTCATGAGCAGGCATACTTTTTCAGCTATTAATAACAGGCACAAAAAAGCCACGTAATCGTAATTACGTGGCTTTTTTAAGAAGTAGTTGCTCAGGCTTAAAATAGCACTGAGTACAAATTTACTTCCAGAAATTAGCTTCTTTAGAAGCCATTTCACGTACTTCAGCAGCTAGCTCGTGGTAACGCTGACGATACTCTTTGCCTTCTCCGATATAGTAATCTTCTGCTTCGAATTTACCAGCCTGCTCATCTGCGATGAATTTAGCTTGCATTTCAAGCATTTCTTTAATTAGTTCAGCTTTGTTGCTCATAAGAATCTCCAACAGCGTTGTATAAAAATCAGGTAGGAATATACCGCGTTAGTACTTAAAGCGGTATACCCCTTTAGGGTAGGTGAGTCTAGCTATATTTAGAAAGCAAAACTCCCTAGACGTAGCAGGGGCTGTAAAGTGGTTTAGTAACCGCCTTTACGTGTAGTAGCAGGAAGACCAGCAACTTTTAAACCTTGTTTGCTAGGTGCGCGTGGGAAAAGCTTGTATAAATCTTTACTCTTTAGCTTTTCGCCCCAGATCTTAGACATATCTTTAGTGATAGCGCGTTCCATAGGCTGGTTACCCGCATTATTGATATATTGATCACGAAGATATTCAATGACACCCATGTGTCTGTCTGTAAGCTCGATGCCTTCTTCTTCTGCAAGTGCTTTACATACGTCTTCGTTCCAATCCTCTAGGTTTACTAAATACCCAGCTTCAGTAGTTTCGATTGATGTACCGTTTACGTCAAGTGCCATAATATGATCCTCTAAAGTTTAATGTTAATTAGTTAGCATCCATAACATCAATAATAGTTTATCGGATGTGTTCTTTATCCGACCTATAAGATGGTGCTTTCTGGTGTGCGAGAAAAAATATGTGGGCATATTATCAAACTTCGAATAGAAGCCATATATGCAAAATGGGCTATGAGCGTTCAGTTTGTGTTTTGTTTGTCATACCTTTTGTGAAAGCTTTATTCCGTGGTATGTAGCGACTTTATACCCTTGTGTGGTAAGAATAGTCCACATCCTAGAAGACGGCCTTCGCCTAGACCTTGTTGTTGAATTTTGATGGAAGGTTCGCTTTCAAGATCAGCAATCATCAGGTGGCGAGTAGGCAGAGCACCCTCGGGTGTAGCAATCACACTGCTCTTACCACAAATTAGTTTGCGGACTTTAACTCCTGTTAGATCAAATATTTGTTGATGCATTCTACCGAGGAAATCATTTTCATCTTCAGCATCATCACTAATAACTTGGCGACAGAACAGCACAGAGGCATTGGTTAGCTCTTTGATTTTGCTGCTGCCTAACCTCACATTATTGCCTTTTACAGTGAGTGTTTTACCTGCTAGCTGCTCTATATCGTCTAATCTAGCTTTGGGTGCACGAAGATAGAAGCGGGTACGGCGCGAAGGCCAAAGGAAAGCATCTTCACTATCATCAGGGCGTAACCAACCGTTACCTGTTTCAGCAACATGAATTTGATGAATGCCAAATATCTCTTCATCTTTAATCCAAGGCAATTCAGATTGTACTGCTTCTGATAATTCCCATGCGTGGTTTAAATGTAGTTTTTTACATGTGATGGCAAAGCTAATATCAACCACATCATCAGGTATTTGATAAGGAATGCTTTTATCTTCGTCTTCTTCCCAGAACATTGTTTTTCTCGTGATGTTGGTTATTAGTTGGTCAGTCAAGAAATAGCCCCTTTCCCTGTAAGGTGGAGGAGTTGTACTTCTTGAATGGTAACAAGTTAAGTCAAAGTTACCTAGCTGATGAGAATGTCATCTCTAATTGGTCATACCAGTTTGTTGGACGATCATCATAAACAGGTGGTTCGATATCCATATTAAAGAACATCTCGCGCGTTTCTAGTGCTTCTTTGACAATAGTGGCTTTTAACTCCTCAAAGGTTGAGATGTTATCACCGTGTTTTAATAGTATTTCACTGAGGTTTAGCATTAGCGTTTCCGAAGGGATGATTAATAACTGTATTTTGGGGGGTATTGGATGATTTTCCAAGTGCCAATATTATTGGTGAGGGTTGGAGAGAATTTTGAGGGGTAGATACAGATAGGTGAGATAATGGCGTGGCACGGTGCTACGCCATCGGTTTGGGCATGGAGAAATTCCTTTTAGAAGTCGCCTTCTGCACCACGTTTCATGATATCTAAAATAATCTCTTTTACTTCTAATGCTTCTTTACGTAAGTCATCAGGAAGTGTTTTACCACCGTAAATCATCATATCCATATTCAAAGCAAATAGTCTAAGTTTGCCGTCTTTACCTTTAACCATTGAGATACGACAAGGTAAGTAAGCGGCAAAGGCATCGCTATAATCAACCATCTTTTTAGCGGTTAGTGGATTACAGAATTGGAAGATTTTAAGCATGCGCTGTTCTTCGCCCGTCATTGACGTAATTTGATCAGAAAGTGGTAAATCCCCTACTGATTTAATATTGTGCTCGTTAGCAACTGCCTTCATAGCTTCTTCTGCATCTTCAGCGCTTACACCATCCGCTAGAGGGTAAACCCAAACGGTTGCATCAGCTGAGTTACCCGTTTCTTTTAGTTTTTCCCACATTTCTGTGTAGATCTCTTTTGCCTTAGGGTCTAATTTTTCTAGAGCGGCCATTTCCCCCTTCATGCCCATTATTTGTGATCCAAATTTGGAATAAGCATAGCCTCCTCCGGTGACTGCGATTAGTCCAATAATGGCTAAAATATTTCTTATAAAGTTCATAGTGCTCCTCTAGCGTGGTGTAAAAAATGCGGTAATAGTGTGTTCTTGTTAGTTCTTATCAATAATTTATAGAGGCCTTTCATGCAAAGGTCTCTCATTAGCTATCCCAGGGCTGTTCAATGCTAAATGAAATAAGCTCCCTCTCCCCTTTGGGGGGAGGGCTGGGGAGGGGGGAGATGTTCTAAGGTCGTCTTTTTTATCA
>JALXAX010000104.1 GCA_026991755.1 Thiotrichaceae bacterium | reverse complement strand
GGTGAGAAAAACGATGGATGTAGAAGATGACTATTTAGAGCATCTAGAAAATCAAGAGCGATTGATTGAAAAACAAGAGCAGACGTTGAAGGAAAAGGATGAAAAATTAGAGGAAAAGGATAAAAAATTAGAGGAGAAGGATAAAAAACTAGAGGAAAAAAACCAAATGATAGAAGCACTCCTTGGGCAGTTAAAAAACAACAATAAAATAAGCAGAGTGCAGGCTGGTTAGTCGTTCAAACCATAAACGCCCAACTTCACTAAGCAACATTTATTGAGCTTAATTTTAAGAGACAGGCTTTATAAAAGGGTACTGACCCTCTTTGGATTAAAATGTTATTTTTTAATCACTTTTTATAAATGTCTTGAATTATTAGCCTATTTTGTAATAATAACCATTGATGATAATCATCAAGAAAATTTTGGTTTTTGTCCTTCGAATCTGAATTTGTCCTATCAATAGCTTGTGCCAACAGCTCTGATAATCTCGCAAATTCGGTAAATTTAAGTATCTAAGCAGACTGAGTTTAACAAAATTTCGTTTCCTGTTTTTTGGACGTTTAAGGCGTTGCGATGGGAGCCTATCTAGGCTATGTGGCTAAAGCAATAACGAAGAAGATTGGAAAATAGGGAAGTTGTGTTAGATTGATTTTGCACGGCAACTTAACTAACAACTTGAAGAGTTTTTTGCTAAGATGCTAGGAAACAATGATTAAGGGTGTCTTTTAAAAGATACTTGCACTTGACTTATTGTCTATGATAAACTAGTAAAAGGCGTTTTGTGATTGGATTTTTCTCGCAAGCGTGGCTTACTACTTAACCTATATTTAAAGGTAATTTTATGAAAAAAACAACGTTATTAAATACGGCAATTGCCGCAACATTCCTTGCGGGTAGTGCAAGTGTTATTGCTGCTCCCAGCCATACGGGTGATCTGGGCGATTCCCGAATCCATTATCCACTAGCAGGCGCTACTATTACTGAAGCAGCGACTGATGTTTGGTTTGTAGCCGCGCTTGATGCAGACTTCTATACGATTGATTTGCGTGCCTATGACCCAGATGGTGGTGGATGTGGTCATATGAAAGAAACAGGTGAGGGTGCAAATACTACTCATATCACAAAAATGTTCAACGTTCATGATCCTAAGTTGCAATGTGGAGATGAAATCGTAGGAACTGCTCCTGTAACAGGTTATTATGATAAAACTGATGGTGATATCACAAGCGAAGATGATGAAGATGGTGAGGCTGACTTCCACCTTTGTAAGTGGCGCACACCTGACCTTCCTAATGGCGACTATCAAATTGCAATTAACTCCATTAAGCTAGGTCATCGCTCTGTTACTGAAAATCGATTTGACTGTAAATCTGATGCTGCTCAGATTATTTCTGGAATAGCAATGCAGACAGCAAATGTTGCATTTAATTTGCCAACTGCTCTTTTGCCAGACTTAGAAGGAACATCAGGTATCAATGCGACAGCTTATATGACAGGAAACCCTGATGTACTAGGGTTTATAGATCTTCCACTTAAAGCACATGAAACTATCAGTAATAAGCATCGTGATCCAAATGTATACCATGCTTGGGGTGGAGCTGGAGCTACAGCTATAATACCTTTAGTTCCTCCTTATCCCTTAACGCATACTATCACACTACAAGAATTAACGGGTCGTACTGCTGATATGAACTATCAGAAGTTAAAAATTGCAGTGCCAGAGAATCAAACAGAGGTGACCATTGTAAATCACCCATTGGATCCAATCGTTATTTACCCCGTGCATGAAACTCAACTTACAGGTGATGAAGATGATACGGCTTCACGTGTAGAGTTCCTTGATCCATCACCTGCAAATCGTGCGGCAGACTGGTATGAGCTATGGGTTTCTAAGGACTCTGATAACACGCGTTTATTTGATATCGAATCTAATCCTTCATATGGTAACTGGTATAAGTTGATTGTGGATTCTAGTGAACTATTGTGTACACAGCGTGCTGGTGATAATGGTCGGATTTGTACTATCGAAATCGTTAGCCCCACTATTCAGGCTGCGCTTACATCAGATAAGTTTAACTGGTGGGTACGTGGATGGAATGATGAGTTCCAAGAAGAACCAGCTGAAGGTGGAAATGGGTGGTCTGACAAAGGTACATTTACTGGTAGTAATTAATACTGCTAGATAAGTAGGACTTTTTTTAGAAGCATAAAAAAGCTAGGCTATTATAGTCTGGCTTTTTTTATTTATGCCTTATTGATCAACCCTTCGAGAAGCTCAGGAAGCGGTATCCTGAGTTTATCGAAGGGCTAGTTCCCTGAGCTTGTCGAAGGGTGCGGGTGAAATAACATGAATTTTAACTGTCCCGCTTTAAACTGATAGCCGTCGTTTGTGAATAAGTTCAAAAAGCTCCTCGCAATGACCTGATGGAAAAAGTATAAACCTGAAGCCATGCTATTATGGTGGATTTATATTAAATTAATTACGGGCTACCACCTTAAACGGGTAGCCTAATGATACAAGGAGAATAGATGAAAATTTTAAATTACACTCTGATTATTATACTAATGAGTATGAGTTTTAACCTGTATGCTGATGAAGCATCAAAGAAAATAGCAATAAAAGAGCTGCTGTCAGTGTCGAAGGCTGATAAAAGCAAAGAGCTAATTTGGAACGGAGTAAAAGCAAAACTACCTTTTTCCTTTGGTCAGCTAGGGGGAAAGAAAGAGGATAAGGAGTTGCTTGATAAATTATTTAAAGAGACTGAAAAAGTTTTAAATGAACTGATGAAATGGGAAGAAATAGAGCCTAAGTTTATTGAAATATACGACAAGGTATTCTCAGAAAAAGAAATTAAAGCAATAACTACATTCTATAAAACCCCTGTTGGAAAAAAACTATTGGAAAAACAGCACAGCATTATGACACAGTCTGGAGAAGTAATGCGAGAACCTATGATTGGTTTCTCATCAAAATTTCAAAAAATTCTGAAGGAAACAAGTAGCGCACTGAAAGAAAAGAGAGCGAAAGAAAAAGCCGCTAAGAAAGATGAAATAAAGAACAACAAGGATAAAGAAGAGAAAACCACTAAAAAGGAGGAAGTAAAGAGTGATAAGGATAATAAGGACTGAGGATTCGGCATCGTTCACTTCCTAGTTGACACTTTCTATTGTGAAAGGAGTGTAAGATTTATCTTATGATAGCGCCGATGCCGATGCCGATGCCGATAGGCGAGGCGGGTAAAACCACACAGCAAACATCCGCCTCGCCTAACGGCATCGGCATGGAAAAAGATAAATCTTTCACTCCTTTGTTTTAGTTTTCTTAAAATGGCTACCAACTTAAGGCGGGATAAGTAAAGTCGTAGCAAATAACCCGTACCCTTCGACAAGCTCAGGGAACTAGCCCTTCGATAAACTCAGGACACTGCTTCCTGATGAAAGAAAAAAGGGGTCAGTACCCTTTTGCAATACCTCTCTTTTAAAATTAAACTCAATAAATTTGAAATATTATTTAGCCCTGATCGGGTCGGGATAACAAAGTTGCGTTTGTTACCCCGACCCGATCAACGGAAATTTAATATATGAACGTCTATAACCTGCCTCCCCCAAGACTCAGTTTATCCCATCGCCACTAAACAAATGTGGGGTTAGCTCTTTTTTTAATGCATATTGTCTGTGTTATACTGGCTTAAATATCAAGATATGGAATAAATTATGGAGTGGGCAGAAGTTGTGGATAATCCACTATTGCAAAACCTTCCTTTTAAAATTGAGCTAAATAAATTTGGAAAGTTATTAATGAGTCCCATATCGAATTTACATGCCAGTATTCAAGGTAGATTAGCAGCAACATTATTTAATAAACTTCCGCATGGCGAAGTATTAACTGAATGTTCTATTAAAACCTCTGATGGAGTAAAAGTGGCAGAGGTTGCATGGTTATCTGATGATTTTCTTAGTGAGTTTTCTTATATAACCCCCTACCCTAAAGCACCTGAGATTTGTGTTGAGATTGTTTCTCCATCGAATTCTAAAATTGAAATAAATACCAAGGTTGAGCTTTATTTGGCAAAGGGTGCTCATGAGGTGTGGGTGGTTTATAGCCTTGATAAAATAGATGTTTTTACGTATACAGGAAAAATTGAAAGTAGCAAAATTGCTTCTGATATTAATTTTTAAAAAAAGAGGGAGTTCAAGCTTTAGCTTGTGCGAACCACACAAGCTAAAGCTTGAACTCCTGCAAAAATTTAATATGTGAATAGCTATAGAGTCAAAAAAAGGCATCCGTTATAGTCGGTTTTGTATTGGTATACTTGTTTTATACTATACTTTATCACATCTAAATATGAAGCTAATGGAGAAGATACTATGAGTTCGGCACTATATGATGAGGATCTTTATACATGGTCTTTGGAGCAGGCTTCCTTATTGAGAAAACACAAATTTGATCAGGTTGATCTTGAGCATATAATTGAGGAAATTGAGGATATGAGCAAGTCGGAAAAGCGAGCACTACAGTCTTTTTTGGAAACATTGCTTATGCATCTCCTAAAATGGCAGTATCAGCCTTCTTTTCAAGGGCGGAGCTGGAAGTTTACTATAATTGAACAGCGTAAGCGTATTGAGAGTCATTTGCTGGAAAACCTTGGTTTAAAAAATAAATTGCCTGAGTTGGTCGATAAGGCGTATAGCTATGCTGTTACAGGAGCTGTTCGTGAGACAGGATTGGCTTTTTCTGTTTTTCCTGAGGTGTGTCCATGGGCTTATGAGCAGTTTATTAATCCAAATTTCTGGCCAGTAAGTGAAAATTCTTCAATTTAAAGGGCTAATTCCTGAGTTTGTCGGCTACCAGTTTAAGGCGGGATTCACAAAACAATTAAAAAAGGAGCGTTAAAATGAAAGTCATTCCTCTTAAATCAGGCGTAATGTTTAAACAAGTCTTTAGTCAAGTGGATATTTTTAATCGTTTTGTAGAAGATATTTTAGATATAAAATTTCAAGCCGATGAGATTCATACAGAATATGAATACCCTGAACCTATTGGTTTTGTACGTAGCACTTATGACCTGTTTGCTAATGATAAGGATCAGCGTATTATCGTTGAGATTCAGCATATTAAAGAAGATGATTTTTTTGATCGTTTCTTGTATTACCATCTTATTAGCCTTGTCGAGCAGGCAGGGGGTTATCGAGAGTATGAGTTTCAGCAAACTGTTTATACCATTGTCATCCTGACGAGTACGCCACGTGATGGTAGCGTAAATTTTAGTTGTGCTGTCAGTGATATGAACCCTGTTAATGAGTTTGGTGAAACACTAGAGATTTACCCGCATCGTTTACTCTTTCTTTGTCCACGTCAAGTTAATAGTAAAACACCAAAAAAAATTAAGAAGTGGTTGAAATTTATTGAAGACTCGCTTGATGGTGAAATGGACGTTGCACATTACCCTGAGTCTATCTGGAAAAAGATTATGACTCGAATTAAAAAGCGTGATATTGACCCTGCTATATTGGCTGAAATTAAGGATGAGGCAGCATGGGAGAAAGCTAAACAGCGTTTTGAGGAGGAGGGAAAAAAAGCAAAGAATCTGGAGAATGCTAAAAAAATGATGGAAAAAGGTATTGATCTTGCTCTAGTGTCTGAAATTACAAATATTTCTCCTGAGGAGCTTCAAACTATATAGGAACGTG
>JALXAX010000103.1 GCA_026991755.1 Thiotrichaceae bacterium | reverse complement strand
GCTTCTTTGCGTTCTTGTGAATAAGCCATACTTTGATCCTATCCGCCCCTCTGATTTATGAAATTTTAGGGGTGACAACTAGCCTGACATAGGGGGACTCCCATAGGTTGAAGTCGAGTACTTCATTTAATTGCCTGTAAGTTTTTTGTATTTCCTGTACTTGAGCCAAGTTTTTGTCGCTCGCTACTGCCCAGAAATAGATGGATAGATCATCAATAATGAATTCACCTGTACGATGAAATATATGAGCTAGAACTAGTCTCCGCTGATCCTGCTCTGTATCACTAGTCAGTAAGATGTTTTTTAGATCACTATCAGGCATGACAGGTTGAATAATGTCTGGCTTGTGAAGCGCCATCATTCTTAACTCGGAGAAGCCAAACAGCATCCACCACACCATGATTCTTTCTTTATAGGGTCGTTTTTTGATTGTGCCAAAGAGCTTTTCGCCCTTCATATAACTTTCAGAGAGCAAGTCTTTAATGATGAAGCCAGATCCTAATGAGGGTAGAGGTGTTACTAACTCACCAAAACCATTATTTGAGGCGAGTTGCAGGGCTTGTGTGAAAAGCTTTGAGCGCAGGTTTTTTGGAGTAATTTCTACAACTGTATCTTCTGTAGCTACTGCATTGGAACTTTCAGTATTTTCGGTATTAGGGAAAAGCTCATGATTAGGTGGTGTTTCAAGGAGTGGGGTGACAGGCTGTTGTGTTACCTCTTGGTTAGGTGAATGCTTTTGTGGTGTTTCTGAGATATCAGATGTTTGTTCTTGTTGTGTTGATGGAGTTACTTCGCTATTGCTTGATGTAGATGCGGCTGTATCAGCTACAACTGCTGGTTCATGTGTTGTTTTTTCTTTATTGACATTAGTATTGGAATCACTATTTTCATTTCTGCCCTCCAGCTTGCTTGATAATACAAAGGATAAACGATTAGCTTCTGTCACATTATTATCAGCAAGTTGCAGAAGGATATCAGAATAAAGTTCCTCATATGACCAGTCAGATTCATTGTGTTTACTTAATGCATCATGAAACCTCTGGCTCCATTCTGACTCTGATGCATCACTGACACCATGAAAGTCTTCAAACATATCTTTAGTAAATTTACGAAGCTTTTTTATGGCATCTATCTGTCTTGGACCTATACCAGAGTCCATTGCTACAGGCATGGCTGGGTAGAGAATATCTACAGCAAAATTCATGCGAAACAGGTCAGGACGGCTTAGCTTGTAGCCTTGTTCTTTTAGCTTTGTAAGTAACAAACGACTTGATAGCTGTTCACCCGATTCTTGTTCTAATTCTTCCTTTGCATGTCGTACACCTATCGCACGATCTATAAAGCAGTAATCACCACGCGCATCATTCTCTATAAGGTGTCCAATGATGGCATCTGACTCTGACTGCCAAGGCACATACTTGCATTGAAGGCTTCCAAACTTTGGGTCATTGGTTTCTTTATAAAGCTCTTTTAGGATCTCTAAACGTGTGTTACCACCATGAATAATCATAAACTCATCTTTTGGATCATCAGGTCGTTGTGTGACTGACAACACTTGATCCATACCACGATGACGGATGGATGATTTTATTTGTTCGTGTTCTGGATTATCTTCTCGACGTGGGTTTTTATCATAGGTATGTACCTTATTTACAGTCAGATTTAGTAGTTTTCCAGGCACATAGTTTGTTACTTCTTGAGTACGATTCTTTCCAAAAGATGTGGCTTGTAGCTCTTGTTGAATATCTACTACTGGTATTTTATTTCTGTCTTTTGTGGGATTACTTGTGTCCATCTCTATTACCTCCTGTAAGTAGGGATTGGCAAGGTGTTGATAGGTTGGGGAGTAGTTCTGTCAGGAGTTCACACATGGTTCCCTTGGCTTTTTTATCTATGGTGTGAACAGCTACTTTTTGGGATGCCGCATTCTTATAGGAGACTAATTGAGGGATGAAGCTTTGTAGAATACGGATTCTTGAGTGGCCAAATAAGCAAATGTATAAACAGAAAAATTGATTCAATCAGGGAGATCCTAAGATAGGTAAGGAGCAACTGATTAATTTTGGAATGTAGTTAGGGATTCTATCCATATCCTTGAAGAATAAGACATTCTGGGTGATAACACCCAGAAGTCTGGAATATGGTGCCGCAACCAAGAGTCGAACTCGGGACCTACTGATTACAAGTCAGTTGCTCTACCAACTGAGCTATTGCGGCATATTTGGGTAAAACTGAGATGCGGATTTTATACAAGGAATTCGCATTACGCAAGTTGAATTGACGAAATTTTAAGACTAATTATAAGTGACTATTTTCAAAGAGAAATAAATATTACGAACCTCACTTTATTGCTTTTATTAGTGGAGATTCGAAAATATCAAGGATATTATTATTATTATTATAATCCATAAATGCTTATGCACATCAAATCAGGAGTCCCCTTCGCTGATTTTTTCTATGGATATTAGCCCATGGCTTTTGTAGCCATTTTTTATTATTGTTGACCCTATTATTCTAGCAGTCTTATTTTTATTTTCTCTTACACATGTTGCTTTTTGTTAGACTTCGGAGCGCATTCTACATATCCTTTCTTAACCCGTTATTAACTGGCCGATAGTTTTTAAAATTCTTAATCAAACAAATAGTTATCAACAAGATACACGATTATGGATTAAACGTAATCACCTGCTCTTCTTGTGACTTGGCAAAACTTCTATCAAACACAAGTTCAATGGAAAGCCCTGACTCTTCTTTGAAGGAGGCTTTTACTTGTTGCAAGTCTGGCATTCGTTTGGCTAGATAGGTACACATGGCTGCGGCTAGCGTGTCATTTTCTTCACTCAGTGCGTTGATCATTGAGCTTGCTACAAATTGTGTTTTCTCTAGCGCATTGGGGCTGTCTACGTGTTTATCTGCAATGGTAATGCCCTGATCCATTCTTGCATCCATATTGTCGAGGTATTTTCGTTGATGACCTGGTACAGGTTGCCCACGATCAAATTCTAATATGGCGCTTCCGTTTATAACGACAGTTAGTTGTTCTTTACTCATGCTAAATCATCAAACCCTGCTGCTTTATATAATTCCTTTGCTTTGGCTGAGTCTTGCTCTACGCCATTGCCTTGTTCGTACATAAGCGCCAAGGTGGTCATGGAGCCTTGTAGGCCTTGGTTAGCGGCTTTGGTAAACCATTCTACTGCTTTAGCTCCATCCTTTTCTACACACTCACCTTCAAGATACATGAAGCCAACACCATGCTGGGCAATGGGGAAATCTTGTTCTGCTGATTTTAGCATCCAATCGTATGCAGTCTGATCACTTTGAACAACTCCTAGTCCGTTCTGATACATGATCGCTAGCATATGTTGTGCATGAGCATCACCATCATTTGCAAAAGGTGATAATAGTTGCATCGCTCTTGAGAAGTGTTTAGCTTCAAATGCGGCTATACCACTTGAAAATTCCATTTCTTGTTCATCGGTTCTGTTGTTTTCGGTCATGATTTTGTCCTGTATTTGAATAGAGCGAATCTTACACGATATCTCTTTATCTATTGTATTGTTACTGCAATAGCAAGGATTTTATCATTTGCTTCCATTATTACCCCTATAGAGATATTCAGAAATCCTTATATAGACGTATACTTGCGTGTAAATAGTTTTCTATCAGCTTTGCTTTGCCATGCTTGATGGAAAAATTAAAGATTGGATGAAAAAGACGCACCTTCTAGAGTCTGATATACTCTATCCAGCTTTTTAGGGTGTCTTAGTTGCTTTGACAGCAACTTCACTACGAATTTAGATTTAACAGAAAGAGGAAATGGCTATGAACCAAGAGTATTATGATACTGTTGTAAAAATGGAAGCAGCGGGTACTGATCCAGAATACGTACAAGGCTGGCAGGGTGGATACCTTGTAAACCCTGAGCGCGAAGAACAGCGTCTAACTGAAGCTTATGAAGCTGGCTATGAAGATGGCAAAGAGCATAAGCTAGATGGTTACAGCAACTGGGCTAAATAAGTCTAGCTCTGACTGTATCTAAAAGCGGACTTCTAGTCCGCTTTTTTGTGGCTGAAACAATGGCATTAGTTACTCTATTAATCATTTCGCTACCACTCACTAATCCCACGATCAGAGTAGTAAGAATAAGCACTTGCTACAAGCACCGTGAATACTCACCCACCAAGTGTTTACAATCCATGATAAAAGGTCTTTTTTTGTTTTTCGTTGAATAAATGACCAAATAAGAATTTTTCCATTCCATTTATCTATTGCTAAAGACGCTTTCATATAATCTTTGCTAGTATGCCCAGCACGTGCTTAAACCAAGGGCTAAATCTTAAGGAAGCTCTGATTAAGTCGGGTGGAATTTCTCGACAGATGAAATTGTTCAGTTTTTGCTTAAAAATGGAGCTAATAGTCGTTCTATTAGGGATATTTTTAAGCAAAAAATGGGCAATTTCAGCTTCGAGAAAACCGCTCATGACTTGATCAGAGATTCCTTAAGGAACCTCTGATTAACTCTGATCGGAATTTCTGAGAGATAGAATTTGTCAGGTTTTTGCTAGAAAAATTAGCAATAGCCGTAGCTATTGGTCACTTTTATAGCGAAAAGCTGGCAGATTCTAGCCTCAGAAAAACAAATCATGACTTGATCAGAGGCTCCTTAAGTTAGGGTCATCTATGGTTCAGCGCATATATCACTATTAGATACAAATAATTGATGAACCAAACTTTCTTGTAATTCATAATAGCGTACAAAGAATAAACACCCTAAATAAAGGAAACATCAAGTGATCAAGTTCATACCCCTTATTTTATTTACCGTATTTACCAATTTCGGTTCCCAGGTATTGTTAAAAAAAGGCATGATGTCCATTCAGGAGTTTTCAATATCTGCTGATGGTTTATTGAAAGCAGCCCCAACTATTATATTTAATCCCTATGTTATCATTGGGATGTTTCTGATGGTAATCAGCATGGGAACACATTTAGTGGTGCTTTCTCGTGTAGATATTAGTTATGCCTACCCATTCCTTGGTTTATCTTTTGTCCTAATTACATTATGGGGCTATTTTGCATTAGGCGAACCCGTCGGCATGTTCAAGATCCTTGGCGTATTACTCATTGTGGCTGGCGTTGCACTAGTTGCAAAAAGCTAGCTAAATAAGAAACAACATTTCAAATAAAATTGGAAAAATTGAGGTTACACTTTAAATGAAACACATTATTACTGGCGGCAACGGTTTCCTTGGAACCGAACTAACTAAAAGACTACATGCCAGAGGGGAAAAGGTTCTAATTCTTGATATTGAGAAGACAGAAGATAGCCCTATCTATCCTGAAGCAGAGTTTATCCATTTAGATATTCGTTATAAAGATAGCTGGGATAAAATCGAAATTGATAAAGATGACGTGATTTATCATTTTGCAGCCAAATTACTCATGCCTATCTTGCCAAGAAAAGAGCGTACTGAATATTTTTGGTCTCATCTTTATGATGGTACTGAAGTATTGCTTGATCACCTTGAGAACAATACTGAGTGTAGGAATATTGTTTATTACACTACGGATATGGTTTACGGGCACACCGTCTTTAACCCACGTAAAGAAGACCATCCTCGTGTTCCTGTTGGCCCTTATGGTGAAGCAAAATACAAGTCTGAGCTATTGTGTGAGAAGTATCGCGAGCGTGGTTTTAACATTACACTATTTAGACCTCGTTTAATTATCGGTGAAGGTCGTTTGGGTATTTTGGAGAGCCTCTTCAAACTAGTGGACATGAACCTTCCTGTTCCTATGATTGGCAACGGAAAGAACTATTATCAGTTTGTTTCTGTGGGTGATTGTGCTGAGTCTTGTATCAAGGCGATGGAGAAAGGCTGTCCTAACGAAGAGTACCATGTTGGCTCACCTACCCCTCCAACCGTTCGTGAATTACTGACTAGCTTGATTAAAGAAGCGAACAGTAAATCTATCTTGATCCCTACTTGGGCTCCTGCTGTTAAATTTACACTTGATCTAATGGATCGTGCAGGCTTCCCTATTATGGATCCTGAGCAATACCTTATTGCAGATGAGACTTGTGTTCTTGATGTAACGAAAGCTAAAGAAGAGCTAGGATGGGAATCAACTGAAGGGGACACCGAGATGCTTATTGAAGCTTATCGTAGCTACCGTGTCATGTTAAAACAGAAAAAAGAAAGCACCCCTGTTCGAGACTCTGAGTTTTTATAACTCTCAGCAATAAGTGAATTGGGCTAATAACCACTCTGCTTCACTCAGAGTGGTTAACTTGAATATCATTAAAACGTATGCCCTTCTTTATACAAAGAAGAGCCTACCCTTTAGTTAGTAGTCAGACAAAATGAAAACAACCCTTATCAATTTCTTAAAATTAATGCGTACTTACCAGTACGTAAAGAATGTATTGGTTTTTGCTCCCATATTCTTCTTTCCTGAGATAAATGATACCGATAGCATTATCAAGGTTGTTTTAACATTTATATTCTTCTCTTTAATTTCAAGCTCTGTTTATATTGTTAATGATTATTTTGACAGAGAGGACGATGCTAAGCATCCCACTAAAAGAAACCGTCCGATTGCCAGTGGAGCCGTTAGCACCAAGCAAGCTATTGGCTTATTTGTTGGCTTAATAACGGTAGGTTTTGCTGGCACATTACTATTTTTGCCAAGTACAGTTGCTGCCATTATTTTTGGCTACTTCCTCCTTAACCTTGCTTATAGTTTCCGTTTGAAACAAGTACCCATTTTAGATATTTGCATCATTGCTATTGGTTTTGTTATACGTCTATTTGCTGGTGCAGAAGCCATTGGTGTAACACTCTCCTCCTGGATTGTGATGATGACCTTCTTACTTGCCCTCTTTCTCGCCATTGCTAAACGTCGTGATGATGTATTAATCATGGAGAAAACAGGTGAAACCATGCGTAAATCAATCGCTGGTTATAATCTTCAATTCGTGAATGCCGTTATCATCATGCTCGCTACCATGGTGCTTGTTTCTTATATTATGTACACCGTGTCAGAAGAGATTATTATCAAGTGGCATAGCCAATATATCTATACCACCTCATTCTTTGTATTCTTGGGTATCTTAAGATACTTACAACTCGTCTTCGTCGAAGAGCGCAGTGGTAGCCCTACACAGATCGTCTTAAAAGATCGTTTTATTCAGATTGTAATCGTTCTATGGTTACTTCTTTTCGGCTGGTTTATTTACGGATAGCATTCCCATGAAGCTCAACGGATGGGGAAATTTCCCGATAGTCGACTCTAAGCTCACTTCTCTCAGTAGCTTTTTAAAAGAGCTATCAAAGAAAAGCGATGAAAAAACTGAAACGAGAGAACAAGCTAAAGCTATCCCTCGCGGCATGGGTCGATCTTATGGAGACTCTTCATTAAGCGATACGGTTGTATCCACACTCCAACACAATTGTATTCTTGATTTTGACAGTAACAACGGTGTAGTTACGGTTGAATCAGGTGTTGTACTTTCAGAGTTACTAGAAATCATCATCCCCAAAGGCTGGTTTATGCCTGCTACACCAGGTACACGCTACGTTACCATTGGCGGCATGGTGGCATCGGATGTCCATGGTAAAAACCATCACTGTGACGGCTCTTTTGGCCGACATATAAAGCAACTGACCTTACTCACGGGTGATGGCGAAAAGTTGCTGTGTAGCTCTACTGATAACAGTGAATTGTTTTACGCCACTATCGGTGGCATGGGATTAACAGGGATTATTCTAGAAATAACCTTCTCTTTGCTAGCCATTGATACCGCATATATTCGTCAAGAAAGTATCAGAGTTAAGAACATCCATGAAGCAATGGAAGTATTTGAAGCCTCAGAAGATTGGACCTATTCGGTTGCATGGATAGACTGTATAGCCAAAGGTGATTCACTAGGTCGTTCTATAATTATGCGTGGCGAACACGCAGCAACTTCCGAGTTAGACATACAACAATCCAAGAAACCGTTGCAGCTTACGCCAAAGAAAAAGCGTAGCGTGCCTTTTAATTTCCCTAGCTTTGCGCTAAATCCTATCAGCATTAAACTATTCAATAACCTCTATTACCGTAAAGTTCCTGCTGGAACTACTAAAGAGATTATTGATTATAATACTTTTTTCTATCCATTAGATGCACTACTCAATTGGAATAGAATTTATGGCAAAGCAGGCTTTGTTCAATACCAGTTTGTGCTCCCAAAAGAAACTTCAAAAGAAGTTATGCCTGAAATCTTAAAGCATATTGCAGATGCAGGTAGTGGGTCATTCCTTGCTGTTTTGAAGCTATTTGGAAAAGAAGATAAAGGCTTACTTTCTTTCCCCAGAGAAGGTTATACGCTCGCCCTTGATTTCCCTGCCACATCAGCTACGTTCACGTTGCTCAATAAGTTAGATGAAATTGTCCACCAAGCAGAAGGACGTATCTATCTTACGAAAGACTCACGCTTACAAGCACGCTGGATGAAGTCAGGTTATGAACACTTATCAACTTTCCAAAAAGTAAGACAACAGAATGATAAGAACAACCTGTTTAGATCTTTACAGTCTGACCGCTTACAAATCACTTCCAATAATGAATAAGGACATTACATGAGCCCATCATCACTGCTAATTTTAGGTGCTACCTCTGATGTAGGTCGTGCTATTGCTCATGAGTATGCCAAGAATGGTTTTGATATCATTCTGACAGGTAGACATTTAGAGGAAATGGAAAAGTCTGCTAAAGATCTTGAAATTCGCCATGGTATAAAAGCCCAAGCTTTATATTTTGATGCTTTAGATAGCGCATCACATCAAGCTTTCTATGACTCGCTGGATAATAAACCAACGGGGGTTGTCTCCGTTATCGGCTTATTAGGCGATCAAGAAAAAGGCTTTGATGACTTCAACCATGCAGAACAAATTATTACTACTAACTACACAGCCCTTGTCTCTATTTTAAACATTATTGCTAATGACTTTAAAGCTCGCAAAAGTGGATTTATGATAGGTGTATCGTCAGTTGCAGGTGAACGAGGCAGACAAAGCAATTTTCTTTATGGATCCGCCAAAGCTGGCTTTACTGCCTACCTTTCGGGCTTACGCAATGAAATGTTCAAGCATAACGTACATGTTTTAACGGTTAATCCTGGCTTTATTAATACCAGCATGACTGAAGGAATGGATCTACCCAAAGCACTCACCTTACAACCTGAAGATGTTGCCAAAGATATTTACAACGCACAACAAAAAGAACGCAACATATGCTATACGGGTTGGTACTGGCGTTGGATTATGCTTATCATTCGTACCATTCCAGAAACTATTTTCAAACGACTTGGCCTCTAGGAGCTTATCCGAGAACTAAAAGCGTAGCGAAAATTACTGGAGCATCATAAGCTGAGATTATTGGAAGAGGCGAATAGCCGTAGCTATTTAACGATTTCAAAAACCTCAGATTATGATGCTCATGGGATTTGCAGTAGCTTCTTAGTTCTCAGACAGGCCCCTATGAAACAAATAGGTATCCGCATGCCCAGTATTGCTTTCTTTGATTTTGATGACACTATTACTAAAGGCGATAGCTTGTTGTATTTCTTGCTGCACAGTTTCTCGCCCCTTCATCTTGGCTTAAAATTTATTAGTATTAGCCCTTCTCTCGTTTTATTTAAACTCAAATTGATGAGCAATGAAAAAGCCAAGACAAAACTATTTAAAGCTTTCTTCTCTAGTATGACTACTGAAGAGTTTGACACGTTGGCTAAGAATTACGCTAATAGCAAGCTGACAACTATTATTAAACAGGAAGCGTTAGCCCGTATAAAATGGCATCAGCAAGAAGGCCATGAAGTTGTAGTAGTTTCAGCCTCTCCAGAAAACTGGTTACAACCTTGGTGTAATAATCAGGGGATACGGCTAATAGGCACTCAACTGGAGAGCAAAAATGGCAAGATCACGGGGAATTTTATAGGGAAAAATTGCTACGGTGAGGAAAAGAAACAACGCATTCTAAGTCATTATCAGTTGAAGGATTATGACTCTGTTTATGCTTACGGTGATAGCAGAGGCGATAAAGAGATGTTGGCTTTAGCTGACCATAGTTTTTATCGAACATTTGAATAGTCTACAAGAAAGGCCACTTTGACGTTTCCTTAAACCAAGAATTCTCAGTTGGCCGCTTCCAGCCATCATTAAGTAATTGATAAACCGCCTAACTGGGATTTCAGGTTAAATATGCTACACTTTTTAAGAAGCCTAAGAATAAAAGTCATACCAAGTTTCCTGTGACTTAGCTAAGTTCTAGCAAAACCCAGGCGAATCATAAGCTTGTTCCTTAAGACTTAAGACACTTCTAAACTACCATCAACTGTCTCTTCTACAGTGGTATCAACTGTGTTCTCACTTGCCGAAAATGCTTGCCCTTCTTGCCTTAGCATTCTGCCATTAACTTCCGCACCAACTTCCATCTCAAGTAAATTGTAATGAACATCACCCATTATTTTAGCTTGAGGGTACAGGTCTATTTTTTCACTGGCATAAACATTACCAATGATTGAGCCATTAATAATCATGCTAGGTACACGTACTTCACCTTCAATGTTACCCGCTTGATCTAATATCAACACAGAATCATTACTTTCAGCAACAAGGTTTCCTTTGATAGTTCCATCAATTTTTAACACGCCAGTGAAGTGTAAATCACCTTCTAGTGTAGTGGTATTGCCAATAAGGGTATTTACTTCTGACCGATCAACCGAACTATTATTTGATACATTATTACTTGTAGTAGTGGGTTGTGCTTTTTTCTTCTTGAACATGCGGATTGGATCTCCTTAAGCCTGAGGGTATACCATAGATAACTATATATGGGGTGTGTGGTTTACTATTATTCAGTCTCGCAGTACACGTATTCAACATTAAAAACAAGTGCGACTAGGAATACCACTCTTGGTAATTTATTAATCATCGAAAGATGAACGATACACTTATAAGGTACTCTAATTAGCTAACTCATATGCTCTAGTACTTTTGATAAAGTCGCCCTAGGAGGCTGTCCGAGAATAGCTACACGTTGATACACTAATGTAAACAACCCTAATATAGCATGTTTTTTTGCTAAACCACTTTAGTTTTTCTGATCAACTAAGGGTTTCCACTGATATGCTTTCCTCTTTGTTGAGTATTTTTTATTTTTAGGGATTATCCATAAAGTAACTTTTTCTGCGTTAAAGGATTCTGGAATGATCAAGTCACCTTCTAAACTTTGGTAATATTTTAAAGAAAAGTTTTTTTCCGCCTCAATACCATCAGCAGCGAGCTCTCTATGGCTATAGCTTTTCTTTTTGCCATTCTCCGTACCTGTTATTCTAATAACATACTGACCTTTAATGATCTTCTTTCCACCTCTAACCTGAGAGAGGATAAGAGTATAATGGTAACGTTTCGCACTTGCTTCACTGCCTTTCTCTCGTAAGTCAAAATGGCGAATATGCAGCCCTTTATTTAGTTCATCAGCTGAGAGAATATCATGATAAAGCAATTGGTTTTTTCTGGCTGCGGTGAGCTCATCCTCTACCTCCAGCATCTTTCTGTTTAGTGCTTTATTGGTTGATTGCTGAATAGAGTTTTCGCGGCTTAGTGCTATTAACTCTTTCTTTAGTCCATTAAACTGTTCCTGAAGTACTTTGAGTTCTACGCTATCTGATTCAATTCTCTGTTGTTGCATATCACTCTTCAGCAACCAGTAATTCTTTTGATATAAGCCAAATGCCGTTAAACCCAGTACTAATAACATGGATAACAATGTAATCAGGCATCGAGACTTATTGCTAGGTGCAGGTAAGTTCATTCCTATATTTTTATCAATATCGAGTTTCATATTTATTATTTTTATTATTACCATACAGCTGTAAGTTATCCAGCGTGTATTTGATGTATAAAACCAAACTGCCTTATGTCATTAAACGGCAGCCTCTCAAGTATTAATCGTACTATCTACAATCAGAATTGTCTTTCTTGTATTTAATCTAAATCAGTCACTTCAATGGGCAAGGTATTAGTTACGCAGGTATTTTTAAACCCGTGATGAACTAATAGCATGTTCACTATACCGCAGTGAAGTCATGAATTTAGGTTTAAGGAAGAAAAGCAGGAGCCGTCAGCCCCATAGTTTCATCCAACCCAAGCATAAGGTTCATATTTTGCACCGCCTGCCCAGCCGCCCCTTTCACCAAATTATCAATAACGGAAAGTACAACGACTCTTTCACCATTGCCTGGCCTATGAGGTGATATCCTGCAAATATTAGAGCCTTTCACCGAACGCGTTTCCGGGTGCGAGCCTTCGGGCATCACATCTACAAAAGGCTCATTCGCATATCGCTTTTCAAATAAGGCTTGCAAATCATATTTTTTACTCGCTTGCGTATACAACGTGGCATGAATCCCTCTAATCATGGGTAATAAATGTGGAACAAAGGTTAACTCTACTTCCTTCCCCACCAATAAAGAGAGCGTTTGTGCTATCTCTGGTTGATGCCTATGACCATCGCTTGCATACGCTTTAAAGTTATCAGAAGCCTCACTTAGTAATGTACCCACATTCGCTTGCCTACCTGCACCACTAGCGCCTGACTTACAGTCAGCAATAATTCCTTCTGCTGAAATTACACCCTTTTCTAACAAAGGCAGTAAGCCCAAAGTAACAGCTGTGGGATAACATCCTGGATTTGCAACCAAATTAGCTGGTTTAATGTGTGAACGGTTAATCTCAGGTAATCCATAAACAGCTGATTCTACTAACTCAGGTGTCGCATGTTGCATACCGTACCATTTTTCCCACACACTCAAATCTTTAATCCGATAGTCTGCAGCTAAATCAATCACTTTAACACCATTATCCAATAGAACTTTACTATGTTGCATAGCAATGCCGTTAGGTGTCGCAAAAAACACTAGATCACAAGCAGATAGCTTCTCCACATCAGGCTCACTAAAGGCTAAGTCTATATAGCCTCGTAGGTTAGAGAACATCGCGTCCACACGACTACCGGCATTGGCACGAGATGTCACAATGCTCACCTCAACGCCAGTATGAGTCGCTAATATTCTAAGGAGTTCAACTCCTGTATAACCCGTTGCACCAACGATGCCTATCTTTTTCATTTGCTTGCTTCTTGATATTTAAAAGAGCGCTATAATATCAGAATTTTGGGAGTTCTGAACGCTATGTATTTATGGATGAAGGCATTACACATTATCTTTATGGTGACATGGTTCGCGGGGTTATTTTATCTGCCCAGACTTTATGTCTACCATGCAATGCCTGAAAATAAGCCTAGTTTTGACTTATTTAAGATTATGGAACGTCGCCTATTTATTATGATGACACTCGGTGCAGGGCTTACCATTCTATTTGGCAGTGTGCTAATCGTTTTAAACACATCAGTGATGAGCTCTGCCTGGTTTCATGCAAAGCTAACGTTAATATTATTGCTGTTGATTTATCATTATGCTTGTTTCCGCATTATGATCACTTTTCGACAAGAACAAAATACACGTAGTCATAAGTGGTATCGCTACTTTAACGAAGCGCCTAGCTTGTTGTTGATGGGTATTGTTATATTGATAGTTACTAAACTTTTCTAAGGGCTTCTAGCACTTAATATTATTTTTAAGGCTCTGATCAAGAAGCATGGTCAGAGTCAAAAAAACTGTAGAGATAAATCTAGCTCCACTTGTTATTTTTTAATTTGGCTTTTTTTAAAACAGGCGCTAATTCTTTAAGTGCTTTTTTGTAAACACTTCTTTTAAAGTACACCACTTCCGAAATTGGCTCCCAGTAATCCACCCAGCGCCAACCATCAAACTCTGGTTTATCTGTTGAACGTAAGTCAAAACAGGAATCTCCGCCTGTTAAATGTACTAAAAACCAACGTTGTTTTTGACCAATGCAAACAGGATTTGAGTGACGTCTAACCATGTGTTTTGGTAGACGATAACGTAACCAGTCTGTAGTAGAACCTACAATAGTTACGTCTTTAGGCAATAAACCTGTTTCTTCCTCAAGCTCGCGGTACATGGCCTCTTCTGGGGTTTCTCCAGGGTCAATGCCACCTTGAGGAAACTGCCATGAATGTTGGCCAATCCGCTTCCCCCAGAATACACGACCCTCGCAATTACAAACGACGATACCTACATTTGCTCTAAAGCCGTCTTTGTCAATCACGAAAAAATCCTAACATTAAGAAGTTAGCTGAATTCTTTCATATTCAATATGAATCATCAAATAAGAATCCTTATAATGTCAAAATTTACACAATTAATTAAACTATCAGAAAGGCTCAATAAATCTCTCTGCTTTTACGTAGCCTTGAAGAACCCATGCAGAAAGTTCTAAGAATCTATACAATATGCTTTTTATCGTATAAACCAGCATCATGACACTAGCCATTTTTGACTTAGACAACACCCTATTAAGTAGCGATAGCGACTATGAATGGGGACAATTTTTAGTAGATAAAGGGGTGGTCGATAAGCTTGAATACGAACAAACCAACAAACATTTTCTGGAGCAATATCAGCAAGGTCAATTGGATATTTACGAGTTTTCTCGATTTGCCTTCAAACCTTTAGCAACCAACCCAATGGATTCACTACTGGCATGGAGAAACACCTTCCTAAAGGATGTTATTTCCCCCATTATGACTTCAAAAGCAAAAGACTTGATAAAACATCATCAGCAACAAGGCCATACTTTATTAGTGATTACAGCCACTAATAGTTTTATTACAGCACCTATTGTTGAGCTTTTTGGTATACCTCATTTAATTGCTACTGAACCCAAACAACTAAATGGTCGCTATATTGCTGAAATTGATGGAATCCCCTGCTTTCAGGATGGCAAAGTTGAACGACTAAAAGTATGGCTGAAAGATCATGACGAAAGTTTAGAAGGTAGCATTTTTTATAGTGACTCCCACAATGACCTTCCCTTATTGAAGATGGTGGATACTCCCGTTGCTGTTGACCCTGACCATCAACTAGAGAAAATTGCAACGAAGTCAGGCTGGAAGATTATCTCTTTACGTGACTAGAGCTAAAAACAGCTCACGGTAAACAAATCCGCGTACCTCGCCTTTCATCTAGCACGCTATACATTCCAGCATAAGGGATATTAATAAGCTGCTGGCTAGCCAATGGCATTTGCAACACATTCCCTATAACTGCTCGCATCACTCCCGCATGAGAAATCAGCAAAACATTCTGGCCTTTATAACGGGCTAATAGCTCTGTTAACGTCGTACTAACCCTTTCATTAAGTACCTCCAAGGGTTCTGCACCTGTAGGCCTATTATTGACTGGATCATCATAAAAAGCCCAATACGCTTCGCCATATTCCTGTTTGAGTTGAGCAGGTGTTTTTCCTTCCCATTCTCCATAGCCTGCCTCAACTAGCTCATTGATTACTTCTAAAGGAATATTCAACTGTTGGCTGAGTTGTTCTGCAAAAGTTAAACAACGAGTCATTGGAGAAGTAATGATCTGTGACCAGTTTGATGATCCAGTACAGGCAGCATCAATACTCTGTTGCATCTGCTGCCAACCTAGATTACTCAGAGGGTGATCTGTTCCGCTACCACGATACATTCGTCCTCCTTCAGGCTCACCGTGTCTTAGCATGTCGATCTTTGTTGTTTGATAATCCATGGGTATACCTTATTGCTCTTGATCAAAAGCTCTCAAGAGTCTCATCACATAAAAAAGCCTCAATCATCTGCATGATTGAGGCTTATCTTTCATTAACAAAAACAAAAGGTAACTGCTCAGACTGCCCTCTATTTTGTTCAAGAGCAAGGCGAAAGCGCGCAGTTTATAGGCATAAATGAGCACTTTCAACGCAGCTATTGTGTAAAGTAGAGGTAAGCTGAGTAGTTACGATAAAAAGCTATATAACTCTACAAGGCAACTTCTGCTTCTTCATCAAAGTTAAGCTTAAGCTTGCCTTTAACTACGGTCACTTTAACTACACCACCTTGACTTAGTGCACCGAATAGAATCTCATCTGCTAATGGACGTTTAATATTCTCTTGCACCACTCTTGCCATAGGACGTGCGCCCATGATGGGGTCGTAGCCTTTATCCGCTAACCAGCGCTTAGCTTTGTCATCAACCATGATAGTTACTTTCTTATCCTCTAGCTGTGTTTCTAGCTGAATTAAGAATTTATCAACCACATGTTCAATAACGTTCTTATCTAGCGGGTTAAATTGAATAATAGCATCTAGTCTATTTCTAAATTCTGGTGTAAACGTTTTTTCAACCGCTTTACTAGAGTCTAACGCATGGTTCTGCTCGGTGAAGCCGATAGAGGCACGGCTCATATTCTCAGCACCTGCGTTACTTGTCATCACTACAATAACATTACGGAAATCTACTTTACGACCATTACTGTCAGTTAATGATCCGTTATCCATCACTTGTAACAAAATATTGAACACATCAGGGTGAGCTTTTTCAATCTCATCTAGTAATAAGACACAATGAGGATTCTTGATAACAGCTTCGGTCAACAAACCACCTTCGTCATAACCCACGTAGCCTGGAGGTGCACCGATTAAGCGCGATACCGTGTGACGCTCCATGTACTCCGACATATCTAAGCGAACTAGCTCAATACCTAAATGTTCTGACAACTGTTTGGTCACTTCTGTTTTACCGACACCTGTTGGGCCAGCAAACAAGAAAGAACCAATGGTTTTATTGTCTTCGCGCAGACCTGAGCGAGACATTTTGATCGCAGTAACTAGTTGATCAATAGCATCGTCTTGGCCAAACACAACACGTTTAAGGTTATCATCAAGATGCTTCAATACAGCCATATCTGACGTCGAAACGGTCTTTGGCGGGATGCGTGCAATTTTGGCGACAATCGCTTCAATATCTTTAACCGATATAGTCTTCTTTCGAGCTTTACCT
The DNA here is from genome assembly GCA_026991755.1 of Thiotrichaceae bacterium. Lineage (GTDB taxonomy): Bacteria > Pseudomonadota > Gammaproteobacteria > Thiotrichales > Thiotrichaceae > HyVt-477. The sequence goes on along the minus strand of JALXAX010000103.1, from coordinate 2,062 downwards.
GCTTGTAACTGCCTGTTAGCTCCTGCTTCATCAATCACATCAATCGCCTTGTCGGGCAGATGTCTATCCGTGATATAGCGTGCTGATAATTCGGCTGCTGTTTTTAACGCAGGGTTGGTAAATTTAACTTTATGATGTGTCTCGTAACGGCTTTTAAGGCCTTGTAGAATTTTAATCGTATCCGCTACAGTTGGCTCATTAATATCTATTTTCTGGAAACGACGTGCTAGCGCGCGATCTTTCTCAAAAATACCGTGATATTCCTGATAGGTTGTCGAACCAATGCACATCAGTTCTCCATTTGCCAATACCGGCTTGATAAGGTTTGAGGCATCCATTGTACCGCCAGATGTCGCTCCCGCACCGATAATGATATGAATCTCATCTATAAATAAAACAGCGTGTTCTTCTTTTTTGATTTGGTTAAGCACTGCTTTGAGGCGTTTTTCAAAGTCACCACGGTATTTGGTACCCGCCACTAATGCACCTAAGTCTAGCGAGTAGATAACCGCACTTGATAATACTTCAGGTACTTGGCCGTCAACAATGCGTTTTGCTAAGCCTTCCGCAATGGCTGTTTTACCCACGCCTGCTTCACCGACTAACAAGGGGTTGTTTTTACGACGACGACACAATACTTGCACCGTACGTTCCACTTCATTATCACGACCAATTAAAGGGTCTATCTTGCCTTCGCGCGCCTGTTGATTAAGGTTTGTGGCGAATTTCTCTAGTGGGCTTTCTGTAGGCTCCCCTTCTGTATCCGCAGGCTCAATGCTGGGGTCTGCATCTTCTCCTAACAAATCAGTTAAAGAAGGTTCATCTTCATACTTATGTACGCCATGAGAAACATAGTTAACTAAATCTAATCGCGACATATGCTGTTTATTCATATAGTAAACAGCGTGTGACTCAGGCTCACCAAAAATGGCGATTAGAATATTTTCGCCCGAAACTTCTTCCTTACCGGAAGCTTGAACATGGTAAACCGCTCGCTGGATGACTCTTTGGAAACCCAATGTTGGTTGAGTCTCTCTTTCATCCTCACCTAACAAAACAGGTGTACTATCTTCGATAAAGCTATCGAGCTCTGTTTGTAATATGGCCACATCCACACCACAAGCGCGCAATGCATCTGCTGCATTGGGGTTGCTTGTCATGGCATAGAGCAGATGCTCTACGGTTACAAACTCATGACGTTTTTCGCGTGCATCACGAAATAGCGTATTAATAGAATATTCGACTTCTGTGCTAAGCATGATTACTCCCTTGTTATTGTTTTAAGCCCATTAAGAACATCTTAATGACTTTACCCTCACAACAACTAAAATTATTCTAAAGCTGTTTATATCCCTTATACTTATCTGTACGTTTAAACAATTAGCTTTCCTCCATTGTACATAACAGTGGATGTTCATTCTCTCGGGCATATTGATTAACCTGAGCGACTTTGGTTTCTGCAACATCTCTTGTATAGACTCCACACACACCTTTGCCTTTGGTATGTACGCTTAACATAATGCGTGTAGACTTTTCCTGGTTTAAACCAAAGAACAATTTTAGTACTTCGACGACAAACTCCATTGGAGTAAAATCATCGTTAAGAAGTATAACTTTGTATAGCTTTGGTTCCTTGACGTCAGGACGGGATTCTTCAACCGCTAATCCTGAATCACTCTGATGGTCGGTATCATCGGCCATTTATGTTCTGCCTCTATATTGATGGGTGTTAAAGATATGACGTTTTTCTTATCGGTTAGTTCGTGCTCCATGCCATTAAGGAACCCCTGATCAAGTCATGAGCGGTTTTCTCGAAGCTGAAATCGCCCATTTTTTGCTTAAAAATCTCCCTAATAGAGCAACTATTAGCTCCATTTTTAAGCAAAAACTGAACAATTTCATCTGTCGAGAAATTCCACCCGACTTAATCAGAGCTTCCTTAAGGAAGCTCTGATCAAGTAAGCTAAATTTCCAGATATTGTTCATATGCAAAATTTTTAAAAAATCTTTTGAAATGTTGAGTGCTTTTTGAGCAATTTATCATGTATTTCATCCTTTTTAT